>JADZAC010000040.1 GCA_020852835.1 Flavobacteriales bacterium
CCGGGGCAATGCCCTGTTCGACCCGGCGGGCATCTTGAAGATCTTGCGCGATGTGGAGGCCCGATCCACCTTCGCCGAGCACCGGATGATCGCGGCGAACATGGTACGCGACCTCACGGCCATGGCCCCGGGCACCCGGTTGCCCCAGGTGGAATTGCTGTCCCCCACAGGGCGGGCCTTGCCGCTGGACAGCTTGTTGCAGGGCGATGCATGCGTGCTGGTGGTACAACCGGGCAGAGCGTACAGCGAGCAGGAGCTGGCAGCGATCACCGCGCTGCACAAGGAGTACGGGCGTTATGTGCAGCTGCTCTGCATCGCCTTGGACCAACGGCCGCCCGCGCTTGCCGCCTGGCTCCGAACAAACCGGCAACTGCCGGGCACATGGGCCGCACCGGCCGACCAACGCAGCCTGCTGGACGCTTGGCGCATCCGCAGCGCACCCAAGCTCTTCCTGCTGCGTGACGGCGTGCTGCGGTCGGCTCCCGGCCCTCTTCCCAGCAAAGGCCTAGGCGCTGAACTGCATAAACTGAAAGTGGAGCAGGAGGCCCGGCAGCAGCTCACGCCGGACCGCGGGCCGCCCAGGCGTTGAGCACGGGCAGCAACGAGGGGTAGGTATCCCTGCGCATGTGTTCCAGTTCATCGGGCCCCAGCCATTGCACGGCATCAATGGCTTCCTCGGTCTGCGCGGCCAGTGGTTCCGAGGAATCCCCCCGCATCAAGTACCAGTGCGTCCGCTTCAGGTGGCGCTCCCCGGCACGCGCATAGGTGTGCCACGTTTCGCACAACGGCCGCAGCACCTGGAGCCGGTGCAAGCCGCATTCCTCCTGTACCTCGCGCACGGCAGCCGCTTGCAGCTCCTCCCCTGCTTCCACCTTGCCCTTGGGCAGGTCCCAGCGGCCCAAGCGGTGAATGGCCAACAACCTTCCCGCACCATCCGTTACGGCACCCCCGGCCGCCTCCACCAAGCGGTGCCCTTCGCGGAACCAGCACCAGAGCTCCTCCACATCCTTTCCGAAGGCATGCAGCCCGTGCACATCGGCCACTTCGGCCAACATCCGCCAGGCGGTGAACATTTCCGCACGGCTCTCCACCCGCAGGCTCAGCCAGTTGGGCGGCATTGTGCGCAAGTTTGGCCTATCGCCTATGATCAACGGCTTTCCCTCGATATGGACGGTATAATTTCGCGCCATGGATCCCCTGCTTGATCCGGCGCTGAAGATCGCCGAATTCCTGTTACGCATCAAAGCCGTGCGGCTTGAACCGCTCAAACCGTTCACCTGGGCCAGCGGCTGGTTGAGCCCGATCTACTGCGACAACCGCAAGATCCTGGGGCACCCCGTGATGCGCACCTACATCCGCCAGCAGTTCGTGGAGGCCATCAACCGGGAGTTCGGCAAGCCGGACATGATCGTGGGCGTGGCCACCGGCGGCATCGCGCACGGCGTGCTGGTGGCCCAGGAAATGGGCCTGCCCTTTGCCTACGTGCGCAGCTCGGTGAAAGGCCACGGCATGAAGAACACCGTGGAGGGCGACCTTACCCAAGGGCGGAATGCCGTAGTGGTGGAAGACCTGGTGAGCACCGGCAAGAGCAGCCTTACCGCCGTGGCCTCCCTGCGGGAAGCGGGGATCGAAGTAAAAGGCATGGTGAGCATTTTCACCTACGGGCTCAAGGAAGCCACCGAAGCCTTCGGCAAGGCCAAGGTGCGCCTGCATGCCCTCACCAATTACAACATCCTGCTACAGCAGGCCATTGCCGACGGGTACATCACCGAGAAGGACTTGGCGCCGCTGAAGAAATGGCGCGAAGACCCCGCCAACTGGGCCGGTGCCGGCGGCGCCGCGGGCAATGGCGCACCGGCCCGCAAGGCCACCACCGAAAAACCCGCCAAGTGAGCATGACCACCATCCAGAGCAAAACCGTGGCCATTGCCCGCCGCGCGGATGAACTGTACCCCTTCCTCCAGGACATGAACAACTTCCGCCAGCTGCTGCCGCAAGACCGCATCAGCGAATGGAAGAGCGACGGCCGAAGCTGCTCCTTCAAGGTGCAGGGCGCAGCCACCATAGGCCTGACGCTGGACGGCGGCACGCCCAACAGCCTGGTGAAGATGAAAAGCACGGACCGCTCCCCATTCACCTTCACGCTGGATGTGCACCTGCAAGAAAAGGACGGCCGCACCGAAGCCTACCAGCTTTTCCAAGCCGACCTGAACCCCTTGTTGAAGATGATGGTGGAGAAGCCCTTGAAAAACCTCTTCGACCACATCGCCGACAAGATGGTGGCGCTGCACGGGTAGGCTTGCCGGCCCGAAGTGCAAAAACGATCAACATCTTGGGGCACGCACGGTGGCGCATGCCGAATTTGGCGGCACATTTGAACGCATGGCATCCAGAAGACGCGGTGAAGGTGCCGACGGCGCCAAACCCGCCAAGCTCTCCAAAGCCGCCCTCCGCAAGTTCTTCCGCGTGTTCCGCTACATGCGCGGCCAACGCGGGCTCTTCGCGCTGGGCATGGGCTGCCTGCTGCTCACCAGCCTGTTGAGCGCGGCCTTCCCCTTCCTCATCGGCAAGCTGATCGACGCCAAGGCCGGCACGGGGTTCTGGCAGGCACCCGTGAACGACCTGGGCAATGTGCACAGCATCCTCAAGCTGCTGCTGCTGGTCTTCGCCGCGCAGGCCTTCTTCGGCTTCTGGCGCATCTGGACATTCGGTTCCGTTACCGAGAACGCACTGACCGCTC
>JADZAC010000041.1 GCA_020852835.1 Flavobacteriales bacterium
AGAAGGTGTTGGAGAAAGTGGGCAAGGCGCTCGCCACGGAGAAGGACGAATTCGCGTTCACCAAGGAGCACTTGGCCCTGTTGGAGGAGCGCCGTGCGCGCCGCAATGTCGGTGAAGGGAAGGGCTACTCCCTGCCTGAGGTGAAACGCATGCTGAAGAAAAAGAAATGAAGCGGCCGTTGGAGCGGAAGTGATCTGCGGAACTCGGGATCAGCTCCCCCGCTATCGGTACTTGAACCAGGCCCCGTGGAAGGGGTTGTATGGCGCATACACCGGTTTGCCGCTGTCGGCGCGGTGCGCGATGATATAGACCAGCTCGCGGTCCAACAGGGCTTGCAGGGCATGCACCAACGCGGCCGAGGAGGTGAGGCCGTGTTTGCGGATGAACGCGCTGCCGGTGGGCGTGTCCACCTCGACCTCGCGCGAGATCGCGGCGAACAGGTCCCACTGGCCTTTGGTGAGGGCGCTGCGCAGGGTGGCCATGATCGCGTCCTGCTCGCGCACCAGCGAGCGCATCACATCCACGATGGTGGCGCGCACCAGCGGACGCGCATCGCCAAAGAGCCGGTTGAGCAGCACTTGCACGTAGTAGGTATGGCCGTTGCACCAGTCGTAACAGAACAGCGCGTCTTCTTTTGCCAAAGAGCGTTTGTGCCGCTTCATCAGGGTACAGGCAAAGGCGGCGTACACGTCCCGATCGATGCGGTGCAGCTCCACCTGGTCGGCGCTGCCGAAGAAAGGCTTGGTGGCGTTGTTGAAGAGGTCCTGTAGGATGTGGCGCTGGCTGCCGGAGAAGATGCAGCGCACGTTGGGGCTGCGTTGCAGCTCGGTGCGCAGCACGGCGTCCATACGCACATCGGGAAAGGTGGCGATCTGCTGGAACTCGTCGAGGGCCAGGAAGATGGTGCGCTTCTGTTGCCGTAGGATCCGGAAGATCTCGCGCGTGGTGGCCTCCTCCTTGCGGTGCTTGGCGCGTTCCAGGGCGATGCTGGGCTGGCCGCTCAGCTCATCGAACTGCACCACGGGGCGCAGCGCCGAGAACCACGCCATGGCGTTCTTCAAGAAGAGCTTCGGGCTGGGGTTCAACGCCTCGTGCACGGCGTTGAGCAGGATCACGTTGAACTGGTGCGCATCGTCCGCCGCGTAGATGTCGGCGAAGACGGTGGTGGTGTCGCGCTGCTTGGCGAGCGTGCCGAAGACGTGGCGGATGAGGCCCGTCTTGCCGTAGCGTCGCGGGCTGTAGAGCATCACGTGACGGCCGTTGCGCAGGGCCCCGGCGATGGTCGCGGTCTCCGCCTCCCGGTCGCAGAAGAGCTGCGGCGACACGTAGGCCGTCACCAGGAAGGGGTTGTCGATCTTCATGGATCAAAAGTAATACTCTTTTACTAAATTAACTTTACTAATGTTCTTCTACCCGGGAACAAGCCCGTTCCCGCCTGCGGTCACCCCACCCGGTCCAGCGCGGTGCGGCCTTTCCCCATCGCCTTGAACGCCGAGGGCGTCATCCCCGTGAGCTTCTTGATCCCGCTGGAGCGGGACAGATCTGCGTGCAGAGGATCTGCAGGAACAGGGCCTGTGACCCGGGGGAAGTTCGCCCTCAGCCCTGCATCCCGAAGAACCGGAAACGCGGACCGGGGCGAGGGATCGCTCCCTGCCCCGGTCGTACGCTTGGAGAAAATGCTACTGCTTCACGAAGCTGGTGCTCCACGAACCTTGTTCGTCTTGGATCCGCAGGAAGTAGGTGCCCTTGGCCAGGTCGCTGATGTCCCAGCTCTTCCAGTTGGTGCCGTGTACGCCCCACGGCCCGATGTCGCGGATGCGTTGACCGCTCACATCGAGGATCTCCAGCCGCAAGGTGTGTGCATCGGCACTGTTCAGCCGCAGGCCCAGTTGGTCCGTGGCCGGGTTGGGGAAGAGCAGCAGGTCGTTGATGCCCGGCAGCTCCTCGATGCCTACCACGAAGCTGAAGGTGGCGCTCAACGGTACGCTCCAGGTGCCTTGCTCGGTGCTGAAGCGGATGGTGAGCACGTGCTCGCCTTGGGTGAGGGAGAGCGGAAGGTCGGCGATGAGGTCCACCACGGCGGCGGGCCCGAGGGTGTTGGTCACGCGGTCGGCGATCGCATCATCGATCCAGTATTCATAGCCGTGTACTTCGCCGGTGCCGCGCGTGTAGGCCTTGGTGATCGGTGCGCTGTACAGCCCGTCGCTTTCTTGGAACTGGATGGTGACCAGGTTGAAGAGGCGGTCACCGGTGCTGGTGGCCAATGCGGTGTTCAGGTCCACCGTGGCCCCGGCGGTGATGGTGCCTTCCACCAAGGTGCTGGGATCATCGTTCAACCAGTAGCGGTACCCGTTGGCCGTTGTGCTGGAGCGCGTGAACAGCTGGGTCTGCGGGGCCGACCACTTGCCGTCCGTGTCGCGGAACTGGATGCTCAAGCGGTGGTATCCAGCCGCCATGGTGCCGGTGGGCAGTGTGGTGTTCAGTGAGAGCTCCGCAGCAGGCGCCACGGTGGTGGTGACGGCATCGGCGGTGGCATCATCGTACCAATAGCGATAGGCGTTGATGTCCTGGGCCTGTAAGCCAGCGGCCAGGGCCAGCGCGGGAAGCAGGAGGTAGGGTCTCATGGTCCGGTCGGTATTGATCATGGCCGAGGGGATCAATGCTGCTGGGCGGCCACGCGGATGTTCACCGGCAACCCGCCATTGTTGTTCGTGCTGGGGGCAATGGTGGCCTGGCGGAAATGCGGGTTGAAGGGCACGGCTCCGGGCTTGTAGGGCGAAGCGGTGCCGTAGATGCCCACATCGGTGCCGTCCGTTCCGAAGCCGATGCCCGGGCTGCCTGCCACCATGTGCAGGTCGTCGGTGACCTCATACATGCCGTTGCTTTCGGCCACGAACAAGGTGCCGAGGTCCACATCGGTGAGGTTGCCGGTGGCCACAACGCCAGGTGAGGCGTCGGCGATCAACTGGTTCGGTGTGATGTTGTTCTGAAAGACGCAGTTCGTGCAGGCAAACGATGCGTAGCCGCCGTTCGTGCGCAGGAAGGAGTTGCGGATGGTGACCCCGTTGTTCGTCTGGATGGTGCCGAGCACCACGCAGTTCTCCACCGTTGAGGCACCGTCGAGGCCGGTGAGCGTGATCGTATTGTAGCCGTTGGCGATGATGCAGCGGGTGAGCGTGGCGCTGCGGCCCATGCCATCGATCCGGCCGAGGAAGACGCACTCATCGAACGTGGTCGGCCCTCCGGCATCAGGGCCTGTTCCCAACTGGACCTGCCCCTGGAACCAGCAGCGCTGGAACACGATGTCCGTAGGGTCATCATCGGCATCGACGACCCCGTACTGGATGGCCAGGCTGCTGAAGTCCCCTGCGGTGGTGGTGAAGCGGATGCCGGTGAAGGTGCTGCCCGACGCGGTGGTGAGCACCCGCAGTGGTTCTGCGGTGCTTGCGCAGGTGAGCGTAGTGGTCCCGGTGACCTGCGTGCTGTCCGGATGCACGCCCGCCCCGAAGAAGTGCAGCTCCTTGTCAATTTCCAAGTTGGCCGGAAAGGGGAAGTTGTTCCCGCTCAGGTAGAGTTTGTCCCCAGCCTGTGCGGCGGCCACGGCATCGGCCAGGTCAGTGAACACTGCGGGCGTGCCTGTGCCCTGCACCACGATGCGCGGCAGCTGGGCCATGGCGGGGGCGGTGAAGCCCAAGATCAACGAAAGAACGGTGAGTTGGCGAAATTTCATCGGTGCGTTTGGTTAGGTGTTGGTGACCGGCCTCGAAGGGAGGACCGCTCAGAAGACCTATCGGGAAGGACCGGAAATGTGAACAACCCACCTTGGAAGATGCCGAGGTCAAACCCGGTCAAGCGCGGTGCGGCCTTTGCCCATGGTCTTGAACGCCGAGGGCGTCATGCCGGTGAGCTTCTTGAACTGCGCGCTGAGGTGGGCCACGCTGCTGAAGCCGGTGCGGAAGGCGATCTCGCTCATGGTAAGCTCGTCGTAGCGGATCAGCTCCTTCACGCGCTCCAGGCGTTGCAGCAGGAAGTAGTGCTCGATGGTGATGCCCTCCACCTGGGTGAAGAGGGCGCTGAGGCTGGAGTACTCGCGGTGAAGCGCGTTGCTCAACAGCTCGCTGAGCTTCACCTTCGGCGCGGCTTCGTCGCTGTGGTGAACGAGCTTCACGATGGCGGCCTTGATGCGGGCGATGGTGGCGGCGTCGCGATCGTCCACCAGCTCGAAGCCCACGGCCTCCAAGCCTTGCCGCAGTTGTTCCAGTTGCGCGGGCGTGGGCGCGGACTCCAGCTCCACCTCGCCCAGCTCGATGTTGCGCAGGGCCAGTCCGGTATCCTTGATGATCTGTTCCACGGCGGCCACGCAGCGGGCGCAGACCATGTTTCGGACGGTGAGGGTGGGCATGCGTCAGTGCTTCCGGAAGGTGGCGGTGGCCTGGTTACCGCTTGGGTCATGGGCCAGCAGCACATAGGTCCCCGCCGGAAGCGAGGCCACCACCAGCTCTTTCCCCGGCCGGGCATCGGTAAGCACCACGCGCCCGGCCAGGTCCAGCACCTGCACCCGGCTCCATCTGCCGCCAAGGTGGAGTACGTCCGTGGCGGGATCGGGCCAGGGGCGCAACTGCGGCCCGTCGCGTTCCACGATGCCCACCCCGTTGGTGATGGTGGCGGTGCGGTAGCGCACCTGCGAGGTGCCTTCGCTCCAGATGAGGTGGAAGGTGCCGTTGGCGTAGGCGATGTCCGGGGTGCGCTGAGCGCCGGACAAGTCCACGTTCACCGTATCGGGCAGGCTGAGCCCGGCGGGGCCGGTCACGCTCCAGCTGAAGAGGATCTCGGCTTGGCCCAGGTAGGTCTGCTGCCATACGATGCCGAGCGTATCGCCAAGGCCGGCGATGCGCGGGAAGTTCTGTTGCAGGTTGGCGGGTTGCCCCGGGTGCACCAGCGCGGCGCGGTCGTTGCCCAGGCCGGGCAGGGCGGCGCTGCCCAGGTATACCTTGTTGCCGTTGTTGGCGCCGGACATCCACACGTAGCGCAGGGAGTCGTCCGTGATCAGGCCATCGGGCCCGCTGGAAGGACATGCCGGAAAGACCCATCCGGTGCTGTCCACCAGTGCCCCGTTGGGAAAGGTGGTGCCACCGTCGGTGCTGGTTGCTGCCCACATCACCCGGATATTGCTGCCCGCATTGCGGTACAGTGCCGCCACCTCCTGCCCTGCCGTTACCACCTGGTTGGGGCAACAGTCGCACACATCGCCTTGCGCAAAGGGCGTGCTCACCTGCACCGGGGGCTGGAACGCCCCGTTCACCATGCGGCACACCACTTGGCGCGCGCCGTAGTAGCCGCTGTCGAACTGCATGTACTGCACCACGGGACCACCGCTGCCTGTGATGGCGATGGAAGGGAAGCGTGATACCAGGCCGTCGAACGGGTCCACGCGCAGGGTATCGCCCCAGGTGGTGCCACCATCCGTGGAGCGGCGCACGTAGGTGGGACGGCCTTCCTCCGGGGTGGCTTTCATCACCACCCACACGGTATCGCCCTGTGCCGCAATGCTGCTGCCCATCCAGTCGGCCACGGCGGGCATCAGGCCGGGCAAGCTCACTTCCACTGGTGCAGCGAAGCCCGGGCCGTTGCCGGTGGCCACCAGGTTGGAGGCCGGGTTGCTCTTTCCCCAGAGCACCACCGGCAGGCCATCGCCGCTGAGGGTGATCCGCGGCCGAAGCCCGCCCTCGCCGGGCGCATTGCAATCCTGCACCGGCCCCCATTGCAGCGCCGCTTGGCCGAAGGCCATGGTGTGGACCAACAACAGCAACAGTGCGGGGAGCGATCGGGTACACATCAGGGGATCCATGGCTGGTTGCGACGATAGGGAGCGTGAAGGTAGAACGCGGCGGGTCTCTGAAGCCTTTCGCCCGCGTTGCATGCGCGTGCTGGCGCCCACGTCCGTTCTCCGGGCTCCCCATAAAGGACCACCGGCATGCACGGGAACGCCCGCGCCGGAAAAAGGGCCGGGCCTTCCGCATGGAGCGGAAGGCCCGGCCTCGGTAGCGGGCGGCTGAAGCACGCTCAGTGCGTGGCCAGCTTGGTCACGTTCTTCTTGTCGTAGACGTACACAAAGTCACCTTCCGTGCTCATGGAGGCCATGGCCCCGGTGCGTGCCTTGAACTGCTTGAAGCTGCAGTTGTCCAGGTCGAAGCAGGCCAGATCGGCACTTTCGGTCTGCAGGATCATGCGGTCGCCGGTCACCGAGTGCAGGTCGGCCCGCTTGTACTTGCCGCTGGCCACGGGCTCCCCGGTATCCATGTTGAAGGTGCTCACGCCCTTCTCGCCGATGACCACCACCATGTCCTTGTAGGTGATCACCTGTTCGGCATTGCCCACACCGCCCTTGGCCACGGGCACGGTGAACTTTTCGGCACCGTTGGCCATGTCCAGGCTGTACAGTTCCTTGCCGCTACACACCACGAACTTGCCGCCCACCACCACGGCGTTGGTGATGCCTTTCTTGAAGCGTTCGCTCTCCCAGACGAAGCTGCCGTCGGTGGTGCTGAAGGCCTGGATGCCGCAGGGCTTCACGTTGGGGTGCCACACGCGCCATTCCTTGGTGATGGTCACGCTGCCATCGGAATTGGTGGTGCGCCGCTCGATATAGGCCTGGGCCTCCACGTTGCCGCCGATCTGCAGCAGCACCCGGTCGCCCACCACGTACATGTTGGGCACGGCTTTGGCACCGCCCTTGATCTCCGGGCTGGTCCACAGCAGTTTGCCGCTGTTCCGATCATACTTCTTCACGTACTGGCTCTTCTTGCTGCTCATGTCCAGCACATACAGGTCATCGCCCAGGATCACGGGGTCGGCCACGGCCCCGTATACCCCGAACGTTTTGGCCCCCATGGGCGCGCCGACCACCTTTTCCGGGGTATAGTCGAACGCGGCGGAGTACACGTTGGCGCCGGTGTTGAGGTCGTACACCTGCATGCCGTTCATGCGCAGGAAGACCTTGTCGCCCTGCACATCGAGGTCGTAGAGGAATTGCTTGGTGATCACCTTGCGTTCGGCGCGGCCCACGTAGGTGTTCTCCCAGAGGATATTGCCATTGTCCAGGTCCACCTTGGCGATCTGGTTCTTGAACCCGGTGAAAAGCGCGGCCAGTCCGCCGGGCATGAAGTTCACCATCACCATCTTGCCATCGGGGGTGCCCACATATTCGCCCACCACGCCCTTGAACTTGCTGGTGGCCCAGAGTTCTTCGCCGGTCTTGGCCTTCACGAAGACGAGCTGTTCCTTGAGGGTGATGGCGAAGCCGTCCTTCTCGGGGATGTACACCACGTTATCCTCGGTGACGTTCTGGTACTTGTCGGTGCTCCAGAGCAGCTTGCCGTCCACCATGTTCAGCACGGCGATCTGGTCCTTGCCCATCTTGCGGTCGAAGAGGAATACGGCATCGCTCTCCCAGAAGGGGATCAGTTCATCCACCTTGCGCAGGCTGGGGGTAAGGTCCTTGTAGCGGCCGGTCCACTTGGTGGCGCCGGTCTTGTTGTCGAACACGGTGATCTCCTTGTCGTCCGCTGCATAGCTGTAGCCGCGGTCTTCGGTGCCGGTGCCCGAATATTGGGTCTGGTGCTCCAGCTTGGTTTCCCAAACCGTTGTCATCTCCTCCTGAGCGAACGCCGCCAGGGAGGCCGCCAGCATGAGGGTGGATAGGTGCGCTCTCATTGTTGTGTTGTTTTATCGGGTGGTCTTGTGGTCGAGGTCGAAGGTTTTGTCGATGCGGTATTGGCGCCCTTTGGGCATTTTGAAGGGCATCTCCAGGTTGTGCACCAGGTCTTTGAAGCGGTTTTGAGAGCGGATGTCCTGGTGCTCGGAGGCGGCGACGAACACGCTGCTCACCTCCCCTTTTTCACGAAAGCTCACCTGCAGGCTGTAGGTGCCCGTGAGCCGCTCCTTCACCACGGCCTCATACAAGGCTCCGCCAGGCTGCATGGCGGCATCCAAGGCTTGGCCGGCCCGGGCCAGTATGGCGTCCTTGTCCTCGAGCAATTCCTTCTTCTGGGCCTGGGCGCCCAGGGCCAAGCTGGCCAGTAGCAGCAGGGTAAAGTGCTTCTTCAGGGTTGGAAGGTCCATTCGATCAGGCGGTTACCAAAGGTGAGCAGCATGCGTCGGCCGTCGGGCAGGAACACGAAGGAGAGGCGGCCGTCACTTGGGAATTCGGACTTGCTGGCCATTTTCTCGAAGAGGCGGTAGCTGAGCACGAAGCGGTCCTTCATGGCGCCGGTGGTGCGGTCGTACAGGTGAACTTCCAGGAAGCGCCCGCCTTGGCTGCCGATGGCGAAGAGAGTACCGTCGGGACTGGTGCGAAAATCGGGTTCGTACAGGGCCAGGGAGGGGAATGCGGTGCGCCGCATGGCGCTGGTGGCGGCATCGGCCACGCTCACGTAGCTCTGGTTCGGGTTGGGGTTTCCGCCTTTTCGGGTGTGGGGCTTGGCATGGATCCACAGGTCACGGCCATCGGGGCTGTACTCCAGGCGGAACACCTTGTCGAAGAGCTCCCCGATGATGGCGATCGGCTTGAGGGTGGCCATATCATAGACCACCACGATCTGGCCGTACTTCGCGCCGTGCTTGATGGCATCCTTGTCGTTGCGCACCGCAGGCAGGGCCTCCACCTCGGCCTTGGTGGGGCGGTGTGCCACGGCAAAGCGACGGCCATCGCTGCTAACGGCAATGGCATTGCCGGTGCGTTGGATGTGGCGGGCTTTGTCGACGTGGCCCGTGGCCAGGTCGGTGAACCTTACCCCTTGCGGGTCCAGGGTGAGCACGGTGGCTTCATCCGGGGTGATCGCGGCGGCGAACAAGTCCTCAAAGGTGGCCACGGCCCGCTTGGCGCCCACGTCCACCACTTCATACTTGATGGGGCGGTCTTTATTGGGCGCGAAATCGAGGTAGTAGAGCTGTTGCAGCAGGAGGTACTTCCCGCTAGGGCTGAAACGAGCGCGTGAGCCGGCGTACCAGTTGCCGATGTCCATTTCCTGCACCTGATCCACGTGGTCGGCTTGGAAACTGCGGAAGGGAAAGCCTTGGGTGCTGGAAAGGCCGATGGTGGAGCCGTCCGGCGTCCGGTCCAACCAGCAAGTAAGGTATCCCGACAGGGTTTCCTTGCCACCCACCTTGAGGATGCGGTACACCTGCCCATCGTCCTGGGCACGTAGCCAAGGGGCTGCCATGGCGAAGCACACCATGGCCAAAGGCCAGCGCCGGGGGCGTGATCGGAACAGGTGCTGTAACATCACCGCAGCAAATTTCAGCGGCTGGAACGGTGCGGGCCTGCAGTATGTTTCCGTATCCCACTACGGGAAGAAGCGTAATTTACTCCGGTGGGTGCCTTCCGCGCAATGACCCATGGCCCTGCGGGGTGCCATCCGTCCTGATCGGCCCGGGAACTCTCCTGCGGAACACCGCCCCTCGCCTACCATGCGCACATCAGCCGCAGGTGGCAAAGGCCATGGGATCAATACCGGGTTAGGGCCGATGCGGGCAACGGGCAGGCCTAGGTGCCTGATCAATCCTCCCGCCCGCAATTTGCTCACGCCTTCTTCACCCGCACGGCATTCATGCCTTTGGGCCCGCGCTCCAGGTCGTAGCTCACCCGGTCGCCCTGCTTGAGTTCCTCCAGCATGCCGCTGATGTGCACGAAATAGCGCTCCTGGCTGCCGGCCTCATTGATGAAGCCATAGCCTTTCGAGGTATCGAAGTAGTCCAACCGCCCGGTGCGCACCACCTCCTCCTCTTCGTGCTCCCTGCGCGGCACCCCCAGGACGATCTCACTGGCATCGATCTCCACGCGCTTGCTGGGGTCGGGCGGGGTATTGGTCAACATCCCGTTCTCATCCACATACGCCATCATGGAATCCAAGCTGCCGTCGGAGGAATTGGACTTGCGTTCCTCCTTGCGGCGTTGCTTCTCCAACCGCTTCTGTTGGCGTTTCTTCTCCTTCTCACGCTTTTCGAATGTTGCCATGTGCCTACCCGCATGTGTGATCCACCCGGGAATTCGCTGGGCAGGAGATCCTTATTGCGGACCTCCACCTTGGTACCGGGCAGTGCATGCGGATGCGACGAAGATAAGCCGGAAGCGGCAGCCCGGGATCCCCGGCGCCGAAGAGCCGCCGACAATCCCTGCCACATGGGCGATACGGGAAGCATTGCGGTCCATCGGCCGAAAGGCTGCTCCCCGGCCCCGGGGCCGGGGAACCACAAATGCCAAGGCCGTGTTACCTTCGGGCATGGCCAAGGCAATTCCCTCCCCCAAGGCGGTTGCGCCACGCCATCGCGCGGGCGGCAAGGCGGCCGTAAAACTCCTCTCCGGCGGCAATCCGCAGATCGCCAAGGGCTACGGCGAGGAGCCGGTACAGGCGTACTTGCAAGCCATCCCGGATTGGAAGCACGCCGTGGCCGTTGAACTGGACACACTGATCACCCGCGCCGTGCCCAAGGTGCTGAAGGCCGTGAAATGGAACACGCCGATGTACGGCATGGAGGAAAACCTGTACTTCATGGGCTTCCACATGACCAAGAATTATATCAAGGTCGCCTTCTTCCATGGTGCGTTGTTGGAGCCGCTCCCGCCCGATGCCAGCACCCGGAAGTTGGTGCGCTACCTGCACATCCGTGAAAAGGATGTGCTGGACAAGAAGCAGATCACCGCATGGGTGAAACAGGCCGCGAAGTTGCCGGGGGAAAAGATGTGAGCGCCGAGATGAGTGAGCGCGCACTTGAGCAGGACCCCTACCCCAAAGCCTACTTCTACCGCCGCATCGTACAAGCCAAGCTCTTCATCGATGCCCATTTCCACGAGCCGCTGGACGTGGAGGCCATCAGCGGTGAAGCCTGCTATTCGAAGTTCCATTTCATCCGGGAGTTCCAGGCCATTTATGGGCGCACCCCGCGCGAGCACTTGGCGCACTGCCGCATGGAACGCGCCAAGGAACTGATGGCGCAGGGCGCCCAGGCACTGGATGCCTGCATCGCCGTGGGCTACAACAGCCTTTCCTCCTTCAGCAGGGCGTTCAAGAAGGCCACCGGTTCCACACCGGCCTCGTTCCGTGAAGCTGCACTGGAACGCCAGGAACAAAGCCGCACCCGGCCGCTGCAATTCGTGCCCGACTGTTTCAGCGGCGCGCACGGGGCAACGGAGGAATAGCAATCGCGGACAAACGGCATGGGCCGCACTGCCCGTGCTTTGTGCCATCAAACCAACCAAACCATGAACCTGCGTCTCACCCACTCCTGCTTCTATGTCCTGGACCAGGACAGCGCCCTCGATTTCTACGTGAACAAGCTCGGCTTCAAGAAGCACACCGACGTGCGCAAGGGCGAATTCCGGTGGCTCACCGTTACGCCGCCGGACCAGCCGGACCTGGAGATCAGCCTGCTGGCAGCCAAGGAAAGCCACGCCATGGACAAGGAATCCGCCGATGCCCTGGCGATGCTGATCCGCAAGGGCCTCTTCGGTTTTGGCTCGTTCCAAAGCACGGACGTGTTCGCCGCCTACGAGGAGATGCACGCCAAGGGCGTGGAGTTCAAGGCCCCGCCGAAGAAGGAATTCTACGGTGTCTCCTGCAATTTCAAGGACGATAGCGGCAACTGGTTCAGCCTGTCGGAAATCAAGAAATAAGTCCACGCCAAACCATCCTCACGCATGAGCAAACGCAACAAGATCATCTATTGGATCGCCACCATCTGGCTGGCCTTGGGCCTGACCTCCACCGCCGTGATCCAGATCTTCCAGATGAAGACCGATGGCCCCGGAGGGCTTGAAAACGTGGTCCACATGGGCTTTCCAGCGGACATGCTCCTGTTGCTTGGCGTTTGGAAGATCCTGGGCGTGGTGGCACTGCTCATTCCGCGATCACCGATCTTGAAGGAGTGGGCGTATGCCGGCATCTTCTTCACCATTTCGGGCGCGTTGTACTTCCATGTCCGCTCAGGCGATGGGGTTGGCATGATCGCCCCCGTGATGCTCTACTTGGTCCTGATCGCGGCATCCTGGTATTTCAGGCCGGCTGACCGGACGTTGGTCCCGGCACGGGTTTAAATTCGGAGCCTGAGCCCATGCGCAGGCGCTAATGTCCATCGGTTGCGCCGGCTCCGGCCCAGCAAGCGGGTATCGCGCCGAGCGTGACTTGAGCAATTCCATTATCTTCGGTACATGAAAAAGGGTGGGGACCTCCTCGACAAGAAAAAGGTACTGAAGTCCATCAAGGACCTTCCTGACAAGTTCAGCCTGGATGATGTGGTGGACCGCATGATCATCCTGGAAAAAATTGAAAGGGCCTTGGCTGATTCAGAGGCTGGCCGCACCTACACCCTTGCTGAAGCGAAGAAGCGCCACGCCAAATGGCTGAAGTGATCTTCACGGCTGAGGCCTTACGTGGCATTGAGGAGGTACACGCCTACATCGCACAGGATTCCCAGCGCTATGCCGACGTGCAAGTACAACGGTTCTACGACGCGGCCGCCCAACTTGCAGGCTTTCCCAAGAGCGGCCATCCAGTGCCAGAGGTCAAATCGCTCCATGTGCGTGAATTGACCATCGGGAACTACAGGATGATGTACCGCCTGTTGGAACCGGATATCGTTGAAGTGATGATCATCCACCATGCCAAACGCAGGTTTCCTTCGGGGAGGATCCCGCCAGGACCGGTAAGCACAAGGCGCAAGCGTTGATCCACGGCAAGCACGAGGAAAGGATCAGTTCCAATTTTCTCCCCGCTCGCCCGCGTCTGTACCGTAGGCGAGATCATCGGCTGCTCTGGCTCCAACCCAACAGGCGGGCATCACGGCGAGCGTGACATGAGCAATTCCATTATCTTCGGTACATGAAAAAGGGTGAGGATTTGCTCGACAAGAAGACCGTACTTCGTTCACTGAAGAGCCTTCCCGATCGCTTCAACGCGGACGATGCCATCGAACGCATCATCATCTTGGAGAAAATCGCCGCAGGCATGGCCGATGTGAAGGCAGGCCGGACCATTTCCTTGGAGGAAGCCAAGAAGCGCATGGCCGAATGGCTGAAGTAAGGTTTTCCGAGAATGCCATGGCGGACATGGCATCAATTGCAGCCTTTATCGCACGAGATTCCGAATTTCATGCTGCCAAGCAGGTGGAGCGTTTTTTCGCCAGTGCTGAACGATTGAGGGTTCATCCCCACATGGGGCATATAGTTCCGGAGATAGGGCATGCCTCCATCCGTGAAATTTCCGTTGGCAACTACCGGCTTATCTATCACCTCACAGAAGGAGATCTTGCCGAAGTGTTGACCGTTCATCATAGCGCACGCAAGTTCCCTTATGGTCGGCTGTTGCCCAACGTCCGAGGCAACCGTCGGAAGAGATAATTTGCATGGCAAACAGCCCAGTTCAACCCCTCGCTCACTCACTCGCCCGCGTTTGCAACGCGGGCGAAGATCTAGGCGCGCTTGCAGCGCGCACGTAGCACAAGGCCAGAGTCCTAATTTCGGAGCATGAACCCCAAGGTCGATCGGTTCTTCGACAAGGACACGCCATGGAAGGAAGCGTTCGCGGAATTGCGGGAACTCGCGCTGGACAGCGGCCTCACCGAGGAACTGAAGTGGGGCCACCCTTGCTACACGCTCAAGGGCAAGAACGTCTTCCTGATCCACGGCTTCAAGGACTACTGCGCGCTGCTCTTCCACAAGGGTGTGCTGCTAAAGGACAAGGAACACCTGCTGGTGCAGCAGACCGAGCATGTGCAAGGTGGGCGTCAATTGCGCTTTACCGGTCTGAAAGAGATCAAGCACAAGGCTCGCACCATCAAGGCATACATGCGCGAAGCGGCAGAAGTGGAGCGGCAGGGCCTGAAGGTGCAGATGAAGAAGACGGAGGAATTCGCGATGCCTCCCGAGTTCAAGCAGGCGCTGAAAGAGATGCCCGGCCTGAAGAAAGCGTTCACCGCGCTCACCCCGGGACGGCAGCGCGGCTACCTGTTGCACTTCGGTTCAGCCAAGCAGGCCACCACACGCCTGGCACGGATCGAAAAACACGTGGACCGGATCCTGGAAGGCAAGGGGTTGGACGACTGAAGCCGAACTTCGCGGGCATGTTCACCGCCATCTGCCCCAAGCTGCCCATGCGGAGCAAGTCCATTACACGGGCCTATTACGTGAACGGGCTTGGCTTTGCCGAGTTCGGCGCGGATGTGCCCGAATACCTGATGCTCTCGCGCGATGGTTTTGAGCTGCACTTCTTTCTGTACGCCGCGCTGGACCCCAAGCTTACCTACGGTCAGGTGTACATCCGCACGGTGGACATCGACGGGCTGTACCGTTGGGTGATCGATCGCGGCGTGGCCATCCACCCGACTGGCGACCTGGGCAACCGGCCGTGGGGCCAGCGCGAGTTCGCTCTGCTTGACCCGGACAACAACCTGCTCACCTTCGGGCAAGCGGTGTAGCGCCGATCGTTCACATTCCGCCGTGCAGCCCGATGTGGGGGAAAGAAGCTTGTTTGCGATGAAAACTTCAGCCTGCCTCCCCTTAGCCGTGCTCTTCCTGCTCGCCTGCGGTCAAAGCGATGCACCAGATGCCCAAGCCGCCAACGACCCGGCATTCAATGATCTGCAGGCCCAGGTGGCCGCCATCACGGGGAAAACTTACGCCGATCCGGGAGCACAAGCTCCCCGTGGCTGGAATGGCCAAGAAGCACAGGGCAATGACCAGCAGCATTTCGCGGCAAGCGGCCCGCAGCAGCCGGCACAGGAGCAGGGCGGCCTGCGCACCATCACCCTCCCGAGCAACTTCCAAGGAATTGCCATGGCCCAGTTGCAAGTGCCCGCGCGCTGGAACGTGAAGACCAATTCGGGCGGCGCGTGGCATGTGGATGAACCAACCCTGAAAGTGAAGGACGTGAACCTGCAATCCTTCATTGCGCCCAACAGCCAGATGGCGCAGCTGTACCAGCAGAACGGCGGCAAGGTGCGCCAGCCCGTGGCTCCGGAACAAGTACTGCAACAGGATATTGCCCCCCAGTTGAGGAGCCAGGGATATGAGCTGGTGAGCAGCAGCGATGCACCGGAGGTGGCCCGCGCAACTCAGCCGGGCATGGACGGCCTGTACTCCATCGGCCAGCGGCGCAACACCTGCAAGGCCAACATCAGCACCTGGCGCAAGGGTGACCAGCGCATGGCCCTGTTGATGCACTGGTCCATGACGGAATCGCCTGACTTGACGAACTGGAACTACTATTTCACGCGGCTGGACGCGCCCGCCGCACGATTTGAGCAGGAGAAAGGAGCGCTGCTTGCCTCCATGGCAAGCCTGCGCTACAACCCGCAATACTTCGCGGCCTACGCACAAAGTGAACAGCAGAAGGCCGGGCAGAGCTGGGCGGTGCACAACCAGCGCATGCAGACCAACCAAGCGGCCTTCAATGCCCAGCAACAGACCCACCGCGAGACCTGGGGGGCCATCAATGATGCCAGCATGGGCGCCTACCAGGACCGCATGAACAGCATGGACCGCATGCAGAACGCCACCATCAACGGCATCCGCGGCGAGCAGGACGCACTCAATCCCTACACCGGCGAGCAGGGCAAGATCCAGAGCGGCTACGACCAGTACTGGATGAACAGCGATGGACAATACATCGGGACCAACGACCCGAACTACGACCCCAACGTAAACAGCGACTGGGTGGATCAGTGGCGGCAAACGCCCACGGAACCTTGACCGAGCCCACCGCTTTGGCCCAACTCACTCGCGCATGCAGCGCGGGAAAGCGGCTATCCTAGCGCCCGCCCTGGATGCGCAGGTATGATCCGCTCACGCCTTCTTCACAAACTCGCTCTTGAGCGCCATGGCCCCGAAGCCGTCGATCCGGCAGTCGATGTTGTGGTCGCCTTCCACCAGCCTGATGCCACGCACCTTGGTACCGGCCTTCAGCGCCTTGGGCGCGCCCTTCACCTGCAGGTCCTTGATCATCACCACATCGTCCCCGTCCTGAAGCACGTTGCCGTTGGCATCCTTTACCACCAGGCCCGTTTCCTCCGCCACCACCTCATCCGGGTTCCATTCGTGGCCGCACTCGGCGCACATCTGCGACTGGCCGGTGGGATAGGTGATGGTGGAACGGCACTCGGGACACGGGGGCGTAGCGATCATGGGCTTTGAGAAGTAGTTGCGGCCAAAGGTACCGTTTCCTCCATGCCGGGCCGGCCACCAGGCCCCCTACCTTCGCCGGTGCCATGCCCAGCGATACACCCACCATCCAGCGCAGCACCCTCTCCTATTTGGGCGACCTGGCCAAGCACAACGACCGGGATTGGTTTGAGGCGCACAAGGCACGCTACCAGGCCGCCCGCGGGAACATGCAAGACTTCGCCGATGCGCTGATCGTGCACATGAACCGGCACGACCGCATCTCCACGGAGAACGGCAAACGGTCGATCTTCCGCATTTACACCGACCAGCGTTTCCACAAGGACCGCCCACCGTACAAAACCTGGTTGGCAGGTTACCTGGAGCGCGTGAAGCCCGCGTTGCGCGGCGGCTACTATTTCCACATCGAACCGGGCAACAGCTTCCTGGGCTGCGGCTTCTATGGGCCGGAAAAGGAGGACCTGCAGCGCATCCGTATGGACATCCTCTACGAGCACGCGACTTGGGCGAAGCTGCTGCGTGCCGCGCCATTGCGCACGATCTGGGGCAGCATGGAAGGCAACCAACTGAAGACCGCACCCCGCAACTTCCCCAAGGCCCACGCGGCCATCGGCTTGCTGCGGCACACGCAGTTCATCTTCCGCCGCAACTTCAGCGACAAGGAGGTGCTGGCGGGCGGCTTTGTGGAAGAAGTGGACCGGAGCTTCAAGGCCATGCGCCCTTGGCTGAACCACCTGAGCGAGGTGCTGACCACCGACGGCAACGGAGATCCGCTGGGCTGATCACTGCCGGGCAGCGGCGAAGTCCTTCAGGGCCTGTGCCCCCAAGGTGCCGCCGGTTTCCACCTTGCTGTAGCTATCGGCATCGCGCTCCGTGCCGTTGTTTGCGAAGGTGTTTGCGTAGAGCTTCAGTACCGCGCCGCCCAACACGGGCAGGTTGCGCCGCAGCACAAAGACCTTGTTGTTGCCGGTGAACTCGCAGCCGTCCACCTGTACCACCGTGCCATCCAGCACCCGGATGGCCTCTCCGTTGCCGTTGAACTTGCCGCCGGTCACCAGCACCTCCCCTCCCCGGGCCGCTTCCAGCGCGGTGAAGGGCAGTTCGGCAAAGGTGCATCCGCGCACCAGCATGTGCGCCGATCGCAGGTGCACCGCATACCGGCCAGCGGCAACCGTTGATGCCCCGGGCAGCAAGAAGGACGAGCGCTCCAAGGCACCGTGCGTTTCGGCAAGGTCTACGAAGGCGTGGTGAGCACCGGTTAAGGAGCAATCCCCCATATGGAACGCACTGCGGCGGGCACTCACCGACGCGTCGCCAAAGCTCTCCTCAATGGCACAGTTGCCCAGTTGCACATCGGCGCCGATGAAGCTGAGCATGCCCCCGTGCCGCACGCCCTCCCACCACAGGTTGCCGCCGCCGCTGATGCGCAAGCCGTGGATGCGCACGCGGGTGTTGCCTGTGCCGTTCACGGCGATCGACCCGAAGGCGGCGGAGATATCCTGCGGGCGGATGAACACCGGGTTGAGGTCCGTGCCGCGCATGTGCAGTTCGCCGTTCACCACCACGCTCACGCCTGGCGCCATGAACCAGCGTGTGCCTTTCTCCAGCACCACGGCCATGCCTGCCGGCAGCACCAGGTCATGGTCGATGTTGTACTTGCCGCGCACGAAGCGGATGGTGTCCTTGTCCGTTCTGAAGGGCAGGAGCCAAGGATCCAGAACCAGCGGCGAGCTCGTGGAATGGTCCACCGGCGGGCCCATCACGGCGGCCACGTCCGGGTGAAAGAGCCGCAACAGGAACTGCTCGCGGGCGCGATCCACCTCGGCTTGCACCAACCCCAGGTTGCGGCCCTTGGCCAACACCGGCACGGCGATGGAATCAATGGCCAGGAACCGGGCGGCCCACCGGGCGCTGTCGCGGCCCAGGCGCTGTGCCAGGCGGACCACGCGCTGCTGGTTGGCCGCATCGGTCATGGCCTTGCCGAAGGCTGCCGCCAGCTGCGCCCCGGGCAACGATTCCCCGCTGCCGTAGCCCATGCGGTACAGGGGCGTGAGGGCGCCGCTCACCCGGTCGTACATGGCTCCGGCCGCGCCTTTGGCCAGCTCGGGCCGTTGCTCCGCGCAGGCCAACAGGGCCACCGCGACGGTTGCTGCCGTATCCATGCGTTGCGCACGCAACGTGGATGCTCCGCCCGAGGTGCCGATGCTGTCGGTTGCGGAAGTTCGGAATGCCTCCTGCCCTTGCATGTGCCCATCACCGCCTACCAAGGCCATGGCCACGGCAGCATGCTCCAGCAGGTAGTCCGCATTGGCAACCTGTTGCATCAAGTAAGGCGCTTCCTTGCTCCCGCCGCGTTCCAGCTTCACCACCTGGACGGATGGGGCAAGCACCGGCAGCGAATCGGCCACGGCCCGGGCATATAGTGCCTGCAAACCATGGAGGTCTGCGGGAACAAAGACCAGGGCGGTGGCACCGGCAAACCGTTTATCCTGGGGGAATTCCACAGCAAATGCCGCCGTGCCCGCTTCCATGCCGGGGAGCGGGACCAGTTGGCCTTGGGCCAGGGCCGCGGAGGATTGCAGGGTGACGGCACCGTTGCCCTCCTCGATGAGCTTGAAGGACTCCGTTCGTGCTTCGGCATGCTGGCCGGGCCGGTGGTCGAACACCGCCTGGAAGGCCATCACTTCATCTTGCCGGATGCCCAAAGGCCACTGCCCCACCATCCGCGTGTAGGGCAACAGGGAGAAGAGCATGAAGAGCGCGATGCCGGGCACGGCCAACGCAAAGAACCAAGCTTGCAAACCGGGCCTGCTGCGCTTCCCCTTCCTCATGGCATGTCAACGCTTTTTCACCGGGCTGAACAGGTACACCAGCACGGCGACCACCGTAAGCGCTATGGCGCTGAGCATCAGCTGCAGGCCGAGCAGTGCGGCGATCATCATCAATGGCACGCCCATACCGCGTCCATTGCCGCTTCGGCTGAAAAAGCCGGCGATGATCACTGCCCCGGCGATCAGCACCGGTTGCCACAGTTCCGAATGGATGTGGCGCACCAGCAAGGCCAGCCCGAAAGCCGGCAGGAGCAACAACAGGCGGAGCACCGGTCCGCGTTCCGTGGGGCGGAACCCGCGGTTGTAGGCCCAGCCCACCAGGGCCAAGGCCACCACCAGCTGGAGGAGCAGCACCAACAGGTCGCCGGTGCTTTCCGGCAACAGGTGCATCCATTCCATGATCCGCCCCCGCATAGCGGCGAAGTTCCGTTGCGCCGGGGGCTTGAAGCCCAAGCTCTTGCCCCTTTCGCCAACAGGCGGCCGTGGGAAACCCTGAAAAACCTAGAGGTATCGGGCCATCCAAGAATTGCGCAGCGGCGTGCGGAACCGGCCGTCCAGGTCGGCCTTGGTGGCCACCAGGTCGTCGAACACCGTGGTGTCCGGGCCCAGCGTTCCGTTCTTCACCAGTTTCTCCACCTCGGGCACACGGCAGCTGCGCACGGCGCCGCCCTGCTCATACAGCACCACCATGCGGTCGGTGAGCGGCACGCCCAGTTCGGCTTCCAACTTCTTGATGAACTGCACGCTGCCGTCGATGGCGCCTCCGCAGATCACCATGTCGTGCAAGTCCGCGGCAAGTACCACGAAGTGGTCGTGCAGGGCCTCACAGGCCGAGACCACGGCGTCTCCATGCGAATTCCATGAGCCCGTGAAGGCCGCGCCACGCGTGCGGATCGTCGCGAGCTGATCCGCCGTGAAGGGCGCCGCGCTCTTGTAGATCCACACCCGGGCATGGGCCGGCATGGTGCTCAACGTGGGGGTAAGGGTGGCTTCCATGGCACAAAGGTCGGGCGGGTCGGGTGAACTTCACGGAGGCGCAGCAGGGCAAACGCATTAAAATGACCGCCGTTGATCTGGTTTGATGGAAAGGTGCAACCAGTGAAGCCACCGCCGATGATATGCGAGGTTAGCCCTTTGGCTCCGCACAGGGCAGTTCTCGATAATTTTTTCCTACACTGCCCTGAGCGCAGCCGACGGGCCATTCATGACCGTGGGAATACGCGCGGATCGCACTGACGGTTGAAACCTGGGCCACGCAGTGCAAAAGGGCTATTGCACCACCAGGCGGTGCATGGCGGTGCCATGAACCCCGGCAAGTTCCAGCAGGTACACCCCCTCGGGCAAGCTCGACACGTCCAGCACCACACGGTCTGCGCCTTGGGCAACGGGCACGGCCACCGCTGCCCCGTGAATGTTTCGGAGCATGCGAAATTCCATTCCCGCCCCGGTGGACATGATCGTCACGTGATCCCTGGCAGGTGAAGGAAAGATCTTTTCGCGTTGCCGGGGCCGTTCCGCCACTGCCACGTTGGCTTGCACCGTGGCATAGGCCCTGGCCATCATGCCTTCCTCGTTGGCCGCCAGGAGCTGGATGTCCAATTCGTTGTCCGGCCTGGGGATCACCGGCTCGAACGCCGTGCTCACGGTGCCATCGCTGAACATCCAGTAGTAACGGGTGGCACCCCAGGAGGTGTTCCACAGGCGGATGCTGTCGCCTTCAGGTTCGGCCGAGAATGAAACTTCGGGCATGGCCCCGGTTTCGGGCAAGTTCACCACAGGGGCGGCGGGATAGGCCGGGGCCAGCTGCACATCCCGCACCAGGGCATCGTTGTTCCACAGGCGCACTACCTCGGTGGTGAGCAGGCCCCAGGGATCGGCATTGGTTCCCTCTGCAAGCCAGTACGGAAAATGCCAGTGTTCCTGCATCACCGAGTGTTGGGTGACGCCGTTGTTGGCGCCATTGTATACGGCATCATCGGCATGGGGCAGCCCGAGGGCATGGCCCAGTTCATGCGCCATGGTGCCCCGGGGCACGCAGGGCCACACCGATCCGGAGGAGGCACTGCTGGGCGGGCACGCATCGCAGTATGTGCCGGGGTTGAACGCAGGCCATCCTTCCACCGAGGCCATGGCCACCCCGCAGAGGTCGTCGCACCAGTGGGAACCCAGGCCGATGCCGGCCCCGCTCACCCCCTTCACCCACAAGGCGAGGATGTGGCCGGGCTCGTACACCGGCACCTCTTGCGCCTCCATCTCCGCCAACAGCAGGTCCCACCACGCACTGTCGTAGTAGGCGCGTTCATGCTGGCACTGGAACACCTCCACCGCGAACGGTTCGGGCAGGTTGAACGTGCTGCCACAGGTGCGGAACTGGTACCATGCCTGGATGTCGTGCATGGCCAAGGTGATGGAATCCACCTCCTGCTGGCTCCACTCCAGGTCGGCCGGCACCACGAGATAGGTGCGGACAAATACTTGGGCCGTGGCGGCCATGCCTGCGGTGAGCAGCAGGCCTGCGGCCAAGGCGCGGGCCCGGGTTGCGCCGGAACAAGATCGGAACAGGGGCATGGCCGCGAATGTAACCGGTGTGCCATTGGACACAATTTCAGATGACCCGCACCGGCAAGCATTTACATTCGCCTCATGAGCACCAGCCCCGCCCGGACCGGCCTGATCACGGCCGCTTGCAGCATGGCCCTTGGCCTGCACGCCCAACAAGCCGCGCCCAACGAAGCCCTGTGGCTGCGCTACGGCGCGATCGCACCCGACGGCAACGCCATCGTCTTCAGCTACCAAGGAGACCTGTGGCGCGTGCCCGGCACCGGGGGCACGGCCACGCTGCTCACCACCAGCGATGCCTACGAACGCTCCCCGGTATGGTCGCCCGACGGCCGGTGGCTGGCCTTCGCCAGCGACCGCCACGGTAACATGGACGTGTTTGTGATGCCCTCCACCGGAGGTGCCGCCACGCGCCTCACCGAGCACAGCTCGGGCGACATCCCCAGCGGCTTCACCCCCGATGGCAAGGCCGTGCTTTTCAGCAGCGACCGCATGCGCGATGCGGCGGACCGCCAGTTCCCCGGGGCGGGCTTCAGCGAGCTCTACCAGGTGCCCGCTACCGGGGGCAGGGCGCTGCGCATCCTCTCCGCCGCAGCATACAACGCGCAGTACAGCCCGGACGGCAGCATCATCCTCTACCAGGACCGCAAGGGTTACGAGAACCACTTCCGCAAGCACCACACCTCCTCCGTTACCCGGGACATTTGGACGTACCACACAGGCACCAAAGCCTATCAGCAGATCAGCACCTATGCCGGGGAAGACCTGGAGCCCGTGTTCAGTCCGGACGGCAAGGAGGTATACTACCTGAGCGAGGAAAAAGGCAGCATGAACATCTTCCGGCGGAGCATCACCGGAGGCCCCGCCACCCAGCTCACCTTTTTTGATAAGGATCCCGTACGCTACCTCAGTGCCAGCAGGAGCGGCGTGCTCTGCTTCAGCTATCGCGGCGGGCTGTACACCATGGCGCCCGGCGGCCCGCCCGCAAGGCTGGTGGTGACCACCGCCGTGGACAACCGCTACGCCGCGCAACGCACGGTGCCCGTGGGCGGCGATGCCTCGGAAATGGAGCTCTCGCCCAATGGCAAGGAAGTGGTGTTCGTGCACCGCGGCGAGGTGTTCGTGGCTTCGGTGAAGGAGGGCACCACGCGGCGCATCACCAACACGCCCCAACAGGAACGTTCGGCCAGCTTCAGCCCCGACGGCCGCAGCATCCTATACGCCACTGAGCGCTCCCGCACGGATACCGGCGGCAGCTGGGACCTGTACCGTACCTCGCTCACGCGGCCTGCGGAGAAATACTTCTTCAACGCCACGGTGCTCCAGGAAGAGCCGCTGGTGGCCACCCCCGCCGAGGAATTCCAGCCGGTGTGGAGCCCCGATGGCAAGGAGATCGCCTATCTGGAGGAGCGCACCACCATCAAAGCGTATAACCTCGCGTCCAAGAAAAGCCGCACCGTGCTCGCCGGCGATCTCAACTACAGCTACTCCGATGGCGACCAATACTTCTCCTGGTCGCCCGACAGCAAGTGGCTGCTGGTGCAGTTCCTGCAGGACAAACAATGGATCACCCAGTGCGGACTGGTGAAAGCCGACGGTACCGGCCCCGTAGTGAACCTCACCAACAGCGGCTATGACTCCGGGCGCCCAAAATGGGCCTTGGACGGCAAGGCCATGCTCTGGTTCAGCGGGCGCGACGGCTATAAGAGCCAAGCCAGCTGGGGCGGCCAGCAGGATGTGTACGCCATGTTCTTCACGCAGGCCGCCATAGACACGTTCAGGCTGAACAAGGAAGAATTCGAGCTGCTGGACAAAGACGGGAAAGGCGGAGAGAACGACAAGGTCGCAAAAGAGGGAAATGACGGGAAGCAGGACAAGAAGAAAAATGACAAAGCCGCCAAGGACAGCGTGATCACACCGCTGACCTTCGAGTTGGACGGCATCGAGGAGCGCAAGGTGCGCCTCACGGTGAACTCCAGCGACCTGGCCGATGCGGTGCTGAGCAAGGACGGCGAAAAACTCTACTACTTGGCGGAATTCGAGAAGGGCTTCGACCTGTGGCAAACCGATGTGCGCAGCAAGGAGACCAAGCTGCTGGCCAAGCTGGGCTCCGAAAACCCCGGCAACCTGGTGCTGGACAAGGAAGGCAAACTGCTGTTCCTGCTGAACAATGGCGGCATCTCCTATGTGGACCTGGCCAGCGGAGAGGTGAAATCCATCGGCTTCAGCGGGGAAATGACCTTGGACGAAGGCGCCGAACGGGCCTACCTCTTCGAGCATGTGTGGCGCCAGGTGCAGAAGAAGTTCTATGTAAAGGACCTTCAAGGCACCGATTGGAACTACTACAAACAGCAGTATGCCCGGTATTTGCCGTACATCAACAACGGCTACGACTTCGCAGACCTGCTGAGCGAGATGCTCGGTGAGTTGAACGCCTCCCACACCGGGGCCTACTACAGGCAAGGCAAGCCGCAAGGCGATGCCACGGCGCAGTTGGGCTTGTTCTTCGCCAACGACACCCTGCCCGGGCTGCGGGTGGTGGAGGTGCCCGAGCGCTCACCGGTGATCAAAGCCGGCTCCAAGATCAAGGCCGGCACGGTGATCGAGAAGATCAACGGCGCCATGATCACCGGCAAGGAAGACCCCGCGCGCTTCCTGAACCGCAAGGCCGGAAAGAACACCTTGCTATCGCTGTACGACCCAAAAAGCGGCAAGCGCTGGGAAGAAACGGTGAAGCCGATCACCGATGGCGAACAAGATGAGCTGTTGTACCGCCGCTGGGTGGAACGCAACCGGCGCACGGTGGACAGCCTGAGCGGAGGGCGTGTGGGCTATGTGCACGTGGAGGGCATGGACAACGAGAGCTATAAAACGGTGTATGAGGAGGTACTGGGCCGCTGCCATGGCAAGGAAGGCCTGGTGGTGGACACACGCTTCAACGGCGGCGGCTGGCTGCACGACGACCTGGCCACCTTCCTGGCAGGCAAGGTGTACATGCACTTGCGCCCGCGCGGCCAAGACCTCGGTACCGAGCCGCAGTTCAAATGGAGCAGGCCCAGCACGGTGGTGATGAACGAGGCCAACTATTCCGATGCGCACATGTTCCCGGTAACATACCAGGCAATGGGCATCGGCAAGCTGGTGGGCATGCCCGTGGCCGGCACCGGAACGGCCGTCTGGTGGGAGAACTTGCAGAACAACGTGGTCTTCGGCATCCCGCAGGTGGGCATGGTGGACAACCAAGGCCGCTACCTGGAGAACTTGCAGTTGGAACCCGACGTGAGGCAGCCCAACGAACCGGGCGTGATGAGCACCGGCACCGATCAGCAGCTGGGTGCTGCGGTGCGGGCATTGATCGGGAACTGAACCGCACGGGCATGGATGCCATGGCCGCACGCGAACTGGTACTGGCGCTGGCAGGCGCCACGGAGCACGACCACTTCGGCAAAGGCACCTGCCGGGTGCCTGGCCCGAAGGGCAAGCCATCCAAAATCTTCATGACCCTTTGGCGGAAGAGCAGCGTGCCGTGCTGATGCTCACCGTGGACGCTCGCTTCAGTGGGGCGAAACCGGCCTGACACACTTTACTGAACAGTCCACAAGGAACGAACGAAAGCACAGCTCCCAGGGTACTGTCAAAAGACTTCAAGCAACGCGTGCTGGCCCGTGCCCGGCGTGACCCCCGAGCTCCGCCACGAACTCTTGACCGAGGCCATTGAATGCCTCCTGAACGACGACCTCGATACCGGGAAAGCGCTCATCAGGGATTACATCCATCAACGCAACGATCGGCTTTGAGGGGCTGGCCGAACGGACGAAGATGAATTCCAAGAGCATCATGCGTAGCCTCTCAGCGGAAGGCAACCCAACCTCCAAGAACCTATCTGCCATTCTGCATTCTCTGCAACGCGCGGAAGGGTTGCAGCTCTCGGTGCATGCTTCTTGAATTCGGGTCACACCGGTCCGAACTCACTGCTTTTCCCCATACCCGCGGTGCACGTACACATCCCCGCTGGTCTGGTACATCAGGTTGGTGCCGCTGAACGTGCCGTTGCCGCTCATGTTGTACGGGCCGCTCACGTTCTGCGAAGGGAAGGAGAAGATGTTGTTGGAAAGGATCGCGTAGTAACCCGATCCATCGTTCCACAGGTTGTTGAAATAGAGTGTATCGGACACCGTGCCACCAGTGGAAATGCTGAGCACGTAGGTCTCCGGTTGGTTGATGTACAATTGGCCATCCAGCCACAGTGAATCCGAGACCAACCAATTGCCGGTAAAGGCGGCGCGGGGATCCGTGGGGGGAGTGGTCTGGCCACCGGACGGCGTGGAAGGTTCATCGTCGTCCTTCTTGCACGCGGTGAAGGCGACGGCCAGCCCGAGGGCGGCAAAGAGAACGGTGCGTGTGAAAGGGTTTTTCATGGTTTGGGTGTGTTTCTTGGGAGTTGAGGTTCTGATCGGGGTACCTTGACAGAGGCTCAGGGTTCATACGGCGCTCTGGGCTTTGTGCCCACATAGGTGTAGACTATCCAAATGGCAAGGTCCTCCCATTGAATGTCGTAAACGTACTCTTGGGATCCAGGCGTACTGTCTGGTACAAGTCGATAAGTGGATGTAATTGTATCGAGCAGAAAAGAGTTTGCACCACCGTTATAGATGACGTAAGTATCTGGAGGATTCGCGGGATTAGGGAGTATTTCAAAAAGTGTGTCAACAACCTTTTTCTGTTGTTGATGTTGTTGGGTTTTCAACGAGGGGGTTTGGGGGAGACTCATAACCTGTTCACTGGTGTTGGCAAGCCGTGAATCGCTCCGGGAAATGGTTGCGCAATGCCCGGAGGATGTCGGGCCATCCGCGCACCTTCTTGCCCCAGCTCTTGCGGTTGTGTACCAAGGTCAAGTATAGCTGTTTCTCCAGTGCGCTTTCGCTGATGAAGGCCCCTTTTGTCTTGGTGGCCTTGCGCAGCACCCGGTGAAGGGCCTCCACCGTGTTGGTGGTGTAGATCACGCGGCGCACCGCTTCGGGCTGGTCGAAGAAGGGGCTGAGCTCCGCCCAGTCCTTCTCCCACTTGGCGGCGATCTCGGGGTACTTGCCCCGCCAGCGTTCCTTGAACTCCTGCAGCTTTTCCAGTGCGGCCTCGGCGGTATCCTGTGCATAGATGGCCCGCAGGCCCTTGCATACCTCGGCATAGTCCCTGTAGGAGACGAACTTCAGGCTGGTACGCACCATATGCACGATGCATCGCTGGGTGATCGCACAGGGGAAGATGTCCTGGATCGCCTCACCGAAGCCATTGAGCCCGTCCACGCAGAAGAAGAATACGTCCTTCACGCCACGGTCCCGCAGGTTCTCCAGCACGCGCGACCAATGGCGGGCGCCTTCCGCCTCCCCGATGTACAGGCTAAGCACGTCCCGTTCTCCTTCGATGGTGACCCCGTAGACGCTGTATACTGCCTTGGTCACCACCTTCCTGTTCTCGCGCACCTTGTAGTGGATCGCATCCAGGTAGATCGCGAAGTAGCTCTCCTCCAAGAGCCGGTTGCGCCATTGCTCTATCTCCCCTTGCACCTGGTCGGTGACATGGCTGAGCAAGGAGGGCGAGTAGTTCACCCCGTACATCCGTTTGAGGTGCGCCTGGATGTCCTCGTAACTGGTGCCGATCCCATACAGGTGCAGCACTTGCTGTTCGAGTTCCGGGGCCAGCGTGCGCTCCCACTTCTTGATGATCTCCGGCTCAAAGCCGCCCTCCCGGTCCCGGGGCGGACGCACCGCCACCTGGCCCAGGCTTGTGCGGACCGTTTTGTCCGTGTGGCCGTTGCGACGGTTGCCGCCACTGCCTCGGTTAGCGAGATGCGCGTTCATCTCACCCTCGAAGGCCGCGCTCAACAAGCGGCCGATCATACCGGTAAGTACGCCGTTCTCGCCGATCAGGCCTTTGCCTGCCGTCAAGCCCGCTATGGCCTCCTTCTCAAAGGCAGCATAGTCGAATGCCGATTCTTCCTTCTTTGCTCTCTTTAGGGTCATGGTTCTGTTCGGGTGTCAAACGTAGCTTGACACACTTTTCAGAATGCTCTCGAAGATGCCCGCGCCGGTAGTCAGCACCGGATCGTTCGCGGCGATGCGCTCAATGATGTTGAGCAACCGCAGGATACGCGTGAGTTCGGTCCTCAAAACGGTGTTCTCGCCCAAGATGCATTGCACCATCAGGTTGTCCCACACCTTGGATCTAAGTGGAACATAGGTG
>JADZAC010000042.1 GCA_020852835.1 Flavobacteriales bacterium
AACGGTGCCCCCCGGCACCGACCGCATGCACTTCAACCTCCATGAGGCCGGCCTCACCGGCGGGGTGTACTTGGTGCGCCTGCAACATGCCAACGGCCAACGCGTGGAGCGGCTGGTGGTGCGCTGAACGGGCCTCGGCCCCCGAAAGCAGCGAGGGCGGCACCGATCGGTACCGCCCTCGCTGCTTTTCCGAAGAGCGCTTACAGGCGCTCGTTGGCCAAGTTCGCCAACGCGCTGCGCTCCCCTTTCTCCAAGGTGATATGCGCAAACAGCGGATCGCCCTTGGCCTTGCTGATCAGGTAGCTCAGGCCATTGCTCTCTGAATCCAGATACGGCGTATCGATCTGGTGCACATCGCCGGTAAAGACGATCTTGGTGCCTTCGCCCGCCCGGCTGATCACCGTTTTCACCTCCAGCGGGGTGAGGTTCTGCGCCTCGTCCACGATGAAGAATATGTTGCTCAGGCTCCGCCCGCGGATGTAGGCCAGCGGCGACACGGTGATCTTCTCGTTCTCCACCATCTCATCGATCCGCTTCAGGGTACTGTCGTTCTTCTCGAAGTTGCTGCGGATCAGCTTCAGGTTGTCCCAGATCGGTTGCATGTACGGGTCCATCTTGCTCTGGATGTCGCCCGGCAAGTAGCCGATGTCCTTGTTGCTCAAGGGCACCACCGGCCGCGTGATGAAGATCTGGCGATAATCACGGCGCTGCTCCATGGCGCAGGCCAGGGCCAGCAGCGTTTTGCCCGTGCCGGCCGCTCCCTGCATGGTGACCAGCGGGATGTTCGGGTCCATCAGGGCACTGATGGCCAAGGTCTGCTCCGCGTTCTTGGGGCTGATGCCGAAGACCGATTGTTTCTCCACACGGCCCACGGCCCGGGTGCGCGGGTCGTATTTGGCCAGCACGCTCTTCTTGCCGTTTTTCAGAATGAAGAAGTGGTTGCCTTCGGGCTCCTGGCCCAGCTTCTCCACCGGGGTGCTGCCGTGGATGAACAGTTCCTCGATCACCGCATCCTCCTCCTCCTTTACCGTGAGCCCGGTGAACAGCTTGCGCCCCAGGTCCTGCACCTTGCCGGTAAGGAAATCTTCCGCGCGGATGTTCAAGCTCTGCGCCTTCAACCGCAACGCCACATCCTTGCTCACCAGCACCACCTTGCGCTCGGGGTTTTGCCGCTGCATGGTGAGCGCCGCGTTGAGGATCTGATGGTCGTTCTTCCCGTCCTGGAACACCTTGGTGGCATCCACGCCATTGAGGTCGTGCTTGGCCACCACCTTGAACTTGCCCTTGGTGGGGCCGTTCAGCGGCACCCAGTCGGTGATCAGATCACCTTGTGTGATGCCGTCCAGGTGGCGGATGAACTCGCGTGCCTCGAAGTTCAGGGTGTCGTTCCCCTTCTTGAAGGTGTCGAGCTCTTCCAGGACTTGTATCGGGATGGCCACGTCATGCTCCTGAAAACTTTCGATGGCCGAATGGTCGTAGAGGATCACCGAGGTGTCCAGTACGAAGATCTTGCGGTCTTTTTTCTTCATGCGATCAATGAACGGGTTGCCCAAATGTGGAACGATGCCCGGTCAAAGTCCAGCCGGTGGCCGATCACTTTTGCACGATCGATCGTGTCCTGATCGGCGATTTTCCACGATCAACGCCGCTTGTGTGGACAAGCTGCGCCCTCCGATCCCCGCATGGCACCACCATTGCCGCAATGCACACCGATCTTTCAACAAGGCGCAGAAGCCATGCGCCCCGCACAGGCAGGGCCTTTTGGGCAGTACGGTGAAGCCCGATGGCCAACTTCTTGCGGAAGAACAACAGCCCTGGTTCCACCGGCCGAAATACTTCGCCGTCCGTATGGCTTTGGCAACTATATTTGTTTGCTACGCCACCGCTGTTCGCAGTGTGGAACATAGCATCACTGAAGTTCTACCCCCCATAACCAATCAGGACCATGAAAAGAACCCCTACAAGAAATCGCAGAACCCCCGCCCGCTTTGCGGCATGGCGGACCGCGCTGCTCAGCGCGGCGATCGTGGCCGGCGCGAACGCCCCGGCCCAAGTGATCTTCAATGAAACCTTCACGGGCGGTGCCAGCGCCGAAGGGTTTACCGTCAACCAGGAAGTAGGCACCTGCTCTTGGGTGTACAACAACCCCGGCGGGCGGGTGATCACAGGTGCGGGCTTCGATGCGGATTTCGCCATGTTCGACAGTGATGACTGCGGCAGCGGTGGTGGCGATGCCACCGCCAGCCTGCTTTCCCCGGTGTTCGATGCTTCGGGCGCGGGCAACTACATGCTCACCTTCTCCCATCAATACCGCTACTGCTGCAGTTCCGTGGCCACGGTGGACGTGTGGGACGGCAGCGCATGGAACAACGTGTACACCCTGCCGAATTCCAGCGTGGGCTACCCGGGCAGTGCCGTTCCCTACAGCGTGAACATCACGGCCGCCACCGGTGGTTCTTCCGCCGCACAAGTGCGCTTCCGCTACAACGGCAATTGGGCCTATTGGTGGGCCTTGGACAACATTGCCTTGGAGATCGCCGCTTGTTCCGCACCGGCCGACCTCGCCGTTACCGGCATCACCACGGATGGCGGCACCATCGGCTGGACCGACAACGGCAGCGCCGGCTATGAGTGGGCCATTACCACCGGTGCTGCCCCGGACGGCAGCAATGAAGTGGCCACCGGCGATGGCTCCAACCTCACCATCAGCGGCCTCCTCTCCGGCACGGCCTATACCGCATGGGTGCGTTCGGATTGCGGCGACGGGTCCTTCAGCTCCTGGAGCAACGGGGTGAACTTCTACACCGCCATCGTCAATGATGACTGCAGCGGTGCAACCGCCCTTAGCGTCAACCCGGACCTGAGCTGTGCCGTCACCACCCAAGGCACCGTGGCCGGTGCCACGGCTTCCGGAGTAACCTCCACCTGCGGAGGCACGGCCGATGATGACGTTTGGTTCTCCTTCGTCGCCACAAACGCCTCCCACATGATCAACCTGTCCTACTTGTCCGGTTCCACCGGTGACATGTACATGGCTTTGTGGAGCGGCAGCTGCGGTTCACTCACCCTGGTGCCCAATACCTGCAGCGACCCGGAAAGCATGTCTGTGAGCGGGCTTACCCCCGGCAGTACCTACTACCTGCAGGTCTACACATGGACTTCCACCCCCGCGCAGACCTCCGTGTTTACCGTTTGCATCGGCACACCTCCCCCACCGCCGGCCAACGACGATTGCAGCGGGGCCGTTGCTCTTACGGTAAACCCGAACTACAACTGTGATGTGGTGACCACCGGCACCATTGCCAGTGCCACCGCTTCCGGCATCACCTCCACCTGCTTCGGTAGCGCCGATGATGACGTTTGGTACTCCTTTGTTGCCACCGGTACATCGCACCGCATCAGCTTGGACAACTTCACCAGCGGTACCACCGACATGTACATGTCCCTTTGGTCCGGTGATTGCGGCACGCTGGTACAAGTGCCCGGCACGTGCAGCGATCCGGAGATCCTGGATGCCACCGGCCTCGTGGCCGGCACCACCTACTACTTGCAGGTCTACACCTGGACCTCAACAGGCGGACAAACCTCCACCTTTGATGTGTGCGTGGGCAGCGAGCCCTTCTGCCAGCCCCCTGCAAACGTGGTGGTGAACAGCTTCGATGCACCCGATGCCGACCTGAGCTGGGATGACAACAGCGCCATGGAGTACCAATATGAACTGCGCACCTCAGGCGCCCCTGGCTCAGGAGCCACGGGCCTGGAGCAAACCGCCGTGGTGACCGGCACCTCCGCCGCACTTACCGGCCTGCTGGAAGATGTGCAATACACCTTCTACGTCCGCAGCATCTGCTCGGTGGGCGATACCAGCTCTTGGAGCCCCGGCGCGGTGATGCTCGACGGCTACTGCTGGTCGAATTTCACGAACGTGACCTTTGAGCACATCACCAACGTGACCCTCGAGGAGATCAACAACAACAGCGCTGGAACTGTTGGCGGCCCTGTGGATTACACGGACATGGAAGCGACCGTGGCCCGTAGCAGCACGTACACCTTGTCGGTCTCGATCTTGGCCGACATGCTGGAGTACGTATATGCCTTCATCGATTGGAACCAGAACAAGGTACTTGACGATGCCGGTGAAGTGTACACCGTGGCCACAAGCACGGACCAGGTCGGCCCGCACACCTTGGACATTACCGTTCCTGCCGATGCCGAACTGGGCGATACCCGCATGCGTGTGATGTTGGCCTACAACAATACCACACCCGACCCCTGCATGATGCAGACCTACGGAGAGGCCGAAGACTATACCTTGGATGTGACCTTGGGCACTTCCATCTCCGCGCTCAGCGGCGAGGTGTTCAGCGTGTACCCGAACCCCGCCAGCAGCGAGTTGTTCATCAGCACTGCCAAGCCGGTGCACGTGAAGGTATATGACATGGTGGGCCACTTGGCCATGGAACAGGACAAAGTGACCCGCTTGAATGTGGCCAACCTCGCCCCCGGCAGCTACAGCCTGTTGATCACGGACGAGAAAGGCAACACGGAAGGCCGTGTCCGCTTTGTGAAGCACTAAGCACCCGATCCGCTTTTATAAGTGAAGGGCCCCGCGTGGGGCCCTTCACTTTTTTCCACCTTTTTGCTGCAAGAGGCAGAAGCCCATGAATACCACAAGCAGAACCCAGGCGCGCCATGCGGCGGGTTGCGACGGCCCAAGCCACTACAGGCAGCATTTTGCACAGAATTCCCGTCTTCCTACAAACCTCCCCCAAATGGAACTCCCGCTTCGCATATCCGCAGCGCTGTGCCTCGGTTTTGCCATATCCGCCAGCGCCCAGGAGCTCGAAGGCATACAGGTCACCTCCCCGCCTTGTGAACCATTCACTGCCAATGTCACCGTGTTCTTCCCCTTTGGCTTTGGACAGAACTGCCCCGCGCTCACCGGCTACACCGTGCAACCCGGGGATGTAACGGCTTTCATCGACCTGTACTATGATGTTTCGGGCATTTGGATGCAGGTGGGCTGCTGGAGCACGGCAACCGTTGATGAAGAGCTGCCGCCCGGCATGATGATGGTGAACTTGCGCACCCACCAGATCATGGATGGTGATACCTCCGCCGTGATCGCCGACACTGTATTGAACGTATGCACCATTACAGGCATAGCCGATGGTAACTCTTCACTGCCTGCGGCTTGGGTGCAGGGGGATGAGCTCCGTTGGCAGGTCCCGGAAAACCCAGGCTCCGGAAAACTGCACATCTTCGCGTATACCGGCCAGGCGGTGCGCACCACCGATACAGAAGCCGGCAGTTGCCGTATCGACGGGCTGGCACCCGGGTGCTATTTCGCCCGCTGGCCCAATGGTGCCACGCTGCGGTTTTTCAGGCCATAGACACGGCTCTGCCCGAGGCAGGCCTCTGGATCGGCAGCACGGCCCCCTCTCAAGTTGTGCCGGAATTCCCCTTCCTGGGCTTGGCGGCACATCCCTCGCAGCCCTTGAGCGTTTTACAGATCGGCATTGCGCTAACGCCTTCCCTCCTGCCCCATCATTCATTCGGCTCCGGCCGGCCGATCTGTTTCTGTGAGGCTTTCCATTGGGCTTCTTCGGCCTTGAGGATCAGCTTCAGGCTATCGCTGACCTCCTTTTGTTCCAGGCGGTCCAGATCGGGCTGGCCGGCATCCACCCAGGCGCTGTACCAGAAACTGCCCACGGCGAGGATGGCCGCGTTCATGCGGCGTTCCACCATGCCGTCCATACTGGCCTCGTAGGCTTTGATGAATTCCTTGCTCTGCAGTTGCATGGCACTGCGGCCGCGCTGCTCGTATGTAAACTTCTCGCTTTCCGGGAACCGTTGCTGCAGCTCCTTCTCCATGCCGAACACGGTGTCCAACGCGGCATGGCTGGCAATGACGTAGCTCCAGGCCGCGGCCTGCGGATCGGCGATGTACTGCGCGCGGCCCACGAAGTGGTCGTAGTTCTCGGCGCTGGTCTCGGGGATGCGCGATTCCCAAAAGGCGTGGATGCCGTGCTGGCCGGTCATTTGGCCGTTGTAGTTCTCAGTGGTGTGCAGGGGCACGTGGGCGTCGCCGATGTAATGGCCGATCTCGGCGCTGTAATAGAGGATGCGGTCCACGTCGCCGCGCTTGAAGGCGTTGACCAGCCGGCGGTATTCCACGGGGATGTACCAGGGCACGATGCCGTATGCCTGCAAGGTGTCCTCGGTGAATTTCTGAACGGCGAGGTCCCACTTTTCCGGCACCTCTTTGAAGGGGTCTTCACCCGGCTTCACGTAGTGGTCGATGTCGATGTAGTGCCTGGCGGCCTCACCAGCCACGGCGTAACGGCGGCTGTCGGGGTCGGTGGCGTGGTCGGTGATGTAGTCGATGTGGCGCTTGTAGAAGCCGAACATGGCCGGTGGCAAGGTGAAGACGGCCATGCGGTTGATGCGGCGGTGGCCGTAGAAGCCCCAGGCGGCGGCATCGCGCTGCAGCAGGAAGGGCCACAACAGGGCGAGCGCTGCGGTGATGCAGATGGTGCGAAGCAGGAGTGTTCGGCGCATGGTTCAGTGCTCCAGCGGCACCAGGTGCCCATTGCGCAGCACGGGGATCACGGTGCTTTGGTCAGGGGTGAGGCAATACTTCACATCCTCCAGCAGGTGCAGTTGCTGGAGGCGCTTGCGGCGGGGCGCGGCCTTGAGGATGCTCATGATGTTGTCCCGCGCGGCCATGTAGAGGTATTTCGAGGCGATGCTGCTGTCTTCCTCCAGTCCGAATTTACCGCTTTCCAGAAGGCGGTCCATGACGGCACCGGCAAAGACGCTGTCCTCCAAGCTGAACTTATCGCGCCAGCCGGAGCAGAGCAGCAGGATGTTGTCGTTCTGCTTCAGGAGCCAGTTGGTGAGGGCGGTGAGGTTGAGGAAGGCGCCGATGACCACTTGGCGGGCATCGCGGCTGATGTTGATGGCCTGGGTGCCGTTGGTGGTGCTGATCACAATGGTCTTGTCGTGGAGGTCCATGGCCTTGAACGCCAAGGGCGAGTTGCCCACGGGAAAGCCTTCCACCACTTCGCCGTTGCGCTCGGCAGCGGCAATGTAGCCGGGGCGGCCGATGTACTGGCGGGCCTCCTCGATGGTGGCCACGGGGATGATGTCCTTGACGCCGTGGTGCAGCGCGGCTACCATGGCGCTGGTGGCGCGCAGGATGTCGATGACGACCACGATGCCCATGCCTTCCTTGTAGAGCGGATATTGGCCGGGGGTGTAGCACACTTCCACGCGGTACTGGTAATCGGCGTTGTGGGAGATGGCCTTCATGTGCGCTTGCTGGAGCGGATCGCAGGCGTTGAAAGTACGGCGGGCGGGGGAAATGGGGATGGCTCACGCGAAGGCGCGAAGAAAGAAGGGTTACCGCCAAGACGCCAAGCACGCCAAGAAAGGATCCTCACGCGAAGACGCGAAGGCGCGAAGGAGGCGGGGTGCATTGATGGGGCGGCGCAAACCAAACGTCATTGCGAGGGCCTGTGCGTTCAACAGGGCCGAAGCAATCTTTGATTCAGCGGGACGGAATTAAAGATTGCATCGTCGGTCGTTCCTCCCCCCTCGCAATGACGTTGGGCCCCGGGGACGGGCACGCTATGACGATGGGAACCGCAGGGTCCGCTGCGCGAGACCGCTGCGGGAGTGGTGAGGGTGGTGCCACGGCGTGTGCGGGATTGCTTCGCCCGATGACGGGCTCGCAATGACGGTACGGGTGTGACCGCAGGGTCCGCTGCGCGAGAACGCTGCGGGAGCTGAGGGGGGCGTGTACCCGCCTAGCCCGCCGTGTAGAAGGGCGTCTTCACCACCACGGCCTTGAGAACCTTGCCGCGCACGTCGATGCGGAGCTCGGTGCCGGGGGCGGAAAGTTCCTTGGGCACGTAGGCCAGGCCAATGGGCTTTTGCAGGCTGGGGCTCATGGTGCCGCTGGTAACGCTGCCGATCACCTTGCCGTCCGGATCCACCACGGTGCAGCCGTGGCGCGGGATGCCACGCTCCAGCAGTTCAAAGCCCACGAGCTTGTTCTTCACACCGGCCTCTTTCTCGGCCTTCAGCGCGGCGGAGTTGGTGAAGTCCTTGGTGAACTTGGTGATCCAGCCTAAGCCGGCCTCCAGCGGGGAGGTGGTGTCGTCGATGTCGTTGCCGTAGAGGCAGAAGGCCATTTCCAGGCGCAGGGTATCGCGCGAGGCCAGGCCGGCAGGCTTGATGCCGTAGGGCTTACCTGCCTCCATTACGGCGTTCCAGGCTCTTTCGGCCAGGGCATTGGGCACATACACTTCAAAGCCGCCGGCGCCGGTGTAGCCGGTAACGGAGAGCAGCACCAGGCCCACCCCTTTCATCTCGGCGTAGGCGGCAGTGTAGTACGGCATGGCGGCGATGTCTTCGGCAAACAGGCCCTTCAACGTGTCCACGGCCTTGGGGCCTTGCACGGCCAGCAGGCTCATCTTGTCGCTGATGTTCTCCAGCTGGGCATCGAAGGTGTTGTGCTTGTTGATCCAGTCCCAGTCCTTTTGGATGTTGCCGGCGTTCACCACCAGCACGTAGTGGTGGTCGTTGCCTTGCTGCATGTTGTACACCAGCAGGTCGTCCACGATGCCGCCGGTTTCGTTGGGCATGCAGGTGTACTGCACCTTGCCCAAGCCGAGCTTGGAGGCGTCGTTGCTGCACACCTTTTGGATGAGGTCAAGGGCTTGCGGGCCGCGCACGAGGAATTCGCCCATGTGGCTCACGTCGAACACGCCCACGGCATTGCGCACGGCGAGGTGCTCGTCGTTCACGCCGGTGTACTGCACGGGCATGCTGAAGCCCGCGAAGGGCACCATTTTGGCGCCGATGGCGTGGTGGATGTGGTCCAGGGTGATGTGCTTAAGGGCGGTGGTCGTTTCCATTTCGGTATGCTGTTAGGCCCGCTTTACTTGGGGCTGATGAATGAGGCTGTTGAAGAGGTTCAGGTAGGTGTCGCGCCATGCCAGCACGGAGAAGCGTTGCTCCACGGTGCGGCGTGCTTCGGCCCCCAACCTGGCGCGAAGGTCGGCATCTTCCACCAAGCACGAAATGAGTTCGACCCATTCGTTGTCATTGCGCGGCAAAAAACCGTTTACGCCGTGATGGATGATCTCGGTGTTGACTCCCACGGGGCTCATGAGCGTGGGGATGCCGAGGGCCATGTACTGCAGGCCCTTTAGGCCGCATTTGCCGCGTGCCCATTCATCATCGGGCAGGGGCATGATGCCGATGTCCATGGCGCGCAGGTCGTCCAGCTCGGTGTCTTTGCGCCAAGGCAGGCCAGTGATGCCGAGTTCTTCATGGCGGAAGGTACCGTCGCCCACCACGCGGAAGGCAATGCGGTCGCCGTATTTGGCCTTGAGCTTTTGCAGCGCGGGAACGGCGTACCGGAAATGCTGGATGGTGGTGACACTGCCGCTCCAGCCGATGATCACCGGTCCGTCCGGTCGTGCGGTGCGTGGCACGTACTCCCCGGTATCGATGGTGGTGGGCACCACCTCCACGCGTTTGTTGAAGGCCCTGGCGTATTCGGCCAGGTAGGCGTTGCCTGCAAATACCAGATCGCACATGGCGATGATCCTGGAGGTCTTTCCGGGATCCTTCATCCACGCCCACGCCCGGTTGGCCTCGCTTACGTTCGGCAACCAAATGGCGTCGTCAAAATCGAACACCAATTTGGCGCGTGAACGCTTGAAGCCTTCTTCAAAACGGATTGAGCGGGTCATCAGGGCCTCACGGAAGATGAATACGATGTCGAAATCGTTCACCCGGGCCAGGTCGGCGCTGCGCTTGCGGATGGCCCGCCGTACGAAACGTGCTTTGCCCAGGTAGTTCCCGCGGGTATACAGTACACGATCGTCTTGCTGCCCCACCAAAAAGCTCAGCTCGCACTGGTGGCCGTTCTGCTCCAGGTGGTGGAAGTACTGTTCGAAACGGAAGCGCTGGCCCGGGGCACGGTCCGGGCGATGGCTGGCGATGAAGAGAATGCGCGCCATGGGTTGCGGCGAAATTAGCCGATCGCGGCGCTTGCCTCAGGTGCGGCGGCCCAGGGCATGCCAGAAAGGTGCGGCACCGGAGAACACGATCTCCGACAAACCCGCGTCGGCCATCATGCGGTGCACTTGCTCCCGGGTGAAGCGTTGTTCCACGGGGGTGCCGAAGCGGTCCAGGGCATCGTTGCGCAGCACGGTGAAACTTTTGTCGTGGTAGTAGCTCAGCGGCAGCTTGCGCCACCAGCCCGCAGTACCCGCCATGCGGCGCATCAGTCGCGCCAGGCCGCGCAAAGGCAAGTACACCGCCACGGCGATCAGGTCACAAAGGAAGCGTTTCAACGGCCCCGGTAATCGGTACAGCCCTTTGCGCAACAGGTCGCTCAGGGCGAACAAACCGCGATAGAGCGGCCCGCGGCCGTCCAGCGCGTAGTAGAGGTAGAGCAGCAAATGGCCGCCAGGCCGCAAGGTGCCCGCCGCCTTGCACACGGCGCCGGCGGTATCCGGCACGTGGTGCAGCACGCCCAAGCAGATGGTAAGGTCGAAGGTGCCCGGCGCAAAAGGGATGTTGTCCACGCCGGCCTGCGTCCACCGTACGTTGGCCAGGTCGCTGTGGGCAGCAGCGGCATGGAACACGGCTTCGCTGGGGTCCATGGCTTCAACGCGGCCCACGCGGCCCGACAGGTAGCGGCTCCAGCGGCCGCTGCCGCAGCCCAGGTCCAGGGCCAGCACCTGCGGCCCGAGCAACTGCGGCGGTACTATGTCGAAGTACTCATTGCCCACCCGCTCCACCTCGGCCGGATCGAACCGGTTGAATTTGCCCCATTCCTCACCGAAGGAGCGGATGGTGGCCTCGTCACGGTGCGCTCCGCCCCCGCCAAAGCAGGCTACTTCATAAGCACCGGCCCGCACGCTATGGAGCGGTACCCTGTTATAGGCGGGCAAGCAGCTCATGCCTCCCGGAGCCAGCTGGGCGGCAAGTTGCGCAGGATCTCGATCTCACCGAAGGCCGCGCTTTGGCGCGCGCCCGTGGCCTTGGCCCAAGGGGCCATCCTCCGGAGCCCATCACCCAGTGGCGTTTCCGGTGCCTGCCCGAAAACCCCGCGCACCTTCGTATGGTCACTGAAAGCGAAGGCCACTTCATTGCGGGCTTCCATGTGCTTCACTTCCCCGGCCATGCCCATGGCCTCCATCACCAGGCCGGCAAGCTCGTTCACGGTGCACGGCTTGTCGGCGCCGATGTTGAATACTTGGCCAAACGCGGCGGGCGTAGTGGCCGACCGCGCGATCACCGGGGCGATATCTCCCACGTACGTGAATGCGCGTTGCTGGGTGCCGTCGCCGAAGATGGTGAGCGGCTTGCCCTGCATCAGCTGGTTCATGAAGATGCCCACCACGTTGCGGTAGCGGTCGCCGAGATTCTGATACTCGCCGTATACGTTGTGCGGGCGAAAGACCACGTAATCCAGCCCGAACATGTGCTTGGCGGCGTACAAGTCCATCTCCACCGCGTATTTGGCCACGCCATAGGGATCTTCAGGCACGGGCCGCATGTCCTCGCGCATGGGCGGTTGCTGCGCGCCGTACACCGCGATGGAACTGGTGAACACGAAGCATTCCACCTCATGCCGCACGGAAGCGTTGATGAGATTGACGCTGCCGATGAGGTTGTTGGTGTAGTTGAAGCGGCGGATGAAATGGCTGAGGCCCTCGGCGGCGTATGCGGCCAGGTGGTACACAAAGGTGAACTTGTGCTCGGCAAAGAGGCGTTCCACCAGCGCTTCATCGGTGATGGAGCCGCGGATGAACACGGCGCGCGGGTCAACTTGGTCCTGAAAACCGCCGCTGAGGTCGTCGAGCACCACCACGTGGTGGCCTTGGGCCAGGAGCTCTTTGGCCACATGCGCACCGATGAACCCGGCGCCGCCGGTGACCAGGGAAACAGGGAAACCAGGCATGAACTAAAGCGAACAGTGGGAAAGTGCGGCCCAAAGATGCACGGAAAGCGCCAACCCGCCCTCCTGCTACCTTCGCGCTCCATGGCCAGGCCTCTGTTGCTACCGCGCTGGACGATCACCTTGATCGACCTGGCCATGTGCACGGTGGCGCTGCTGGCCGCCTACCAACTGCGCTTCAACTTCAGCGTGCCGGACTACGAATACCGGCTGCTATGGCCGGTGTTCCCGGTATTCCTGGCGGTGCGGCTGGGCTGGTACCTGGCCTTCGGGATCCAGCGCAGCATGGTGCGCCATACCGGCACCGAGGATGCCAAGCGCGTGTTCATGATGGTGCTCGGGGGCAGTTTATCACTGCTGTTGCTCAATGCAGCGCGCTACTACCTGGTGGACCGCCAGTTCGTGCTGCCCACCTCGGTGATCATCATCGACTTCTTGGGCACGGCCATGCTGCTGATCGCCTCGCGCATCGCCTTCAAGCTGTTGCACCTGCGCCGCCAGGGCAAAGGCAAGAACGCATTGCACGTGGTGCTCTACGGCGCCGGGGAGGCCGGGCTGATCACCAAACGCACCTTGGAGCGCGAAGGATCGGCCCAATACACCGTGAAAGCCTTTGTGGACGATGCACCCGCAAAGGTGGGCAAACGCTTGGAGGGCGTGCGTATCCACTCCGCCACCGACTTGCCCGCCTTGCTGGCCGAACACGACGTGGACCAGCTGATCATCGCCATCCAGCAGCCCGACGCCGAGAACCGGCGCCAAGTAGTGGACATGGCCATGCGCGCCAAGGTGGATGTGCGCACCGTGCCGCCCGTGCGCGACTGGATCGATGGGCAGTTGAGCAGCGGCCAGATCCGCGAAGTGCGCATCGAGGACCTGCTGGGCCGTGCGCCCATTCAACTGGAGGATTCCCTGCTCACGCAACGCTTCAGCGGGCGCACCGTACTGGTGACCGGCGCCGCCGGCAGCATCGGCAGCGAGCTGGCCCGGCAACTGATCGCCTTGGGGGCCAAGCAAACCGTGCTGCTGGACCAAGCGGAAAGTGCGCTGTACGACGTGGAGATGGAGTTGAAGGGCAAGGGCTTCACGGCCTTCATGCCCGTGGTGGGCGATGTGCGCGACCGCACCGCCATGAACCGCCTGCTGGCGGAAATAAAGCCCGAGGTGGTGCTGCATGCCGCCGCGTACAAGCACGTGCCCCTGATGGAAGCCCAACCTGCCGAGGCCGTGCTCACCAATCTTGGAGGCACGAAGAACTTGGCCGGGCTGGCCGCCGCGCACGGCGTGAAGGAGTTCATCCTGATCAGCACCGACAAGGCCGTGAACCCCACCAGCGTGATGGGCGCCACCAAGCGCTGCGCCGAGCTGTACATGCAGGCATTGGGCGCTTCCACTGCGGGGTTGTCCATCACCACCACACGCTTCGGCAACGTGCTGGGCAGCAACGGCTCGGTGATCCCGTTGTTCCGCAAGCAGATCGCCGAGGGCGGCCCGGTAACCGTTACCGATCCCGAGGTGACACGCTTCTTCATGACCATCCCCGAAGCCTGCCGCCTGGTGCTGGAGGCCGCCACCATGGGCAAAGGCGGCGAGATCTACGTGTTCGACATGGGGGAGCCCGTGCGCATCGCAGACCTCGCCGAGCGCATGATCCGCCTCAGCGGCCTGGAGCCGGGCAAGGACATCGCCATCAAGTACACCGGCCTTCGCCCCGGGGAAAAACTCTACGAGGAATTGCTCGCCGAACAGGAAGGCAACCAGCCCACGCACCACCCGCGCATCCTCATCGGGCGTACACCGCACGTGGACCCGGCGCAAGTGTTCGCCGCCATCGAGCGCATTCTGGATGCTGCATCCCGCGGCGATCCCGAAGTCGCCGTGCGTGCCATGAAAGCCTTGGTTCCCGAATACCGGAGCCGCAATTCCGCCTACGGTAAATTTGACCCACAGCCCGCAACCGCTTCCACCGGCACCGGCGGCGCGGCCACCGCTTAGCGCACCGCACATGACCCGAGACAACAACCTCGAAATCGCCAAACTGCAAAAGGAGATCGGCGACCACATTGGCATCGGCGTGGACAGCCTGATGTTCAATTATGTGGATGAGCCCGGACAGGGGGCCAAGCTCTTCCTGATCACCCTCAACCCGCGCCACAACCAGAGCTTCCTCTTCCACAGCACCACCGGCCGCGACAAGCTGGAGGCCCTGCAGGCCATGCGCGACTACGTGGGCACCTACAAGGACCGCACCAGCAGCTATACCGTGCAGTGGAGCGCCAAAGGCGAGCATGAACTCAACACCTCCTACTTCCGGGCCAAGAACATCCTGGATGCCCTGGACAAACTTTTCTACGACCGCGACCCGAACAGCATCACGGTGTTTTCGGTGATCATGAATCCGATTACGTGAGGAGTGGGCATTGGGCAGGAGCAGTGGGCAGCGGGCAGAAGCTTGCCCAAAGGAATTGCAAAGTGCACCATCCAAAAAGCAATAAAATGGGAGGAGTAAAGGATTTGATCGTGTACCAAAAGGCTTTCGATGTCGCCATGATGGTATTCCGGCTTGCACGGAAATTTCCGCCTGAAGAAAAGTATTCCTTGACCAGCCAATGTGTGAGATCATCCCGCTCGGTGTGCGCACAAATGGCGGAAGCATTCAGGAAGCGTCGATATCCGTTGCATTTTACTTCGAAGTTGACCGATTGTGACGGGGAGAATTCCGAAACGCAGACCTGGCTGGACTTTGCGGTTGCCTGCGAGTATGTTACGCGGGAAGAGGTAAAGGACATTTATACCCTCAGCGAAGAGGTTGGGAACCTGCTCTGCGCAATGATCAACAACCCTGAGAAATGGTGTCGTAAGCCATAACCTCCTGCCATCTGCCTCCTGCCATCTGCCTCCTGCCACCTGCCATCTGCCTCCTGCCATCTGCCATCTGCCATCTGCCTCCTGCCACCTGCCACCTGCCCGCTTCCCAACTTCCCTTCCATGAAGATCACCACTCCCGTGCAAGTCCGCTTCAGCGATCTGGACATGGCCCGCCACGTGCACAACGCCGTGTACCTGCAATACTTCGAACTGGGCCGGATGGACCTGTTCCGCAATTTCATGGAAAAGGACCACGACTGGGTGCGCACCGGCCTGATCCTGGCCCGCAACGAAGTGGACTACCGCAAGCCCATCCACTTGGCCGACCCGGTGCAAGTGCAGACCTGGTGCGGGAAAATCGGTGAAAAGAGCTTCGACCTGCATTACCAGGTGCAACATGGCAAAACCGGTTCCGTGTTTGCAGAAGGCCGCAGCGTGATGGTAGCCTTCGACTACGAGAAACAAGCATCGATCGCGATACCGCAAGCTTGGCGCACGGCCTTGGCACGGTTCATGGACAGCGCCGGCAGCTGAACCCGACCCGAATGAAGATCCCTTACGCCTTGCTGGCCACGGCCCTGCTCACGGTGTCCTGCAACAGCCAGTTCCCCATGGTACTGGAGCAAATGGCCGGCGGAGGTGCCGCGCTCACCAATGCCGATGTGGTGGCCGGCTTGAAGGAAGCGTTGGACAAGGGAGCTGAACACGCCGTGGGCACTGCCTCCGCTACCGACGGCTTTTGGAAAAGCGACCGCCTGCGCATTCCCTTTCCGGCGGAAGCCGTGAAAGTGAAGAACACGCTCACCGACATCGGCATGGGCGCACAGGTGGAGAAATTCGAACTGGCGATGAACCGCGCGGCTGAAACCGCCGCCAAGGAAGCCGTGCCCATTTTCCTCAACGCCATCAAGGACATGACCGTTGCTGACGGCTTCGCCATCCTGAAAGGCGGCGACCACGCAGCCACCGGCTTCCTGAAGGAAAAAACCACCGCCGAGCTCACCGCCAAGTTCCGGCCCATCGTGGAAAAGGCCACGCAACAGGTGGCGCTTACCAGCTACTGGGCACCGCTGACCAAGGCGTACAACACGGCCACGCTGCTTACCGGCGGCCAGGCCGTGAACCCCGACCTGGACGCCTATGTGACACAAAAGGCCATCGACGGGCTGTTCGTGCTGGTGGCCGAGGAGGAGCAGCAGATCCGCAAGGACCCGCTTGCCCGCACCACCGAACTGTTGAAACGAGTATTTGCGGCGCAATGACCGCCCCGCCCTGATCACCCCACTTTTGCCTTACTTAGGGGAGCCATCCGCAATCGGAACGGTAGAGACCCGCCCAGCCCATGCACCCAATTTTACTTACCGAACCCGGCACCATCCTTGAACCCAGCGAGCTGATCCTCAACCCGGATGGATCGGTGTACCACTTGGCTTTGCGCCCCGAGCACCTTGGCAACCTGGTGCTGGTGGTGGGCGACCCCGGCCGCGTGGCCCGGATCAGCGCCCGGTTCGACAAGATCGAACACCAAGCGGGCAACAGGGAATTCGTGGCGCACACCGGCACCCTGAACGGCGCACGCATCACGGCGCTGGCCACGGGCATCGGCACCGATAACATCGACATCGTGATGGGTGAACTCGACGCCCTGGTGAACATCGACCTGGAAAAGCGCACGCCCAAAAAGGAACACAGGGCATTGACCATTGTACGCCTGGGCACCTGCGGCGCCCTGCAGGAGGATGTGCCCGTGGATCAGCTGGTGGTAAGCCGGTATGCCCTGGGCCTGGACAATGTGCTGCACTACTACGCACACGAACAGACCGATGCCGAGCTGCGCATCCTGCAAGCCTTTCTGCAGCAATCCGAATGGCCGGACAACTTGCCCCTGCCCTACATCGCCAGCGGCCATGAGCCCTTAGTGGCCACTTTAGGTCAAGGCAACCATGTGGGGCTGACTGCCACGGCCGGGGGCTTTTACGGGCCCCAAGGGAGGCAGCTGCGCGCAGTGCCCGCCGTGGGCGGGCTCAATGAGGCCTTCACCAACTTCCGCCACGAGGACCTGCGGCTGCTCAATTTCGAAATGGAGACCAGCGCGATCTATGGCCTCAGCGGGCTGCTCGGCCACAAAGCCTGTACGGTATGCACCGTGGTGGCCAACCGCCTGCGCAAGGAATACAGCAAGGACCACCTTGCCGCCATTGACCGCATGATCGACCAAGTGCTCGAACGCCTGGTGGGCTGATGCCCCCGCCCACCGCACCACCGGCCGGAAGGCTTTCCACACCTGCTTGTTGAAGGCGGGGAATTCAACCCGCCATGGTTGAAACAAGGGCGCCCCCCCTCCGCCGCCCCCTTAGCACGCCCCGGTACTTTCGCCACGTCCTCCACCAGCAGGGGCCCGACATGAGCGACACCGAGATCCAGGCACTGATCACCCTCATCGAAGATCCCGACGAGGGCATCTATGTCCAAGTGCGTGAGCGTATCATCTCCTTGGGCAGCCCGGTGGTACCCGTATTGGAACATGCCTGGGAAACACAAGGGCAAGGTGACCTGTTCCGAAACCGTGTGGAAGACCTGTTGCACACGATCCATTTGGACATCACCTTCAACCGGTTGACCGCGTGGCGCCAGGCCGGGGCCGATGACCTGCTGGAGGGCGCCTTGGCCGTTTGCCGCTACCGCTACGCGGAACTCGACGAACAAAGGGTACGCGCCCGCTTGGCCGCCCTGCGTCAGGACATCTGGCTGGAGCTCAACGACAACCTCACCGCCTTTGAGAAGGTGCGCGTTTTCAACCACATCTTCTACCAAGTGCATGGCTTCAAGGGGAATAAGCGCAACTACCACGCCCCCCAGAACAGCTACCTGAACGAAGTGCTGGAGAGCCGCAAAGGCAACCCGCTATCCTTGGCCTTGATCTACCAACTGCTGGCCGAGGAATTGGACCTGCCGCTGCGCGGGGTCAACCTGCCCAACCACTTCGTGCTTGCCTACGTGGATGAAACCGGCGTGGCGGCAAGCGAATTCGGCCACGCGGGCGTGTTGTTCTATGTGAACGCTTTCAGCCAGGGCGACATATTGGGCAAGGCCGAGATCGATGAGTTCCTGGGCAAGTTGGAGCTACCGGCGGATGAAAGCTTCTACCAGCCTTGCACCAACCTGGACATCATCCGCCGGCTGTTGAACAACCTGCTGAACAGCTACGAAAAACTGAACGACCCGGACCGGGTGGAAGACCTCAAGTACCTGCTCAGCGCGTTGTAGGCACCGCGCCGCCCCACCCGCCGAACACCTTGCCTACCGTGGCCAGAATGATGCGCAGGTCCAGCAGGAAACTTCGCTCGCGCACATAACGCAGGTCCAGCGCCAATTTGGCCGGCATCACTTCCTCCACGTAGGCCTTTTCGGGATCGGCGGCGCGGGCCAGCAGCTCATTCTCATCGATGTAGTCCAGGCTGGCCATGCCCGTGATGCCGGGCCGCACCTGCAGCACCGCTCGTTGCTCCGCCGTGTACAGCGCCACGTACTTGGGAACTTCGGGCCGAGGGCCCACCACGCTCATATCGCCGACCAGTACGTTCCACAATTGGGGCAGCTCATCCAACTTGGTCTTGCGCAGGAAGTAGCCCACGCCGGTGATGCGCGGATCGCGCCCGCCGATGGTGAGCTGGCCCTTGGCCTCGCTGCCGGGCCGCATGCTGCGGAACTTCAGCAGGCGGAACTCGCGCCCGCCGCGGCCCACACGCACTTGACGGAAGAACGCCCCGCCGGGCGAGGTGAGCGCCACCGCCAGCGCGAACACCAGCAGCAGCGGCAACAGCAACACCAGCAGCACCAGCGAAAAGGCCATGTCGAAGGCGCGCTTCAGCATAGCTCAACCCATCACCGCATGAACGGCCTCCTTTACCGCAGCGATCACGGTGTCCACCTGTTCGTCCGAAAGGTCGTAGTACACCGGCAGGCTGATCTCCCTGCTGTAGTGCTTGTAGGCATTGGGGTAATCCTCCATCCGGTAGCCCGTGTTGCGGTAGTGGCTCAGCAGCGGCAACGGGATAAAATGCACGTTCACGCTCACCTCCCTGGCGGAGATGGCGGCAATGATCGCATCGCGCTGCTCCTCGGTGGCCTTGGCCACGCGCAGCATGTACAAGTGGTAGCTCCCTTCGCGGTGGGCATCCTTGAGCAAGGGCCGGTCGAGGGCCGCCTCCTGGGCGAAGCCGGCGTGGTAGCGCTCGCAGATGGCCTTGCGGCGCGGCAGGGTCTCGCTGTCGTAGCGGTCCAGCTCCACCAGTCCGATGGCCGCCTGGATGTCCGTCATGTTGCATTTCCAACCGGGGGCTTCCACATCGTAGCGCCACGCGCCGGGCTTGGTCTTGGCCAGGGCATCCTTGTTCTGGCCGTGCAGGCTCATGGTGTTGAACCAGCGGTAGACCTCCTCGGTGTCGAAGGGCGCGGGAAGCTGGAATGCCAGGGCACCGCCTTCCGCCGTGGTGAGGTTCTTCACCGCGTGGAAACTGAAGCCGGTGATGTCGGCCTGTGGCCCAATGGATTTTCCGCCGATGCGCGCGCCGAAGGAATGCGCCGCATCGCTGAGCACCAGTGCGCGCCCCAGCCGCATCTGCGGGTTGGAGCCGCCCACGCGCAAGTTCACGGCCGGGCTGAACCAGGCGCAGCTGTCCTCGGCCACCTTCACGATCTCCGCCACCCGCGCGGGCAAGCCGCCGATGTCCACGGGAATGATGGCCTTGGTGCGCGGGTTCATGGCCTGGCGCACGGCCTCGGGGTTGATGGTGAAATCATCGAGCACGTCCACCAGCACGGGCTTGGCGCCCACGTGCTTCACAATGTTGGCCGTGGCGCAGTAGGTGTAGGCGGGCACGATCACCTCATCGCCCGGGCCGATGCCGTACCAGCGCAACGCCAGCTCCGCGGCATTGGTCCAGCTGTTCAGGGCGATCACGCGCTGCACGCCGCAGTATGCCGCCAAGCGCTTCTCGAACTCCTTGGTGCGCGGGCCGGTGGTGATCCAGCCGCTGCGCAGCGCGTCGGTCACGGCCTGGATGGTCTTCTCGTCGATGCGGGGCGGGGAAAAGGGGATCATGGGTGCGCGTGGGGTTCAGGCAGGGGCTTGCGGCGTACCAGGATAACGAAAAACAGGATGAAGAACACCACCCCCGCCTGCACTTCCAGCACGGATTCGATGGCGCCGTTGAGGATGAACAACAGTGCGAAGATGGCAAGAAAGGAATCTTTCCGACGGTTCCCAAGCACCAAGGGCGCCACCATCATCGCACACACCAGCAGCAGCCCGGGCCAGCCCAGCGCCACACCGCTTTGCAACACCTGCGAGTGGCTGTTGAGCTTGCGCGCAATGGCCGCCGTGGCACCCTTCTCCTGGTAACAGGCCATCAAGGCATGCTTGATGTCGCCCGTGCCCGCGCCCCCAGGTGATACGGAAAGGCAGTGCCAACTGCAATCCCAGGCCGCAAGCCGTTCGTTACTGCTGGTTTCCATGGTCAGCACCTGTTGGTCGCCACGGACCAGGTTGCCCAAGGCGCCGGTGACCTCCGCGATCCGCCCCGAAAGCACGGGCCCCATGAAGTACAGCGGCACGGCCACCACCAGCACCAGCGCCCCGGCCAAGGCGGGCCATGCGCGGCGCGGAAGTTTGCGGAAGGCGCGGAACAGCAGCACGGACCCCACCACGGCCAATCCGGCCAAGCCGCTCTTGCTGGTGAGCATCACCAAATAGGCCAGCAGCAGCAACTGGAACAGGAGGACGGCCGCACGCGGCCACTGGCCCGCCACATTCCCTGCGATCAAGTTGACCCCCCAGTAATACAAGGCCCAGCAGGCGAACCAGGCCATGTAGCTCGGGTGTACCAGCGAGGACAAATAGCTCTGCGTGAAGCACTCCTTCCAGCCGTGTTCGCCATAACAGGTTGAAGCGGACCACCCGCTGATCACCATGGCCACCAGCAAGCCCGCGGACAAGGCCACCATGGCAGGCCGCAACATGTCCCGTTCCGCTGAGGCAACAAGGCCTGCGGCGATCATGGGCACCAGCAACAAACTGAGCTTCACCTCCAAGTCGAACAAGCCGAAGGCTACGTCCGTTGTCCATGCCATGCCCAGCACGTGCAGCAGGTAGAACGCCACTGGGAGCAGCAGCAATCCTTTGTCCTTCAAGCTTCCGAAGGCCAGCACTTGCGGCAGCAGCAGCACAATGCCCAGCGCCAGCGGAATGGGCACCAACGGGCCATGGACGGGAAGCGCGGCGATCGCCAATAACAGGCAGAACCGGCCCAAAAAGGCACTGCGCTCTTGCCACCTGATCGCTTTATGCCAGTCGCTGAAGCGCATTCCAAAGGTTGTCGCTGATCCGTTCGCGGTCGAAATGTTCCTTCACGTAGTGCTCGCCGCTGGCGCCTTGTTCATGGATCAATGCCCGATCATCGGCGTAGCGCACGGCCGCGCGTGCCAACGCATCGGCATCCTCCGGCTCAAAAAAAAGCCCTGCCCTGCCCTGTTCGATGAACAACTCGCGGGCTTCGCCGTCCACGCCCAATAGCACCGGTTTGCACAGCGCCAAGGCTTCAAAGATCTTGCTGGGGATCGCCCCCAGGAACAGGTCGTTGCGCAGCAGCGGCACTACCACGGCATCGATGGAACGCATCATGCCCAACAATTCACGCCGGGGCATCCTGTCAACAAAATGCACACGGTCCACGCCCAGGGTTCTCTTCAGCTCCTGAAGTCCCGCTTTCTCCGGTCCATCGCCCATGAGGATGAAATGGATGTCGGGCCGTTCGCGCAGCAGGGCCGCAGCCTGCACCACCACCCGCAATCCTTGTGCGTGGCCCAGGATCCCTGCGTAGGCCAGCAACAGGTCATTCGGGCCGATGCCCAAGCGGGTGCGGATGTCCGAAGCAGGCACCTCGGCAGCGGCGGCCAATGCAGCGAAATCCACGCCGTTGGGCACCCAAAGCACCTCCTTTTGCGGGAAGCGGCCTCGGATGTTCTTCACGATGCCCTGCGTTTGGCCCGTGATCAGCGCAGCGCTCCGGTAGCAGCGCTCCTCCAACCAGGTACTGGCGCCGATCATGGCCTTGTTCGATACCAAGCCTAACTGCACCGCGCTTTCCGGCCACAGGTCGCTGACGTTGAACACGAGCTTCGCCCCTTTCAGCCGGGCCAGCAGCATGGCCGTGATCCCCAGGAACAACGGCGGCGATTCCACCAGCAGCACGTCCGCCTTCTTCAGCTTGAACACGCCGACCAACAGCGAGGTGAACACGAAGGAGAAGTAGTTGCAGAGCCGGACCGCGATGCCTTTGCCGGTGGACACGAACAGCCAAGCGCGGTGTACGTCGAGACCGTCCATCCGTTCCCGCACATGGAATTTCCCCCGGTACGCCTGCTGGATCCGCATGTCCGGGTAGTTGGGCATGGCGGTGAGCACAGTGACCTCCGCTCCCTTGGCCTGCAAGGCCTGGGCCGTGGCGAACAGGCGGTTCTGAGGCGCTCCGGTCTCGGGCGGGAAATATTGAGTGAGGAAGATGATCCTCATGGGGCGGTGCGCTCAAGCCGGGCAATGGCCTCGGCGTGGGTGATGAACCTGTGCCCGCGTTCCTTCAAGTGCACCAGCAACCACTCGTACCACGCCTTCCACGTGGCAAACGCCGGGCTGTAGTAGCGGTCGTGGAAGAGGATGCTGGTGTACTGCAGTCCGGCCCGCTCCGCTTCCTCCAGTTTGCCGATGGTGTAGTGCTTGGCGCCTTCCAGGTCGCGGCTTTGGTAGCGCTTGGCACCGTCCATGGCCCACCCGTCCATCAGCAGCAAGGGGAACTCCCACATGCCGTGCAGGCGGTAGGGATCGCGGGCCCCTTGGATAGTGGCATCGAAGCGGTAGCCGGTGGCGGCCAGCTTGCGGAACGTGGTGTCATCCTGCCGCAGGTAGTGCATGCGGATGCCAAAGTCACTACGCCCGCTGATCTGCGCGAAGCGCCGGTGCTCCTCCCGCATCGCGGCTTCATCGGTGTAGGCGATCCCATGCACCCCTGCTTCGAACCCGCGTGCGATCACCCGGGGCACGTGCTTTTCCGCATGCCGCAACGGATAGGAAAGCCCCACGCCGTTGGCCATGCCGAAGAAGAAACAGGAACGGATGCCGTGCTGCTCGTGCAGGTCCATCACCTCCTCGATGCGCTCCCAGCGGTTGCGCACCAGGTCGGCATAGCGGTGCCCCAGTTCGCGCAGGGAGATCTTGCCCAGCACGTGCTCCAGATGGTTGCGCACCAGGAATTTGGGGATGATCGGGTCCTTCCAATGCTCCCGCACGGTGATGTGGTCCACGTCGTGGCTGAGGATCACCTGCATGGGTCAGAAAAGATGGCGAAGCTTTTTCTTCAACGCCACCTCGGTGAGGAACGGCGCGCGGTTCACGGTGAAATAGGGCGTGGGCGTGCCGCCGAACGCGCGGAAGTAACGCTCCACCTCGGGGATCATGCTGCCCTCGAAATCGAAGATGTGCTGCCCGGAACCCTTGGCCTCAGCGATCGCGGCATCCACGGCCATGGCGCCCGCACCCGCGCTGGCATGGGTCTTATCCACCCCGCCGAGCAGGTAGTAGGCCGCCCCGGCGGATGAAGCGGTGAACGCGGCGGCCGTATCGTGCCCGCCTTCCACGGTGATGAAGGCAGCGCCCGTGCCCGGCTTCAGGAACGCCTTCAACAGGCCCAGGGCCACGCCCTCGTCCAGCCCTTTGCCCTTTCGCTGAAAAGTGCTCCGGACCATGCGCAACACACGCTCTGGATCGTCCGTCCGCACCGTATCGGCGCCCCCTGCCCTGCTCTTCTTGATCGCGTTGCGCTGTTCCGCCTCATAGCCTGCGCGGACCGTTTCCATGCCTGGTGCCAGCTCGATCCGGTACGTCCACTGCGCCACTACCTTGAAGCCTTTCCACGCCCACGGTTGGAGGTCCGTCTCCTCTGGCGGGAAGGCCAGGTGGATCATGCCGTCCTGGGCCAACAAGTAATCGGCCAGAAACGTGTGCAACTTCTTGGCCTCGCCCACCGCCTTGGCAGGATTGCTGGCCATGCGCTTGCGCCAGAGGCCGCAGTTCTGGGTGTGCGCCGGGTGGGAGATCAGCCGCAGGCCGGAGCGGCGCGTGCGGTGCAGGTGGAAGGCGGCCACGGCTTTGCCGTCCTTATTGAAGACGCCCAGCCGCTCCATGCCGGCACCCACGATGTGGCCCCAGTCGTCGCGCAGGAACAAGGGAACTTCCGCCGGTGCAATGCCCAACGTGGCCGCGATATCGCCGGTGATCGGTGCAATGGTCATGGTTCCAGTTGCCGGTAAAGATCGACCAGGCGCGCGCTTTCACTTTCCCAGCTGTAGTGCAGCTCCACTTCCTTCCGGCCATCCAGCCCCTTTGCGCGGCGGCCTTCCGCATCGGCCCGTGAGGCCCTTACCGCCGCTGCGATGGTGGCCGGTGCCTGGGCATCGGCAAACCAGCCGAACAGCCCGAATGTTTGATGCCAGAAAGGGAAATCGCTCAGCAGCATGGGCAGCCCGCAGGCCATGTACTCGAAGGTCTTGATGGGCAGGCTGATCATGTAGTTGTGCACAGGATAGAGCAGGCATACGCCCAGGTCAGCCGCACGCACATGGTCGTACACGGCGTCCATGCGCACTTGGCCCAGGTCCTGCACCTGCGGCCAGGCGGGCAGGGCTGCGCATTCAGCGCGATAGGCATCATCCGCCCATGGGCCCAGCAGCTTCAACCGCACGTCCGGCAAGGCTTCCAAGGCCATCACCACCTCCTTGATGCCCCGGATGCGTGAAAGCCCGCCGACGTAGATCAGCGTGAATTCGGGGTCCTTCCCGATCGCCTGCAAGGACCGGTCGATGATGGCCAGCACAGGCAGGTTGCGGATCACCTCCACCTTGCGGGCTTGTGCCGGATGCAGGCGCACGATGTCCTCGCGCATGCTGTCCACCACCACCAGCACACGGTCCAACTTGCGGATGGCAAGGTCTTCGAACCAGCCGTAAAGGCGGGAAGCGAGTTTGCGGAACCATGCGGGCCCAAGCCATGTTTTGGTGAGGATGTGGCCGCGCATGGACTCGTGCATGTCGTACACCACCTTGGCCCCGCCTCGTTTCAGCAGGAGCGCGATCCACAGCAGCTCCGGATCGTGGACCTGATAGACGGCAGCCTTGAGCTTTCGTGCCTCGCGGAAAGCCCGCCACGCACCAGTGATCGGCCGCAAGAGCCGTGAGGCAGGTACCCGGACCGGATGGATGTGCACGCCATCTTCCGTGACCGACCTGTCGATGGGGGCGATCAGATGCACGTCGAAACCGGCAGCGGCCAGTGAACGGCACTGCTTGAAGAAGATGCGGTCGTCGAACGCGCCGTGCACGGTGGTGATGTGGCAGACGCGGGTCATGCGGCGGGCTCGTGTGCAGGCCGGAGCCAAAGGAAGAGCAAGATGGTCAAACCCCAACCGTGGGTTAGCAGCACCGTGGGCAGGGCGCTTCCGCTCAGCGAAAGCAGCGGGAAGGCATTGAGCACCACGGACCACTTCCATTGATTCCCGTACACGCGTTGCACCACCAATAGCAACACGGCGGTCACCAGGCCCGCAGCAAACAGCCCCCACGTACCAAAGTTGGCGTAGCCGTACATAAAGGCCGCCGAACCCATCGTGCCCGGCACGTGCTTTGCGGCCATTTCAGGATAGGCAAGCTTGTACACTGCTTCGGAGTAATCCACGTACGGCAGGCCGAGTACAACTGCCATTGGCCGCACCGCACTTCCGTGAGCGTAGGGCAGGTCCGCCGGGATGTGGGTGAACCATGCTGCAACGGTCCACCCCGGTGTCAGCAATACACGCTGAGCAACGCCGAGCAACGCATCCAGGACGAAGCCGTGCTCCTGCACGCCCCGGTCCTCGGGCACGACGGCTTGTGCCTCCACACCGGCAGGTTCCGTACGCAGCTTTTGCGGATTGGCGGCAGTTGACAGGAAGATCGTCAACAGCAGGAAAATGGCTGTCAACCCCGTAAAGCGCACCCACTGCCGGGCGAGCAGGAAAGCGATCCACAGCGGCACAAAGAGGGTGATCACGAAGCTCTTGGCAAGCAGTGACATGGCATAGATAGCGGCGGTAGCGGCCAACCACCAGAAGAGCTTCCGGTTGCGCGTCCACGCCAATAGCAATGCCACGGGCACCAAAGCCTTCAACATCAGGTGCGAGGCATAGTCCAGCACCAGGGGCAGGTTCTCGCCGGCTGACCGGCGTATCTCCAGGATCTTCAGGTCATCCGCCTCATGCAATGCCTGCCAGAGCGGTACACCGCCAGCACTGGCCCAATGTGCAGCCATCAATAGTACCTGTGCGATGAGCACGCCTTGGATGAACAACCGCACCGGGGCGTGCTTGGTTGCGGCGTTCAAGCGCCATGGCACAATGCGGTCCAGCGCAACATAGGCCGCAACCAGCACACCGAAGTACACCACCACCTGCGGGATGTAGGCTGCGCCGGTGCGTTCGACCAGCCCTATCATCAGCAGCAACCCGATCGCCAGGTGCATGGCAATGATCCCGTGCCGGCTGAACAGTGCCTGTTTCATAGGTGCCTCAATGAGCGTTCATACCGCCTTGCATGGAACCACACCAAGGCCGTATACCCACCATAGGCCAGCACCTCGGTGGCACTGAGCAGCGCCATGAAGCGCACTGCCGGCAAGTGCCTGAAGAGCGGCAACAACGCCAGCAACAAGGCAAAGAACACCGGAAAGAGCATGGCCGCCTTCACCTTGCCCATGGCGATCAGTTGAGAGCCCAGCGGACTGCCCACCAATTGGGCCGCATAGCCCCAGATGAGGACGCCCGCGATGTGGCCGGCGTACCGCCATTGCTCGCCCAATATGGTGGCAAACAGCGGCTCGCCGAACAAAGTGACCACCAAGGCGATCAGGACCGCAAGCCCTGTCAGTGCCCAAGTGGTCTTCTTCAGGTCGGCATGAATGGGCAAGCGCTCGCGTACCCGGGAAGCCGTGCGTTCGAACAGCACCTGGCCCAAGGCCACGCTCACCATGCTGATCGGCACGAGCAGGTATTGCCTTGCAAAATTGTGCTCCCCCACCACCTGCACGTCGAAGAAGGCCACCATGTAGATCACGGCCATGCCCGAAGCCACCGCGTTCAGCAAGGCGGGCCATGCGTTGTGCAACGGCCAGTCCTTGTATGTCCGCAAAGCCGCCTTGATCGCAGCGGGATCCCAGGCCTTGTCCAGTGGGAACCTCCGCCATACCGCCCAACAGGTGGCCGCCGTGTAGATCAACCAACCCCAAACATACCCCGTGACCAGTCCGTTCCGCCATGCCAACCACCCCAGCAACAGCGTAAACCCCGTTACGGCAACGGATTGCAGCACCTTCTGCCGGGCGATCACCGGAAAGGCGCGGTTCCTGAGCAGCCATTGCAACAACACGAGCTGAACGCCGCCGAGGAAGGTCAATGCCACCAAAGGCCCGGTCAATAGATGCAGGTCCGGCAACGTGGCCACTAGTTCCAATTGCTTGCTGAAGCCGGTCAGTATGGCCGCGGCCAGCACCGTGGAGCCGGCCACCAGCAAGATCGCTCCTTTCGCCAGTGCGCCGGCCTGTGCTTTTTCCTTGGGGAGCACAATGGCCTGGTCATAACGCCCGGCGGCAACCACGTTCAGGATGTTGAACACGGCCAGGAGCGTACCGAAGGTGGCAAACTGTTCCGCGTTGTACAGCCGCGCGATCACAGGGGCCAGCAGGAAGGGGATGGCCTGGGCCAGTACCGTTCCACTGAACAGGGTGGCCACGGACCTAAGAAAACCGGACTCACCCCTGCCCTGCGCCGATGCTTGGCTCCCGTTCATGCCGGTAAGTTCTGCTCCGTGGGCCTGTGCAAGGCCACACGCCCCAGGAAGGCCAAAGTTTCCGTATTGTGCCGTGTGCCATCCGGCCCGTAAGGCAGCACCACCGCATCACCCTGGCGCCACCACAGCCGTTCGCGCACCTCCTCGTTCTCGCAGATGATGCCCGAGGCAAAGAAGGCTGCGACCTGGCTGAAGAGGCCGCCGGCGCGGGCGCGCACAAAGCCCGGTACCGCACGGCGGTCAAGGTCATCGCCAAGGAAGGTGATCACCACGGGCAGCGGGCTTACCAGGATGGTGAAAAGGGCGGCCACGGAGCCGAAATGCACGTGCACCACATCCGGGCGCCGTTCGCGCAGCAGCTTCCTCAAGCGCCGCCGCGACGCCAGCAAGCCTCCTACAGAGGTCCGGCTTTCGAGGTGGAAGAGGGCCACTTCGCATCCGGCACGGGAAAAGGCCGCAGCCTGTGCTTTGGACGCCCGGTAGGTACCACCGGCTTCCAGGTCCGGGATCACCGCCACTAGTCCGAGGTGGTTCTGTGTCCGTGTTCCCAGCCGCAGCAGCTCGCTGCGCACATACCGCACATCCTGCCAGGTGAACCAGCCCAGGAAGCACATGGCCAGCACAGTGACCACGCCCATGGTATACCACGGCGTGGGCACCATCAGGTGAAACGCGCTGCCCACCAACAGCACGCCGAAGGCTTTAACCAGGTTCACCCCGTTGCGCGGCGTGTGGAAGTAGGCATCCAGCACACTGCGCATGCCATTGAAAAAGGCGAAAGGCAACGCACCGATGAAGATGATGCGCGCCATAGGCAGATATGCCTCCCCGGTGGGGCCCAGGTAAAGCCTCAGCAACGGCTTGGAGAGCAGCTCGAAACCTGCGACCAGTGCTATCGATGCCGCCAGTACCAGCCAGGTCATGCGCCCGATGCTGCGCTCCAGGCCCGCGTGATCCCCGGCGGCAAGCCGACCGGCTGCGGCTGGCAGCAACAGCAGGGCCACCGGCGAGAAAGCGGCTGCGGCCAAGTTGAGCAAGGTGGCCCCGAAACCTACCTCGCCGCTCACATCCAACCCATGGGTGCGCAGCGCCACGTAGCCCGGCACGGTGAGCAGGGCGCCCAAGGCAATATCGCCCGGCACGCGGGGCAGGCCATAGCGCAGCAGCTCACTGCGCTCGCTGCGCATCTTTTCCTTCGCGCGCACCAGTAGCGATGGCAGGATCCCCAGCAAGGGCACCGCCGCCCACGCAATGCCCGTGGCCCACAGCACGGCCACCATGTCGTCCCAGAGCAGGAACGCACCGCAGGGCGCCACGGCCAGCACCATCAGTTGAATGATGTTGGCCGCCGTGGTGGCCGGTTTTCCCCGCAAGTAGCCGTAGGCCACGCCGTGCAGCGCGATGCCCACGGTCATCAGCGCCAAGGGCGGGACCATGGGCGCACTTTCATGCGAGCCGAAGATCGCCCAGGCCAAGGGCCGTGCCAACAGCACGGACACCCCCATGGCCAAGGCGCTCAACGGCAGTACCCAGGCCAAAGCCCCGCGCAGGTAACCGCGCTTGCGCGCGGGTTCACCGCTCATGGCCACGAACCGCGTAAGGCCCACCATGGCGCCCATCAAGATCAGCGGAAAGGCAAAGGATACCGTGCGGCGCACGATCACATAAATGTCCAGGTCCTGTTTGCCCGCTTGGGCCGCCAGGCGGTACGTGAGCACCATGCCCAACATGGACAACCCCTCGGTGAGGGTGGTCAGCAGGCTGTCCCGGCCTTGGGGTGAACGCAGGAACCCGATGATCTTGCCGGCCATGAGGCGCGAAAGTAGCCCGCGCCAGCGCTTGGCCACGGCTTTATCCGGGGCAACGACCGCTTATCCCAACGGCGGGTGCACAGCCGGGGGGGCGGGCCTATCTTGCGCCACAGTTCAAGCGATCATGGAATTCTTTCAGTGGCATTGGTGGGCAGGGGCGGCATTACTGCTGATGATCCTGGAGATCTTCGTCCCCGGCTTCTTTCTCTTTTGCCTCGGCGTGGGGTGCATCGCCGCAAGTATCACTGCGGGCCTCGGCTTCGGGCCCGCAGCCCAGCTGCTGCTCTTCTCGGCATTCTCCCTCACGGCCTTCTTCACCGTGCGCCCGGTGCTGATGAAGCGCTTCTGGAAGTACGACCACCTGGCCACCAATGCCGATGCCCTGCCCGGGCAGCACGGCCGCGTAAGCCAGGATTTCGACCCCGGCCTGCGCCTGGGCCGGGTGCAGGTGGGCGGCGACGACTGGCGCGCCGAGTGCATCACCGACGCACCGCTGCGCACCGGCGACCTCATCGAAGTGGTCCGCGTGGACAGCAACACCTTGATCGTAAAACCCCTAACCACCCGTTAAGCCATGAGCCCAGGCACCATCATCCTTCTCCTCATCGCCTTCTTTGTCGTCTTCATCATCGCCAAGGGCGTGCGCATCGTCCAGCAGAGCGAGGCCATGATCATCGAGCGCTTCGGCAAATACCGCGAAACGCTCACCGCCGGCTTCAACATCATCATCCCGGTGTTCGACAGGCCCCGCGAGATCATCTTCCGCTATTCGCGCGAACTGCCCGACGGCAACAAATTTGTGCAGTTCGTAAAGAAAGAACGCCTGGACCTGCGCGAAACCGTATACGACTTCCCCAAGCAGAACGTGATCACCAAGGACAACGTGATGACCGAGATCAACGCGCTGCTCTATTTCCAGATCATGGACCCCGTGAAGGCCATCTACGAGATCGAGAACCTGCCCATGGCCATAGAAAAGCTCACCCAGACCACGCTGCGCAACGTGATCGGCGAACTGGACCTGGACGAGTGCCTCACCAGCCGCGATACCATCAACCACAAGCTGCGCACCATCCTGGACGAGGCCAGCAACAAGTGGGGCGTGAAGGTGAACCGGGTGGAATTGCAGGACATCAACCCGCCGCGCGACATCCGTGAGGCCATGGAAAAGCAGATGCGTGCCGAGCGCGACCGCCGCGCCCAGATCATCGATGCCGAAGGCAGCAAGCGTGCGGTGATCCTCCAGGCAGAAGCCGTGCAACAAAAGCAGATCAACGAAGCCGAAGGCCAGAAACAGGCCCAGGTGCTGGAAGCTGAAGGCGATGCCCAAGCCCGCATCCGCCGGGCCCAGGGCGAAGCCGAGGCCATCCGCTTGGTCACCGAGGCCATCAAGGGTGCCAACGCCGATCCCACCAACTACCTCATCGCCATGCGCTACTTGGAGGCCTTGCAGGAAATGACCACCGGCAAGGACAACAAGGTGATCTACATGCCCTATGAGGCCACCGGCGTGCTCAGCAGCCTCGGCGGGATCAAAGACATGCTCGAGGGCACCAAGAAGCTGGGCTGAGCAGCCCGTCTTCAACCAACAAGGGCCGCCCGGAATGGCGGCCCTTGTTGTTGTGTGCACCGCCTTGCCGCTTGTTCCCACCATCGCCTCCGGCCCGTGCTCGGCTTCAGGAGCATGCAGGCCGGCAGCGTTGAGCCGCCAGCCATGGACCGATCCCTTGCGGCATCGTTCACCGCATCGCACCTCACCACTTGAAATGATTACCTTCGGTACCGATGGCACGTTCCTACGATACCCTCTCCCAAGCGGTGAACGACTTGCTTGCCCGCGGCTACACCGATGAGCTGACCCTGCACCACGAATGCGTGATCTGCAACAGCAACAACACCTCCCTGCATCCCGACGAGTTTGCGATCGATGAATTCCACCGCTTTGAGGGTGAATCCAATCCGAGCGATGAGAGCATTGTGTATGCCATCAGCTCCGACAAGCACCACGTGAAGGGGATCCTGGTGAACGCTTTCGGCCCCAAGGCATCCAGCCTCAACCAAGCCATGGTGGCCAAATTGGCCACACACCCCTGACCCAGGCTTACCGGGCCACCAGGTCGAAGCGGAGCTCCACCAGGTCGTCGATCATCTTGTCGCCCAACGCATCGAAAATGCTGCCCGAACGGTATTCAATGCCGTAATGGGTACGATCGAAGACCGCCGTGCCGACCGCGCGTACCGAACGATCCTCCTGCCAGGCCCGCAATCCGAACGTGATCGGCTTGGCAATGCCTTTGATGGTGAGATCACCGGTCACCGTGTAATTGGGCTGGCCTGCCGCAGCCCCCGCGATCTTCTCCACCCGGGTGGTTTTGAACGTGGCCGTTTTGTAGCGGGCCGTGCCGAAAAAATCATCCGATCGCAAATGGCGCTCCAACCGCGCTGCGCTCTCCCCATCCATGTCCAGGTCCTTGATGCTGCCCATGTCGATGGTCACCTCCGCTGCCGCCAGCCCGTCCGCCCCCCAACGCACACTGCCTTCCTGCACCTGGATGCTGCCGTGGTGCTGGCCCGTTACCTTCTTGCCCACCCAGGTGAGCTTGGTGGCACCGGGATCCACGCGGTGGTTGCCTTGTGCAACCACCCCGATGGCAACTCCTGAAAGGAGCGTAATGCAGATCGTTCTGATCATCGTCGATGGGGAAATTGGCAACGCGTGCCTTGCTCGTTCAGCCGCGCAATTTGTCCAAAGCCTGGTTCAGCGCCTTTGCTTCCGCAGGTGACAACTTCCGTGCCACCTCGGCGATCATCCGGTCGGTTTCCTGGTCCATGGAGTTGATCAGCTCGCTGCCTTTGGGGCTGATCCGCAGGTATACCACGCGCCGGTCCTCCTCGCATCGCTCGCGCAGCACCAGTCCTTTGGCGATCAGCTTATCGGTAAGCCGCGTGGTATTGGGAGACCGGTCCAACATGCGCTCCAACACGCTGCCCATGTTCATCTTCCGCCCATTGGCACCGCGCAGGATCCGCAGGATGTTGTACTGCTGCGGGCTCAGCCCCGACGGACGCAGCCGCTCCTGGTCCATGTGCCGCAACCAGTTGCTGGTGAACAACAGGTTCAGGAACAGCTTTTGGTGCTCGTTCTTGAATTCCATGTTGAGCTCACGATCGATGCTTACCATGCCGCAAAGGTAACCGAGATCATTTTACATGTAATTATTTTCCATTGTGCTTCCACCTCGTCTTTACTTTGGCACCTCCATTCTCCACCATGCGCTATTTGATCATTCCGGGCATTGTGTTGCTGTTCTCCGCATGGGGCTGTACTCCTTCCCCTCCACAACAAGCCCGGCCCGCCGATACGCCGCCCGCAGTACCGCGTGCTGCAGGATCCGATTCGCTGCTGGCCACCATGGGGCCCTTGCAAGGGAAAGTGGTGGCCGTGTTCTACGGGGACCAAACCACCTGGGACCTGCTTGGCGCCGGAGCGCGCGTACTGGCCGTTGTGGACAACACCGGGCAGGCCGCGTCCATGGAGGCCCGCAAACAGAAGGAAGGATACGGGGACGACCGGTTGATCATCCGCCGGGTGGCACCGGGCGCCGTGGGCCTGTTGCCCAATGAAGCGGACATGGCCTTGATCACCCGCGAATTCTCCACCTTGGGCAACCGGCCCGAATGGTTCCGCCAGCTGATGGCCGGCACCAAGGCGCCGCACCTGTTCTACTTGGTCAATTACTTCCCAACCCCCACTCCATCCGGGCCGCCCATGGCCCAACGCATGGACTTCAACCGGGTGGCGGATGAGGTCACGCAATTCGGCTTCGGCGACGTGGGCATCTACTACAAAAAGCTGCCGGACCGCTTCATCCTCTTCGGTGCGGTCCCTGCTGCCATGCCAGCACCCGGGGAATAAAAGGCCAGCTCCATTGCAAGCGGCACCGCTCCATGGGCAGCCGCCGGCTTATTGAACCGCCCCAAAAAGAGAGGGACCGCCTCCGGTGAAGCGGTCCCTTTCCTTTCCAGGCCGATAAGGCTAGCGCCAGAAGGTCACCTTGAATTCCACCCGGCGGTTCTTGGCACGGCCGGCTGCGGTGGCATTGTCCTCCACCGGCATGGTTTCGCCATGGCCGAAGCTCTTCATGCGGTCGCCACTGATGCCCTTGCCCTCGAGGTAGGTGCGCACGGCGGCCGCTCGGTCTTCGCTGAGCTTCATATTCTTGGCATCATCGCCTTGGCTGTCGGTGTGCCCGTGGATCTCCAGGTCGTACGTGGGGTTTTCCTTCATCACGTCCACAACTTGGTTGAGGATGCCGTAGCTGGAGGTCTTGATGATGCTTTTGCCCGATTCGAACTGGATGCCGGTGAGGGCTTTCTCGAAGAGCTTGCGTGCCTTCTCTGAAACCTCAGGGCAGCCATTGTTGGCACTGGAACCCTTTACCTTGGGGCAACGGTCGAGGTTGTCGGGAATGCCATCGCCATCGGAATCGGGGCAGCCGTTGAAGTTGGCGGGGCCGGCCACGTCCGGGCAGGCGTCCATGTTGTCGGCGATGCCGTCCCCGTCACGATCGGGGCATCCTTCCAAGCTCGCCAGGCCGGCCAGGTCGGGGCAACGATCGATCTTGTCCGGAACGCCGTCCTTGTCACGGTCTTCTTCAGGGTGAAGCTTCACTGAAATACCATCCAGGTAATAATAGGCCCGCTTGCTGTCCGGTCCTTCGATCACCTTTTCACTTTCGAAGCCGCCGTTGCTGAAGGCGCCGATGATCAGGAACTTCTCCGTGCCGTCCGCGGTGAACGTGCCGGCAACTTCCGTCCAATCCTGCTTGTTGTTCACTTTCTTGGCCGTGGACACCTGCGGCTTCTCTTGCAGGAACTGGTTGTTGCGGTAGGCCAGCTGCACCGGCGAGAGATAAGCACCGATGCCGCTCACGGCCCGGTCGCTGCCATTGGCCAGTTTCACCCGGAAGGAGACATCGTATTTCTGGCCTGCCGTCAAGGGGCTGGCCAAGGCCGTCTGCACATACTCGGAATATCCTTGGTACGCGGGCTCGAAGGGGCTTTCACGGCCGTCCAGGAAACGCTTCCAGTTTTTGCGCTCGGCTTCCTTGAAGGCCACGAAGCCGGCATAGTGCTCGCCTTCGAAGGCCGCAGTGCCGGTGCCCAGCTCATTGTCCGGAATGCCCACCGTGTTGTGGCGCGCTCCTTTGTCGAACACATCGGCGCTTCCGGTGTTGGGGTTGGACCATCCTGTGGCGCGGTCCAGCTGTTTCCAGGTGGTGACGGGTCGGGAAAGTTCTTCAAATCCGCCGTTCTTGATCAGGTTCTCACCTGTTCCTTGGGCGAATGCGCTGATCGAAACCAGCACACCGGCCATTAGGCTTGTGTATTTGAGCTGCATGTTGATCGAGGGGTTGGTTGAGGGTGATGGTTGGTATTGTTGAATTGGGGGGATCGCCTTGTGCCGTGTTGATCCGGATGAAATATAACTCCGGTTCAGTCGGCCAGTTCCCCGGCAGGCACTTCCCGCATGGAAATGTTGTCCAAGTAATAGTAGGCGAACTGGTTGTCGGGCCCTTCAATGATCCGCTTGGTTTCAAAGATGGCCGTAGGGAAGGTGCCGATCACCAGGTAACGTTCATTGCCGTCGGCCTTGAACCGGCCTTTCACCTCCACCCATTTGCCGCGTTCTTCCAGCACCTGCTCGGCCACTACCTGCGGGCGTTCGCTCAGGAAGCTGCGGTTCGGGTAGCGGAGCTTCAAGGGAGTGGCCAGTGCCCCGATGCCGGACATGGCCCTGTCGCTGTTGGCGGCCAAGGCCACCTGGAAGCTGATCTCGTACACATGGCCTTCCTTGAGGGTGATGGGCAGCTCGGTGATCGGATACTCCGAATAGGCGTTCCATCCGGGGAGGAATGGATCCTCGGGCCCGCCGGAGAAATTGTTGCGCTGATCATCCTTCCAGGCCACAAAGCCCGCGTAGCGTTCCCCTTCAGCAGGCTCCATGGTGCCGTAGAAATTCGCGGGGATGCCCACGGTCTTTGCCGTAGCCCCCTTGTCAAAGAGCTCGGCCATGCCTATGGTGACATTCTCCCAGCCATCTGCCCGGCTTAGTTGGTCAAAGGTGTTGGGCACTTTGTCCAGGTCCTCAAAGCCGCCGTTGAGCACAAAGTTGCCTGCATTGGTGGTTTGGGCCCAACCGGCCGGACTTGCCAACAGGCCGATCGCCATGGCCAGGATCGCGGCCATACGGCCCGGTGCACTACTGTTTTTCCGCATGCTCAGTTCATTGATCGGGTGGATGGCTTTGCCAAGATCGTGCCTGCGGTCCATGCATCGGGCAGCAGGGCTTGCGTGCAAAGTAAGCCTCGCGCCATGATCATTGATCCCGCGCTCCTGCCAAATGCGTGCCGATCTCTTCCCGTGACGATCCGGCCCACGGTGCCCATGACATGAACAGGCATAAAAAAAGCCCCGGCCGCACGGGCCGGGGCAGTGAGCGGGAAACGGGATTCGAACCCGCGACCCTCAGCTTGGGAAGCTGATGCTCTACCAACTGAGCTACTCCCGCTGAACGGGTGCGAATGTAGCACCCCATCACCACATCGGAAAAAGCGGGGCGGCCGCAACCGCCTTGCGGGATCGCGGGCCCGTTGCTCCGCATTTCCACGCTGCCCCGGTGCCTTTGGCGGTGTACTTTGCAGGCAGGTGGGCCCCGCTTCGCACAAGCGCCTATATTTGCCGCCCCATTGCGGGCTACGGGGTGTAGCTCAGCCCGGTTAGAGTGCTACGTTCGGGACGTAGAGGCCGGTGGTTCGAATCCACTCACCCCGACAGTGGAAAGCCCTTGCAACGCAGTTGCAGGGGCTTTTTCGTGGAAAGCGAAGCCCAGCAGAGCTGGAGCGCGCGCGTTCCACGGAAGTGCCCGCGAACAAAGGGAGCCGGGGGTTGCACTTGGTGCCCCCCAATTGGGAAAGCCCGTCCCCGGGCAATCCACTCACCCCGTCAGTGCAAAGCCCTTGCGACAACGACGCAGGGGCATTTTCGTGGCAGCGAGCCGGGGTTTTCACGGGGTTCCCTCCCACCCTGGACAGCGCCGTTGAGCGAAGCTGAAGCGCGGGCAAACCACCACGAACGTTGGCACGCAACACCAAGCGCAGCTTGCGCCGACGCGTGCCCATGAAAGGTCTGTGGGCAATGTACACCGGAAGCCCCTGTTGTTCAGGCCCGTTCAGGTTCCGGTCCGTACTTGGCCAGTAGCCACCGTTCCATGGCCCATGGACTCCATTCCCCGGTTCGGCCAAACTCTGAGGCATCGCAAGTGGGGGGTTTACCGTCTTAGGAATGAACACCATGTCACGCTCCTTCAAAATAGCACTCATTCTCAAGAGCCGCAGCAGCCTGACCGTGTACTCCGATCCGGCACGCATGAGCGACACCGAGCTGGATGAACACGTGCGCAGCATGATGCGGCGCATGCGAAAGGATGAAAGCGACGTGATCGCCCGGATGATCTTGCGCAGGCCCACCTTCAGCCTGAACTGAGCTGCAGGAAGTGCACCACGTTGGGTCCCGGTCCTATATTCGCCGCATCAAACCCTTGCAGGCCATGTCGGATCACGAGCATGAAGGTCATTTCCCCGAACAAGCGGAAGAGAACGAGATCGGCGGCCCCGTGCTGCTGGCCGTGATGATCTTCGGCATGGTGGTGCTGATCCTTTGGGCCAGCTGCTGAGCCTCCGGTGAGGGCATGCGGCGGCCGTCAGGCCAAGGCATCGCCCGCGCGCTCCAGGTATTCATCGCGCCGCACCAGCGCATACCAGTTCTCGCTGAGCTCCAAGTAGCCGTGCTCGAAACAGAACACGTACACGTTGCCCACCTTGGTGCGGTATATGTTGGTGTGGTACATGAAATTGTACCCGCGTTCCACCAGTTTGTCCCGGTGCACCTTGGCTTTGCCACCGGGGTTGAGCTCGCTGAGGATGCGCCGGTTCCGTTTCAGGGTGTTCACCACGTTGCGCACGTAATTGATGGGTGCGTTGTTGGAGCGGTAGTGGAACAGATTGCGGCACGCATCTGAACAGAACTTCTTGTCCGTACGGCCATGGAGCGGTTCCCCGCACTCTAGGCATACCTTCTTTTCGGGGGTGCGTTCGGCAAGCATGAAGCCGAATGTACACGTTGTCCCTGATACCGCCCTAAAACGAACGCCCCCTCCTGGTTCCAGGAGGGGGCGTGAAGATCACTATCGGCCAACGGCCTACTCGGCGGCGCTTTCCTCCTGCTTGGGGGCGGGAGCGGCTTTTTTCAGTTCGGCGTGCTTGGCAAAACGCTTCTTGAACTTGTCCACGCGGCCTGCCGTGTCCACCAGCATCGATTTGCCGGTGTAGTACGGGTGCGAGGTGCTGCTGATATCCAGCTTCACCAAGGGGTACTCATTGCCGTCCTCCCACTTCAGCTTGTCCTTGGTGGCGGCACAGCTCCGGCCAAGGAACATGCTCTCGTTGCTCATGTCCTTGAAGATAACGATGCGGTAGTTCTCGGGGTGGATGCCTTTTTTCATCTCGGGAGGTGTTTTGCAGGTTCACCGGGCCCATGCCTGGCGAATGAGGGCGCAAATGTAAGGAAAAACACATTCCGCCATACACTCGGAGATACTTGCCACGCAATGATCCGGGGCATTGCCCCGTAATAGCCCGGTCATCCCATCTTTGCCCACCGTGAAATCCCCCGTTCTCCCCTTCGCCGTGCTGGGCGTATTGGCCATGGCCCTCTTTGGATGCCGCAAGGACCAATTGTTCACCGATTCGCCCGGCGCCACGCTGGAACTCTCGCGGGATTCCATCCTGTTCGACACGGTGTTCACCACCGTGGGCACCGTTACCCGGCGCTTCACTGCACGCAACCCCAACAGCGAAGGCGTGCGGGTGGACATCCTGCTGGAGGGTGGCACCCCCTCTCCCTTCCGGATCAATGTGGACGGCAGTGCCGGCCTGAGCTTCAGCCAGGTGGAGATCCCGGCCGGGGACAGCATCTACGTGTTCGTTGAAGCCACTTTGGGGCCTGGAGGAGTGAACACGCCGTTCGTGATCGAAGACCGGATCCTGTTCAGCACCAATGGCAACGAACAACGGGTGGTGCTCAATGCCTGGGGGCAGGATGCACACTTCTTCCGCCCCGACAACGTGGTGCAGGGCTTCCCCCCCTTCAGCTACATCGCCGGTGGATACGACAGCTTGGGCAACCAGATCTGCGAGGATGTCCATTGGGCCAACGACAAACCCTATGTGATCTTCGGTTATGCCGTGGTGGACAGCTGCTGCTCGTTGACCATCGATCCCGGCGTACGCGTATACTTCCACGGGGGCGGAGGCCTTTGGGTGTACCAAGGCGGCAACATCGTGGCCAATGGCACGGCCGAGGAGAAGATCACCTTTCAAGGCGACCGCCTGGAGGCCATGTATGCGGACCTGCCCGGACAGTGGGACCGCATCTGGATCAACGAGGGACCGGCAGACCATGAGTTCAACCATGTGGAGATCAAGAACGCCCTGATCGGCCTGCAGCCCCAAAGCTGGATCGGCACCCCAGGACAACCCACCAGTACCAACCGTCTGCTGCTGAACAACGTGAGCATCCGCAACTGCTCGGCGGCGGGGATCCTATCGGAGAACTTCCGCATCCAAAGCACCAACCTGCTGGTGGCCAACTGCGGGCAATATTGCGTGGCCCTCACCGGTGGGGGTGAATACAAGTTCAACCACAGCACGGTGGCCAACTACTGGGGCTATGATGTGCGGCAGGAGCCCGCCTTCATCCTCACCAACACCTTCACCGATATCACCGGTGCCGTGCAGGTGCGCCAGGTGGAGCCCAGTACCTTCACCAACGGCATCATCGACGGCAACAATGCCAACGAATTTGAACTGGCCTTTGACAACCAGCTACCGCCGGATTTCCTCTTCAAGAACTTCCTTTTCCGCACCAACAGCTCCACCTCGGACGCAACTCACTTCGAACAAGCCACCGTGTACCGCAACCAGAGCCCCGGGTTCAAGGATGCCAGCGGCGGCAACTTCCACCTCAACGAAAATGCCTTTGTGCGCAACAAGGGTTTTGATCCCTTTGGTGCCGACCTCGAAGCCACGTACGACTTGGACGGGGTGCTGCGGCCCAGTGCCCAGTCCGACTTGGGTTGCTACACCTTTGTGCCCTGACCCAGGCCGAGCAGGAACTCCATGGTGTCCACTCCGTCGGCGTAGTCCCCGGGCCCCGGGCATTGGGCGGCCCCGAAGGGCACCTGGCCGTGGCCAATGATGCATTGCAGGCCGTCGGCCTCACTTAGGAGCCGCTGCTCCACCTCGGCCCGATCATCATACCGCTCGTAGAACAGCGCGGCAACCGGGCTGTGCAGCGACCTTTCTTCCTTCAGTACCAGGAAGCCGTTCTCCACCAACGGTGCCCGGTCCATGAGCCATACCGCCCGGTTGTAGTCGTAGTTGTTGGCGTACTTGTGGTGCCGGATAATGTCTTGCCAGGGAAAGAAGGCCGCGAACAGGCGGTCCAGATCGAAATCGCGGGGAACAAACACCTTGCCCACGCTGCGGCAGCCCAGGCCGAAATAGTTGAACACATCGCCGGCCAAAGCCGCGAGCTCCTCCGCGGTTTCCGTACCGTCCAGCACGGCTACACTGGTGCGGCCTTTGCGAATGATGTGGGGAAGGTGGCCGAAGTAGTGCTTGAAATACCTCGCCGTATTGGTGCTGCCCGTGGCGATGACGGCATCCACTTGCGCCATGCGGCCCGTGGTGAACTCCACCCGGGCAGACAGTTCCGGGGCGAACCGGCCCAGCAGCTCCACCAAGGCCGGGGTCAGGCCGGCATCGTCGGCGGCCACCTTCACCAAGGCCCGGTGGCCGCAGAGCAAGGTGCACATCAGGTCGTGAAAGCCCACGAAAGGAATGTTGCCCGCCAGGATCAGGCCCACGGTGCATGTGCCGCCGTGGCCTTGAAGTGCGGGATAGGCCTTCAGCCAGTTGGCCAAAGCCGGCTTCTCCAGCATGGCGGCCAAGCCTTTGGCGGCAAGGCGTACCTGCTCGCCGGTGAACCAACCGTTCCTCGCTTGGGCCTTGTTCAGGGCCGCCTCAAACGTTTGGTACTCCCCTTGGGTGAGGCCAATGGCATGGCCGGGCCACGGCTTTCCACCGGCAAAAGCCGCCAAAGACAGGCCCAGCTGCACAAAGGGTGCGGCATCCCCGGCCGGACGGGATCTTTGGGCTTCGGTCATGTCCATGCGCACGGGCTGGCTATTTTTGCGGCACCTGCTTCACCGGCCGCTTGCTGTGCGGCGGGCCGGGGTGGCGCAAATTTACCGTTGTTACCATGGCTATCATCATCACCGAGGAATGCATCAACTGCGGGGCGTGCGAACCGGAATGCCCCAACAATGCCATCTATGAAGGCGGCGCGGAATGGCGCCTGAGCGACGGCACCAGCCTGCACGGCAACCAGACCACGCCCATGGGCAACACCTACGATGCCGATGCGGCACAGGCACCGGTGGCCATGGACATCTACTACATCGTGCCGGACAAGTGCACCGAATGCACGGGGTTCCATGATGAACCGCAGTGCGCCGCAGTTTGCCCGGTGGATTGCTGCGTGGACGACCCCGACCACCGGGAAACCAAGGAGGAGCTGCTGGCCAAGAAGGAGTTCATGCACCTGTAGCATACCGCGCTTTCAACAAGAGGCACGGTAAACTTTCGCCGCAGGCTGCCCTGTGGCAGCCCATTGCCGGTGCACCTTGCCGGCCATGGCAAATGCCAAGCTCACCATCGGCCGTTCGGAGTACATCGCCTTGCCCAAGCTGGGCGTGCAGCGCGTGGAAGCGAAAATGGACACCGGCGCCTACCGCAGTGCGCTCCACTACCAAAAGATCGCCGTGCGCACGCTGGAGGAACAGGAAGAACTGGTGGTCACGTTCGCCATGGGGCGCAAACGCACCAAAGTGATCTTCAAACGCTTCAGCAGGGTAACGGTAAAAAGCAGCACCGGGCAACGCACGGAACGCTTTTTGATCACCACGCCCGTGCAGTTGAACGGGCACACGGTACGCACCCAGTTCACCCTTTTCGACCGCAGTGACATGAAGTACCAGGTGCTGCTGGGGCGCAAATTCCTGCGCGGCCGGTTCCTGGTGGACGTGGCCCGCAAGCGGGTGCTGGCCCAAGAACGGCGCTAGGCCCGGCATGGTGGCGCCCCCCGGCCGCAATTGCCCATGGCATTCGACGAGGGTGATCCGCCCGGGCACGGATCGGGACCTGTTTGCGGAAAGGGCCCTGCTGCCAGCCGCGCTTCCATCGCTGCTTACCGCCATTGCCCACCTATTGGACCTCCACCTCCGGGCCGGTCCGTGAAAGCCAAGTGCGTAGCCAGGGCAAACGCATCCAACTTCGGGCTGACCACAATTCCAGCTTGGCTCAATGATGTCTTGGCCCGAAGTTGCATGAGCGTGCCGGAGCGGCTTTGTACCGGGCCGATCCCGCTCGGTACAAAGCCCAATGCCGTGCCTTCAGCACGGCACATTTCAGTCCATGGCGGTGCCACGGGCTGAAATGTGCGGTGATGCGACAGAGGGCTGTAAGCCCGAAACATCATGAGCCTTTACCTTCATTGCACCGGTCCATCTGGCCTATGTGCGTGGCCTTCAGCCCCGCTCGAACCCGTGCTGCAAGCCCATGGCGGTGCCACGGGCGTGCATGTTGCGGGCCTTTGGCCCTTTGGAGCGGTGCCCGAGGAGCAGCCACACCAGGCAGCTCTTCGGTATTGCCATGCAGCGCAAAGTGCGAAGACCGGTCCAACGATCATCAATATGCCCCAAGTGCTCTCAATGGCCCCGTGGGGAAGAATTATTCGATGCGTATGCCCTCAGTGCACAGCAGGCCAATGCCAGGGCCATCGCCTCTTATTCGTATGGCCAAAACAGGGAATGTTGTGCGACCCGGTCAGGGTCGAACGTCCACTGATCAGGAGAATGCTACGATGTTTGACCCCGCCGGGGTCAATTCAAGAGATGCCATTTCATGACCCCGAAGTGGGTCACACAGCGTAGACCCCGCATTCCGCGCGGCGATCGACCCTGAAAGGGTCGCACAACAAGGGCACATCATCATGGATGATAATTGGCGATAGCCCTGAGGCCAATGCCCGGAAATTCATGGTAAGGACTACCTTGGCTCATTCCAGCTACCCGTAGATCATGTCAAGCAGCGGAAACAACCTGCAACCGGAACTCTTCGGCCCGCAATTCGTGGGTTCATTGGACACGCCCATCGGCAAACTATGGGTGGAGTCCGACGGAGAGCGCATCACCCGATGCTCCTTTGCAAATCCAGGCAGGGGAAGGCATGCCCGCCCTCCGAAGGTGCTCAGCGAAGCCATCATCCAACTGAAGGCGTACTTCTCCGGCCGGCGCACCAAGTTCGACCTGCCGCTCTATCTGGTGGGATCGCCCTACCGGCTGAAGGTGTGGGCCAAGCTGGGTAAAGTACCCCACGGTGGTTCGATCAGCTACGCCCAATTGGCCATGAGCGCGGGAGGAGCCGCCCGTTCAGCGGGCGCTGCCTGTGCCGTGAATCCGTTGCTGATCCTCGTGCCGTGCCATCGGGCGTTGGGCTCCAGCGGGCTGCTCACCGGCTACGCCGGGGGCATCTGGCGCAAGAAATGGCTGCTGGAACATGAAGGCGCCTTGGCCAAGGAGTTGCTATAGCCTGTTGGAGGGCCGATCCCCGAACGCATTCAGGCCTGGCGCAAGCAGGTGATGTTCCGCCCATTGAAGGACCAAGGCATCCATGGATGACACGATCGCTTTACGCGTGATACAGAGGTCATCAGCAAGACCAACTGCACCCGTTTGACCAGGCCTGCCGAGATCCCCTTGTGCAACAGGGGGCATGCCCCCTACCTCTGGCCGGGCAGCGCGGGCTACCCCAGCTCCCAAGGCTTGCCGGTGCGGTACACAGTGCCTTTGAACAGGGCCACCAGTGTTCCTTTCTGGTTGGTCACCTCCACGTGGTACACCCCCAAGCGCGTGGTGCAGCTCACTTCCTTGGCTTGCACGGTGAGCACATCCCCGCAGTGCACCGGCTTTACGTGCGAGATGGATGTTTCGACGGAGACCGCATGGATGCCATGGGAGTTGGATGCAAATGCCAAGGCGCTGTCCGCCACACAGTACGCGATACCTCCGTGGGTGATCCGGAAGCCATTGTCCATCTCGGGACGCACGCGCATGTGCAGGGTGCAGGTGCCCGGAAGCACTTCCAGCACCTCGATACCGAGCCACTGGCTGAAGGCATCCCCGTCCATCATGCGGGCCACCACGGCACGCGCCAGGTCCACGGCATCCATGGCCGCGAAAATAGCCCGAAGCCGTACGCGGTTGCGGATGAAGCCCGACATTTGGCCCCATGAAGGAAGCGTTCATCATTGATGGCGTGCGCAGCGCCATCGGCACCATCGGCGGCGGATTGTCCGCCGTGCGCGCCGATGACCTCGCGGCGCATGTGGTGCAGGCCTTGGCCCTGCGCCACCCCAGCTTGGACCCTGCGGCCGTGGACGACCTGATCATGGGCTGTGCCGGCCAAGCCGGTGAAGACAACCGCAATGTGGCACGCATGGCGGGGCTGCTCGCAGGGCTGCCCGTAAGCGTACCGGGCGAAACGGTGAACCGGCTGTGCGCTTCAGGCATGAGTGCCGTGGTGCAGGCCGGGCGTGCCATTGCCGCCGGTCATGGCGATGTGTTCATTGCCGGCGGTGTGGAGCACATGACGCGAAGCCCCTGGGTGCTCAGCAAGACCAGCACCCCTTACGGCCGTGATGCCCAACTGTTCGACAGCAGCTTTGGCTGGCGGTTCATCAACCCGCGGATGCACGAGCGCTTCGGTACCGATGCCATGGGCGAAACCGCGGAAAACCTGCTGGAAAGCCAAGCCATCACACGGGAGGACCAAGACCGCTTTGCCTTGTGGAGCCAGCGGAAAGCCGCTGCTGCCCAGCAAAACGGGCGCTTGGCGCTGGAGATCTCGCCGATCAGCATCCCGCAGCGCAAGCAGGACCCGGTCCAGTTCGCCAAGGACGAGTTTGTAAAAGCCGGTACCACCATGGAGGTACTGGCCTCCTTACGGCCTGCCTTCCGCAAGGGCGGCAGCGTTACCGCCGGCAATTCCAGCGGCCTCAACGACGGCGCCGCCGCCCTGCTGGTGGCCAGCGGGGCCGGCACCAAGCAGCACGGCTTGGAGCCCTTGGCCCGGATCGTGAGCAGCGGGGTGGCCGGCGTGGAGCCGCGCATCATGGGGATCGGCCCCGTGGCCGCCACCGCCATGGCCCTGAAACGCGCAGGCCTCACCCTGGACCAGATGGACCTGATCGAGCTCAACGAGGCGTTCGCCGCACAGGCGCTGGCCTGCACCCGCTCCTGGGGCCTCGCCGACGATGACCCGCGAATTAATCCCAATGGCGGCGCCATCGCCTTGGGCCACCCCTTGGGCATGACCGGCGCACGCCTGTTGCTGACCGCCGCGCTGGAACTGCACCGTACAGGCAAACGATACGCCCTGTGCACCATGTGCATCGGCGTGGGACAAGGGTACGCCACCATTCTGGAACGGGCCTGATATCCCCCGGTCCGCTTATTTTTCACCCCCTCCAACCACCCTGCACCAGCATGTCCTCCCGGTTCATCCTCCGCTCCATGGCCTTGGCCTTGCTCACCACCGCCAGCATGGCCGGGGCCAAGGCACAAGAATCCCGATTACGCGTAAAGGTGAAGGCCGACCTGGCCGCTCCGCCCGACCGCGAACTGGGCGTGAGCAAAATGGTCTATGGCGATGAAGGCAGCTTCGTGGCGTTGAAGACCCTCGGGGGCAAGCGCGCCCTTGGCGGGCTCACCGTGAATGAACTGGGCTGGCAGCTCCACGTGATCGGGTCCGAAAAAATGGCCGAGATCAAGCACGACCAGCCCAAGTTCGTCTGGGGCGTCGGTCCGGTGGCCATAGAAACCGTGGAAACCTTCAACAAGCAGTTCCGGATCTTGCTGTCCAAACCCGACCCCGAGCATGGCCAACTGATGCTGCTGCAACAAGTGCTCAACCCGCGCAGCCTTACCGGACGGGCCGCAGCCATGGTGGCCCAAGTGCCCTATGCGCTCTTCGGCAGGTCCAACGACTACTTCAAGCCCGGCATGACCGTCGGCTTCACCACCACCGTGGCCGCCGACGGCAAGCACATGCTCATCGGCCTCACCCCGTCCACCACCACCCATACCGCCGGGGCGCCCATCGTGGCGGTGATGGTGGATGCCGCCATGAAGCCCTTGTGGACCAAGAACCTGGTGCTGGACGGCGGCAACGCCAGCACCGAGGTGATCACCACCATCGTGGACAAGAACGGCGCAGCCTGGTACCTGATCAAGAACATCACCGATGCCGCCCCGAAGACCAAGGAAACGGTGGGCTACAACTATAGCCTGTACCGCTTGGACAGTTTGGGGCAGCAAGCCTATCCGTTGGACCTGGGCAAGAAGGACCATGTGCAGGAGGCGCGTGCCGCGCTGCTGCCTGACGGCACCATGGTTTGCGCAGGCACTTATTCCAACGGCGAAGCAAACCGCAGTGAATCAGTGGGCATCTTCCGCAGCGTGCTGAACATGGCCGACGGGAAATGGGCGCCGGCCAGCCGCACCCCCTTCAACCTGCGCGAAGTGAAAAAGGTGCAGCGGCTGCAGGCCAACATGCACATGGAACAGATCTGGCCCAAAGCCGACGGCGGACTTTATGCGGTAGCGGAACGCTCCGGCATGGAAACGCACCTGGTGAGCGACCTGAGCGGGAAAAAGATCGAAAAAACCGAATGGGTCAACGGCAACCTGCACGTGATGGAACTGGGCCCCGACGGTGCGATGAAGTGGTACACCGAGGTGCCTCGCGAAATGAGCTTCACCAACGACGGCCCGGGGAAAACCTTCTCGCTGTTCTGCCAGGAGCAATTGTTCCTGTTTTACAACGACGCGGCGGCCAACATGGAGCCGAGAAAGAAGAAAACACCCATCGAACCGGTGGACAAGCCCAAGGAGGCCTTGATGCTGGAATTCCGCAGTGATGGCGGCTACAAGGAAACGGTGGTGCTCCAGGAAGGCTCACGCCAAGGCTATTTTGATGCGGACATGGTGTGGCCGCTTGGTTCAATGAACTTCGGCCTGGAAGGAGCCCCCGATTTCCGGAAAGACCGTACCTTCCCGGTATTGATCGAGATGCAGGACGCAGGTCGCCGCTGATCCGCATATTCGCCCCCCCATATCCACACGCCATGCAGGCCCCCGAACAGATCAACCTGTACATCGCCAACCATCCCGAATGGCAGCGCCGGACCATGGTGCGCCTTCGCCAACTGATCCACTCCACCAGCAGCGGGGTGGAAGAGAGCTGGCGCTCCCAATGCCCCCATTTCGATGTGGCCGGGCAGCCCATGCTCAACTTCTCCGCCTCCAAAACATCGGTGTGCGTGCATTTCCCCAAAGGTGCCCAATTCAAATCCACCCGCTTGCCGTATGAACCCTGCGCGGACGAAAAACAGGCGCGCAGCGTGAAATTCCGTGAAGGCGAAGCCATCAATGAAGCCGCCTTCACCAGCTTGGTGGGCCGGGCGGCGGCCTTGAACCGGAAACTCGCCAAGGCTTCCGCCGAAGGGCAACAGAAGGATCCCCTGTTCACCGAGCTGGAAGCCGTGCTGCGCAAAGACCCCAGTGCGTGGGCCAATTGGGAAACGTTCAGCCGCGCCTGCCGCAGGGAATACGCCGAATGGGTGGCGGACGGACGCAAAGAGGAAACGCGCAAGCGCCGCATTGCCCAAGCCTTTGAGATGATCCGCGAGGGCCTGACCAAGGAGGAAGAGGAGCGCCGCATCAGGCGCCCTTGAACACCCAGCTTTCAACGAACTTCAGGGCAGGGGGCCCCCGACGCACTACCGCCCGGTGAGCTGCCGGATCCAACACGGCGTGTTTGATGGTTCGTTCCGCCGGTGCGCCAAAGCCCCGGGATCGCATCAACTTTGCACCCCGTGGCTCCTGCCCCGGTCGTATCCAGATGTCCGGCAGCCACCTACCAGCGGATGCACGAATTCCGGATCGAGGCCCAGCCCGATGACGACACCTGCGGCGCCACCGCTCTGCACGCCGTATACCGCCATTTCGGCATGGACCGCTCCTTGCGGCAGGTGGTGAACGAGGTGCACCAACTGGAGGAAGGCGGCACCTTGGCCGTATTGTTGGGGATCCATGCCCTGCGCCAAGGGCTGCATGCCCGCTTGTACAGCTACAACCTGCGGGTGTTCGACCCCTCCTGGGACGGCCTGCCGCCCAAGGTGCTGCGCCAAAAGCTCATCGCCCAAACACGCATCAAGGAGGGCAAGAAGCTGCACGCGGCCTGCTTGGCCTACGCCCGCTACCTGAAAGACGGGGGCGAGATCCGCTTCGACGATCCGGAACCCGCCCTGCTCCGCTCCTACTTCGACCGCCGGCTGCCCATTCTGGCGGGCCTGAGCGCCACGTACCTCTACAAAGGCAAACGTGAATATGCCGACTCCAAGGGCCGCAGCATCTACCATGACCTGCGCGGCAAGCCCATGGGCCATTTCGTGGTGCTTACCGGCATGGAGCACAAACGCGTGCACGTGGCCGACCCCTACCAGGACAATCCCTTGGCCGATGGCCGCACCTACGCGGTGCCCGTGGGGCGCCTGATCAACAGCATCATGCTGGGCATCGTTACCTACGACGCCAACCTGCTCATACTCTCACCCCATCCCTTTGATCCATGAGGAAGCTCATCGTGGTACAGGACCCGAAGATCTTCAAGCTGGGCGCCCCGGGCGTTGAGGTGGTGTCCAGCAAGGACTACCTCACCGAGCCCCGGTTCGCCCAGCTGAAGAACACGCGCATCTTCAACCTGGCCCGCAGCTTCAACTATCAAAGCCGGGGCTACTATGTAAGCCTGCTCGCCGAAGCCCGCGGCCACAAGGTGATCCCCAGCGCCAAGACCATCCTGGACCTCAAGAACCCCCGGATCGTCAAAGTGCTTTCGCGTGACCTCGACGAGGTGATCCAGCAAAGCCTGGGGCACAAGGAAAAGCACGACTTCACCCTCAGCGTGTATTTCGGCCGCAACGTGAACCCGCGCTACGACAAGCTCGCCCACGAACTCTACAAAGTCTTCGAGGCGCCCTTGATGCGTGCCCGCTTCGTGAAGGGCGAAAAATGGGAACTGCGCGCCATCCGGCCGGTGCCCTACAAGGAGATCGAAGCCGAGCATGTGCCATTGCTCAAGCGCTTTGCCGCTGAATACTTCAGCAAAAAACGCTACGACACCGCCCGCGAGGACCGCAGTGCCTACGACCTCGCCATACTGGTGAACCCGGAGGACAAGGCTGCGCCTTCCAACAAACGCGCCATCGTGAAATTCAGGCAGGCCGCCGAAGAGCTGGGGTTCCGCGTGGACATCATCGGCGCGGACGCCATCGACCGCCTGGGTGAGTACGACGCCCTGTTCATCCGCGAGAACACCTACGTGGACAACCACACCTACCGCATGGCCCGCCGCGCCCAGCGCGAAGGCCTGGCCGTGATGGATGCGCCCGGCGCCATCCTTAAATGCAACAACAAGGTGTACCTGGCCGAGGTGATGGAAACCCACCACATTCCCACGCCGCGCACCCTGATCGTGCACAACGAGAACAGGCATACCGTTGGTGCCGCCTTGGGGTTCCCCGTGGTGCTGAAACTGCCCGACAGCACCTTCAGCATCGGCGTGGAGAAGGCACGCACCCCGCAGGAATTGGACGAAAAACTGGACAAGCTGCTCGCCGAGAGCGACCTGGCCGTGGCCCAGGAATACATGCCCAGTGATTTCGACTGGCGCGTGGGCGTGCTGGACGGCCAGCCGCTCTACGTGTGCAAATACTTCATGGCGCGCGGCCACTGGCAGATCTACAACTGGAGCAGCACCAGCAAGCAGGACGAAACCGGCGATTTCGCCACGGTGCAGGTGGCCGAGTGCCCCAAGCACATCCTGGAGGCCGCCCTCAAGGCCGTGCGCGCCATGGTGGGCGACCAAGGCCTCTTCGGCGTGGACGTGAAGGAGCACAACGGCAAAGCCTACGTGATCGAGGTGAACGAATGCCCCAACATCGACCACGGCGTGGAGGATATGGAACTGGGCGACGAGATCTACCGCCGCATCATCGGCTCGCTGAAAAAAACCATCGAACGCAAGATCGGCCTCGCACCGCCCGAAGCGGCGCTGTCCAACCCGCCTAAAACATGAGCGAGCAAAAACCCTACGGCCTGTTCGAAGTGGCCGGTATCGAGCTGGAATACATGGTAGTGGACCGCGACACCCTGCGCGCCAGCCCCACGGTTGACCAACTGTTCAAGGAGGTCACCGGCCAGATCACCGGCGATGTGCAACGTGGTGAGGTGGACTGGAGCAACGAGCTCACCGCCCATGTGCTGGAACTGAAAACCGCCAAGCCCACCCCGGACATCCCCGGCTTCCGCGCAAAGTTCGCCGCCGAGGTACGCGCCATCAACGCCCTGCTCGCCAAGCGCAACCGGATGCTGCTGCCCACCGCCGCCCATCCGCTGTTCGACCCCTTCACTGAAACCGTGCTGTGGCCGCACGACTACCATGATGTGTACGAGCTCTACAACCGCATCTTCGATTGCCGGGGCCACGGCTGGAGCAACCTGCAGAGCGTGCACCTCAACCTGCCCTTCGCCAACGACGAGGAGTTCGGAAAGCTGCACACGGCCATCCGCCTGCTGCTGCCCATCATTCCCGCGCTCAGCGCCAGCTCCCCCATTCTCGACGGCAAGCCCGCCGGCTTCCTCGATGCCCGCATGCAGGCCTACCTCCACCACCAGGAGCGCCTGCCCCAGCTCATGGGCAGCCTGATCCCCGAGGCCGTGCTCACTGAAGAGGAATACTACCGCGAGATCTTCGCCCCCATTGGCAAGGCCATGGCCCCCTTTGATACCCAGGGCATCATGGACCACCAGTTCGCCAACTCGCGCGGCGCCATCGCCCGCTTCGATCGCGGTGCCATCGAGATCCGCGTGGTGGACATCCAGGAGTGCCCCGGAGCCGACCTGGCCATCGCCGAGCTGATCATCGCCACGCTCAAAGCCCTCACCGAAGGGCGATGGGTGAGCCAGTACCTGCAACGCGCATGGCACCATAAGGACCTGCTCAAGCTCTTCAACAAGGTGATCCGGCGCGCGGACGGGGCGCGCATCAAAAACCATGACTTCCTGCTGATGTTCGGATTGGACCGACAGGAAGCCACCGCCCGGGAACTATGGGCCCATATCTTCGGTGAAGTGGGCGGCACAATGAGCGCGGATGCACAAGGCTGCATCAACCACATCCTGGCGCAGGGCTGTTTGGCGGCCCGCATCCTTGCAAAAACCGGCCCCAAGCCCGATGCCGCACGCATCATCGCCGTGTACAAGGAATTGGCGCAATGCCTGCAGGAAGACCGCCAATTGGCATGAACGAGTTGTTCCTCAGCTGCGAGCACGGAGGCAACGATGTGCCGCCGGAACTGCAGCACTGCTTCGCCGGGCATGCGAAGGTGCTGAACACCCACCGCGGATATGACATCGGCGCGCTGGACCTCTTCCACCGCCTGGTGCCGCTGGCCGCGGCATCCACGTTCACCACGCTCTCACGCCTGTGCATCGAAATGAACCGTTCCGAAGGACACCGGCAGCAGTTCTCCGCATTCACGGCGGGTGTGGAACCCGCACGCAAGCAGCACTTGCTGGCCTTATACCGGACCTACCGCAACGCGATCATCGAGGATATCCAAACCCGGATCGCTGCGGGCAATGCCGTATTGCACGTGGCCGTGCACAGTTTCACCCCCGTGCTTGACGGCGTGGAGCGCAGGCTGGACGTAGGCCTGCTGTACGACCCGCAGCGCACGGCGGAACGCGCCTTCGCCATGGCCTGGCGCAAGGCCCTCCGCCAACGTTTGCCCGCCATGGCCGTGCGCATGAACCAGCCGTACAAGGGTGTTTCCGACGGGCTTCCTACCGCGTTGCGCAACCGTTTTCCAAAAGGGTACGCAGGGTTGGAACTGGAGGTGAACCAACGCTTCGCCACCAACAACCGCATGGAGCCCCGCTTGGCCTCGGCACTGCACGACAGCATGGCGGAGGTGCTGAAGCAGGGCTGGTAGCATCGCGGGCCGCCATCAACGCAGTGTTCCGCACCTTTGCGCCCCGACACCCATCCATAAACACCCTATGCGCTCCATACTGCTGCTCGGCGCCGGCCGCTCCGCTTCCTCCCTGATCGAGTACCTGCTAAAGCATGCGGCCCAACAGCAGTGGACGCTCACCGTGGCCGAGCGCGACCTGGCCCAGGCACGCAAACTGGTGCAGGGCGGCGAAGGTGCCGCGCATGTGGTGGAACTCGATGCCGCGCAAGCCGAGGCCCGCGCCGCGTTGATCGCCGGTCACGACCTGGTGATCAGCATGCTGCCGGCCTTCATGCACATGGACGTGCTGCGCGATTGCCTGCGTTTGCGCAAGCACGTGATCACTCCGAGCTATGTGCCCGATGCCCTTTGGCCCATGGATGCGGAATTCAAGCAGGCCGGGCTCACGGTGCTCAACGAAATGGGCGCCGATCCCGGCATCGACCACATGAGCGCCATGCGCATACTGGACGGCCTGCGGGCCAAAGGCGCACGCATGGAGGCCTTTGAGAGCTATTGCGGCGGGCTGGTGGCGCCGGAAAGCGACGACAATCCCTGGGGCTACAAGTTCAGCTGGAACCCGCGGAACGTGGTGCTGGCCGGCCAGGGGCCGGCAGCCCGGTACATCCACCACGGCCAACTGAAATACATCCCCTATCACCAGCTCTTCCGCCGCACAACCCGGGTGGCGCTTCCCGGGCTGGGCGCCTTCGACGGCTACGCCAACCGCGACTCGCTGAAGTACCGCGGCATCTACGGCATTGCCGACATCCCTACCATGCTGCGCGGAACCCTGCGCAAGGAAGGTTATTGTGAAGCGTGGGATGCCTTGGTGCAATTGGGCTGCACCGAGGACGGCTTCAACCTGGAACTGCCTGCGGAAGCCACTTGGACGGACTACCTCTGCGCCTTCCTGCCCGAAGGCGGCGGCACCGATGTGCGCTTGGCCACCGCTAAGTACTTGGGGTTGGAACCCACCGGCCGGGCGATGAAGAAGTTGGAGTGGCTGGGCCTCTTCGGCACGGGTGCCATCGGGCAAGCCGGCCTTACACCAGCTGCCACCCTGCAGCGCCTGTTGGAATCCAAGTGGGTGCTGGGCCCCGGCGACAAGGACCTGTTGGTCATGTGGCACCGCTTCCGATACACCGTGGAAAACTGCACCCGGGAGATCCACGCCTCCCTTTCGGTCATCGGCCGGGACAGCATACACACCGCCATGGCCCAGTGCGTGGGACTGCCCATCGGCATTGGCGCCAAGCTGCTGCTCAACGGCCAAGTGCGCCAGCACGGCGTGCTATTGCCCTTGGCGCCCGGGCTGTACAACCCCATTTTGGATGAGCTGGCCGAGCTGGGCATTGCCTTCCGCGAACAGGAGGTGGAGGCTTGAAGCCGGAGCCGCCGGGTGGAACAGGGCATGTTCACCTGCTCTACGGCCGCCGGTCAGAAATGCAGTTCCAGTTCGCTCAACAACCTGCGGTATTCGGCCGTGAAATGACCTTTGGCGTCCTGAAGGGTTAAGTTTTCTTGGACGGTTGGGACCTGATTGCTTGAAAACTCGGCCAGCATGCGCTTGGGCGCCTTGCCCGCGCGGTAGCACACGGAACCGGTGCGCAACGGGAAGAACCCATGGGCAGCGGCCACGCCGCACACGTCGGCCCAACGGTCCGCCGGTATGATCATAATGAGGCGGCCGCTCTTGGCCATGCCGCGCACCACCGCCCGGAACAGGTCTTCCATGGAGAGCTTTCCTTCGTGCTTGGCCGTGGCCATACGGGCATCAAACGAGGCGGAATGCCCCTTGTAGAAGGGCGGGTTGCAGAGCACCAGGTCGTACTTGGCGGCAGGCTGCCATTGGCGTATGTCGGCCTGATGCACCCGGATGCGCCCGTGCCAAGGGCTGGACCGCACATTTTCTGCCGCCTGCACTGCAGCCCGAGGATCCAGTTCCACGGCATCAATGCGGGCTGCCGGGCAAAACTGTGCGGCGATCAACGCCAGCACGCCGGTTCCCGTGCCGATGTCCAAAACGCTGTATGCGCCGGAATAGCACGTCCAGGCGCCGAGCAGTACGCTGTCCGTGCCCACCTTCATGGCGCAGCGGTCCTGGTGCACGGTGAATTGCTTGAACTTGAAGAACGCGTTGGGCATGCGCCAACTGGATCAATGGCCCCGGTAGAGCTCCACCAGGCCGGGCGGGGTGCGCACCACCAGGTGGCCGGAATCCAGATCGATGCCCACGACCATTTGCTCCACCATGGGGATCAGGATCTCGTGGTCGCCATGGCGCACCACCATCACGGGGTGGTCTTCGGTGCCATCGGTGCCCACTACTTCGCCTAATGGCCCGTGCTCTTCGTCCAGCACGTGCATGCCGATGAGCTCTTCCGGGTCGAGGCCTTCCTCCTCATCCTCCCCTTCCGGCGGCAGTTCATGTCCGGGCGGGGCAAATACCGGGGCGTTCACCAGGAATGCGGCAGCCTGCGGGTTGTCAATGTCCTCGAACTTCACCACGGCTCCCGCACGGGGGTGCTCGTGGATGTGGCTGATAAAAAAGGGCACGCGTGAACCATCGAGCTCCACGAAGAGCACGCCTGCTCCATGGATCTCGGCGAGGTTGATCCCGTCCAGGCGCAAGGCCAGCTCACCGCGATTGCCCCAAGGCTTTCCCAAGGAGCCCACTGGATGCAACTTGCTGTAGGGCATGGCAGGCGGTGAAGATAGGAGCGCGGGCGGCAAGCAAAAGGCCCGGCACCTTGCGGGCCGGGCCTTGCTGGTTTGTTGGGGCTCAGGCTTGCTCCTGGGCCTCGCCACCTTCGGCGGGAGGAGCTTCCTCCGCAGGGGCTTCAGTGGCAACTGCAGCGGCCAATTTGGCCGTGAGGGCATCCGCGCGGTCGTGGGATTTTTTAGTTTCCACGGCCACACGCTCCTTGTAAGCGGACGCTGCGGCGTCGTTCAGGCGGCTGCGCTTGGCTTCCACCTTGGCTTGCTTCTCGTTCATCCACACCTCAAAGCGGCGGTCGGCCTCGGCCTGGTCAAAGGCGCCCTTCTTCACGCCGTTCTGCAGGTGGTTCTTGTAGATCACGCCGGTGTAGCTGAGGATGGCCCGGGCGGTATCGCTGGGCTGTGCACCCATCTGCAGCCATTGCAGGGCCTTCTCCCGGTCCACCTCCACCATGGCGGGGGCTACGTTGGGGTTGTAGGCACCGATGCGTTCGATGTATTTGCCATCGCGCGGGGAGCGCTGGTCGGCCACCACCACGTGGTAGTAGGCGTTGCCTTTCTTGCCTTTTCTCTGAAGGCGGATGCGGGTCGGCATGTCGCTGTTTGTTTTAGGGCCCTTTTCGTTAAGGGTCGGCAAATGTCGGCATTTTTGTTGAATTGGCAAGTGCCTGGATCCCCCTGGTGGGGAAGAACTGCTTAGTGCATGGGCACCACCCGCGCGGTGCGTTGGTTGTCCACCACCACCAGGTACAGCGCGGAGAGTTGGCTAGTGAAGAGTATGCCTTCGCTGCGGCCCGCCGCACTGCTTGCCCAACGCTCCAGCACCAAGCGCCCTTGGGCATCGTACACCTTCAGCTGGTGTGCCCCGTCGCTGAGGCCCAGCAGGGTGAGTTCACCATTGGCCGCCCAAGCCAGCTGCAGGGTATGGTCCACCGGGTCCTCATCTTCCAAGCCCAGGGTGCTGCACAGCGCATCATACGCGCCCAAGTAGCGCAACAGCCCTTGACCG
>JADZAC010000043.1 GCA_020852835.1 Flavobacteriales bacterium
AGCCCAAGAGCCTGATCGCCGGCATGGTGTACGACCTGATGATCGAGCCCGGCGAACTGGCCACGCCCCAACGCCCCGTGGCCGTAGTGGGCAGCGCCAGCGATCTCTACCTTGAACTGGAAGTGGATGAGTTCGACATCCGCTTGGTGAAGCCCGGCCAGCGCGTGCTGGTCACCCTGGACAGCTACACCGACACGGCCTTTGAGGCGGAGGTCACCCGCATCATCCCGCTGATGAACGAGCGCTCACGCACCTTCCGGGTGGATACCCGTTTCACCCAACGGCCGCCCGTGCTCTACCCCAACCTCACCGTGGAAGCCAGTATCGTGCTGCGCACCAAGCCGAACGCCCTGCTGGTGCCCGCCTCCTATGTCGTGGACGGCAGCGCGGTGCTCACCGGGGAGAATGAAAAAACCCCCGTGCAGATCGGTGCGCGCGACATGGAAAATGTGGAAGTGCTCAGCGGCATCGACGCCAACACCCGCATCTACAAGCCCTGACGCACGGCCATGCGCCTGCTGGTCTCCATCGCCCTTACCCTGCTGCGCGCCAAGCTGCGCCAAAGCATCGTGGCGGCCGGCGGCGTCACCTTCAGCATCGCCATGTTCGTGGCCTTGCTCGGTTTCATGAACGGCCTGAACCAACTATTGGACGGGCTGATCCTGAACCGCACCCCGCACATCCGCCTCTTCAACGAACTGCACATCTCGCCCCAACAGCCCGTGGACCTCGCCGCGATCGCCCCCGGCGATACCGCGGCCTACAACTTCATCCGCTCGGTGAAGCCCAAGGACGATCTGCCGCGCCTGCGCAACGCCAACGCCATCATGGGCGCCCTGGAGCACGATCCGCGCGTGCGCTCCGTAACGCCGCGCTTAGTGGCGCAGGTGCTCTTCAACGTGGGCACCACCGACCTCACCGGCCAGGTCTTCGGCATCGATGTGATGAAGGAAGTGCAGTACTACATGTTCCAGGACTACCTGGTGGCCGGCGACCCGTACGACATCGCCACGGGCAACAACACCATCGTGCTCGGCAAGGGCCTGGCCGACCTGATGGCGGCCCGCATCGGCGACCTGGTGCAGGTGACCACCGCCACCGGCGACCGCACCATGCTGCGCGTGGCGGGCTTCTTCCAAAGCGGCATTGCCGAGTACGACAAAGTGCAGAGCTACGCCAACATCAAGACCGTGCAAAAACTGCTGCAGCGGCCGGCCAGCTACTACACCGACATCAACGTGAAGCTGCACGACCTCAACGCCGCCCCGGCCATGGCCCGCGAGCTGGCCGTGCGGTTCAGGGTGCAGGCCACCGATATCCAGACCGCCAATGCCCAGTTCGAGACCGGAAGTGACGTGCGCAGCATCATCAGCTACGCCGTGGGCATCGTGCTGCTTATCGTGGCCGGGTTCGGCATCTACAACATCCTCAACATGATCATCTACGAAAAACTGGACACCATCGCCATCCTCAAGGCCACCGGCTTCAACGGCAGCGACGTGCGCCGCATTTTCCTGCTGCTCAGCATGATCATCGGCGTGGTGGGCGCCGCCGGCGGATTGGTCCTGGGCATCACCTTGCAGCACATCATCGACAACGTCCCCTTCAACACCGCCGCGCTGCCCACGGTCACCACCTTCCCGGTGGACTACAATGCGAAATACTACTTGATCGCCGTGAGCTTCGCCCTGGCCACCACTTGGGTCGCGGGCTTCTTCCCCGCGCGCAAAGCCGCTCACGTGGACCCGGTGGAGATCATTCGCGGGAAGTAGCAGGTACCAAGCAAACGAACGCCTCCGAAACACCGATCCCTCCTCCACCACGCTGAAGCCCGCGCTCGCGTTTTTCGCGAGTGCGTTCACTTTACTCCGCCTCTGGCGGCTTCCGGTAGATTCCTTCCTATGCACAACATGATAGCTGAACTGCACCCGCTCAACCCTCGGAGGTTCCGATCTGGGATCAGCAATCAGTGATCTCGTTTTCATCTTTCAGCTTTCCCATTTCCAGATGGCCCCAACGCTCGAAGTCCGCAACATCAACAAGCATTTCCGCGACCCCGTGGACCTGCACGTGCTGAAGGACGTGAACATGCGCGTGGACCGTGGCGAGTTCGTGAGCATCACCGGCAAAAGCGGCTGCGGCAAGAGCACCCTGCTCTACATCCTCAGCACCATGGACACGGACTATGAAGGGGAGCTGCGCATCGACGGGGAAGCCACACGCCATGCCGGTGCCGCGCGCCTGGCGCGCATCCGCAATGAAAAGATCGGCTTCGTCTTCCAGTTCCACTACCTGCTGCCCGAATTCACTGTACTGCACAACGTGATGCTCCCCGGCCTGAAGCTGGGCCTGAAAAGCGGCCCGGAGGTGGAACACCGCGCCATGGAACTGCTGAAGGATCTGGGCATCGCCGACCAGGCCCTCAAAAAGGCCAACCAGGTCAGCGGCGGCCAGAAGCAGCGCGTGGCCATCGCCCGGGCCCTGATTAACGACCCGCTGATCATCATGGGCGATGAGCCCACCGGCAACCTGGACAGCCAGAACACCGAGATCGTCTTCGACATCTTCCGCCGCATCGCCGACGAACACCGGCGCAGCCTGCTCATCGTTACCCACGACCCCGATTTCGCCAAACGTACCGACCGCATCATTGTGATGGACGACGGGCGGGTGGTGGGGTGAGCCCAGCGCAGGAATACCGGAATGGCCGTATGAAGGGCCTTGCCCAAGCCGCCTTTTGCCGAATTTCGCGCCCTCAAATTCCGGCTTTCCTCCGCTCCTGCCGGCGCCGTTGTAACGGATCCGTGTTCCGGGCGTAGGAAGGTGCAATTGAACGCCCAGGGTGCATGAGATCCTTCCGCAAGCATATTTTCACCTTGGCCGCCAGCGTGTTGGTGGCAGTGGTTGGCACCCAGGCCCAACAGCGTACCTTGACGTGGAATTGGGCCAACACCATTTGCGGTGAAATGCTCAGTTGCAACACGGGGTGCAGCGCCTGCAACCAACCGTTGAACCCCCTTCCGGACTTTTACGGCACCAATGCCGCATGGATCGGCATCAGCACCTGCCCGGAGCCTACCGTTACCGGGGACAATGCCGTGTTCAGCGAAGGCTGGACCACCGGGCCGGACCCGCTGAAGAAGGTCTTGATCAGCGGCATGGCCACGGGGCCGATGTGGCTGGATTCCATCATCATCCGCCACCGGTCCGATGCCAACGGCCCCACTTGGCTGCGGGTATCGCTGAAGCTGGACCTCTCGGCCACGGCCGTGCCCGTATACGAAGGTCCCATCGATGCCGGGCTCTCCACCCTGAAACTCGCCGACCTGGGGGCCATGGACATCCCCGAAGGCTACACTGCCGCCGGTTTCCAGCTGCAGTTGCAGGCTTTCGGCAGTGAACAAGGGGCTTGGGTGCTGGATGAGGTGCGTGCCGTGGGGTCCATGGCCATCACTACGGGCACCGCCGAATTGACCGGCCGCCCCGCTGACATCGCAGCGCCCATGTACGACCTGCTGGGCAGGCCGGTGCACCACCAGCAAGGGCTGGGCATCTCCCACACCGGGAAACGGGTGGTGGTGGTGCCCTGAGGCCATCCCCCCGCTCTTGGTGAACGATCCCGTAGCCGGTCCCTGCCCTGGGACCACGCGTATTGCCGCCGTTCCCCCGGCCCTCGGGTATCTTCGCGGCGATCCCGGAAAAAAATGACCGAAACCCTCAGCGAGCAGGAGCAGATCCGCCGCGAATCCCTGCAGAAGATCCGTGAACTGGGCATCGAGCCCTTTCCGGCCGCAGCCTACCCCGTAACGGACCATAGCACAGGCATAGCCGCTGCCTTCCAGGATGATGCCCCGCCCCGCGACGTATGCATCGCGGGCCGCCTGATGAACGTGCGCATCATGGGCAAGGCCGCCTTCGCCGTGCTGCGCGACGCCCAGGGCGACCAGCAGATCTACATCAGCCGGGACGACATCGCCCCCGGCGAGGACAAGGCGATGTACAACGAGTTCTTCAAGAAGCTGCTCCACTTGGGCGACTTCATCGGCGTGAAGGGCTTCGTGTTCCGCACCCGCACCGGCGAGATCACCGTGCATGTCAAGGAGATCACCTTCCTGTCCAAAGCCCTGCGACCGCTGCCCACCCCCAAGACCGACGAGGACGGCAACGTGCACGATGCCTTCAACGACCCCGAGCTGCGCTACCGCATGCGCTACGTGGACCTCATCGTGAACCCGCAGGTGAAGGAGACCTTCCTCAAACGCACGCGCATCTTCAACGCCATGCGCGAATGCTTCCAGCAGGCCGGCTACATCGAAGTGGACACCCCCGTGATGCAGCCCATCCCCGGCGGCGCGGCGGCGCGCCCGTTCGTTACGCACCACAACGCGCTGGACACCGAGTTCTACCTGCGCATCGCCAACGAGCTCTACCTCAAGCGCCTCATCGTGGGCGGCTTCGACGGCGTGTTCGAGTTCAGCCGCAACTTCCGCAACGAGGGCATGGACCGCACGCACAACCCGGAGTTCACCATCATGGAGCTCTACGTGGCCTTCAAGGACTACCGCTGGATGATGGACTTCATCGAAGGCGTGTTCCGCACCGTGGCCACCGCCGCCAACGGCACGCCTGTGGCCAAGTTCCAGGGCAAGGACATCGACTTCGGGCAGCCCTTCAAGCGCATCACCATGTGCGGCGCCATACAGGAAAAGACCGGCGTGGACGTGCTGAACGCGGACGAACGCGCCATCGGCGAACTCTGCAAGAAGCACGGCATCGAGATCACCGCCGCCATGGGCAAGGGCAAGCTGATCGATGAGCTCTTCAGCGCACTGGTGCAACCAGAACTCATCCAGCCCACCTTCGTGATGGACTTCCCGCTGGAGATGAGCCCCCTCTGCAAGAAGCATCGCGACGACGACCGCCTCACCGAACGCTTCGAGCTCTACGCCGCCGGCTTCGAGGTGGGCAACGCCTATAGCGAGCTCAATGACCCCATCGACCAGCGCGAGCGCTTCGAGGCGCAATTGAAGCTGATGGAGCGCGGCGACGACGAAGCCATGTACCTGGACCGCGACTTCCTACGCGCGCTGGAGTACGGCATGCCGCCCACCAGCGGCATCGGCATCGGCATGGACCGCTTGGTGATGCTCCTCACCGACAACCCCGCCATCCAGGAGGTGCTGCTCTTTCCGCAGATGAGGCCGGAGAAGTGGGATTGAGGGGGCGGTGTTCGCGATGATCAGCGGCAGCCCGGCATTCCTCCGCGTCTCTCCCTTCGTATCTTCGTATCGTTATGGCAGACCGCTACATCATCGAACTCACCGACCGGAAGTACCGGAAGTTCTGGGAAGAACTGCTGGCCCAGCTGGACTTCGTGAAGGTGGCACCGGCCGCCAAACCCCTGAAAAAGACAAAGAATGAAGCGGAGTTCCAAGAGGGTTTGCGCGAAGCTCTTCAGGAAATGAAGGACGATTTGAACGGCAAGCGCAAAATGCAGTCCGCGAAGGATTTCCTGCATGAGCTTCGCGGTTGATGTTTCCCTCAATTTCAAACGGGAGGCGAAACGCCTGCATAAGCGGCATGCCTCCCTTCCGGATGACATTGAGCAGCTGATCGGATCACTGGAAGTTGACCCACGCCAAGGAACGCCCATTGGCCGAAACTGTTACAAAGTCCGGCTGGCCGTTCGTTCCAAGGGTAAAGGCAAGAGTGGTGGTGCCCGAGTGATCACGTGCGTAGTGGCCGTTCGCGAAGTGGTGTACCTGCTGGCGATCTACGACAAGTCGGAGCAGGCCAACTTGAGCGATGGGAGGCTCGGGCAACTCTTGGCCGAACTGGGATTGTGACGTTCCTTCCTATCCTTATCCTCCCGAAGGGTCTTCGCTTCGAGACCCCTGCGATTTGAGGGAGGCCTAGCTGTAGCAAGCCAAGAACTCATCTCAAGCGTTCCGTCTCGCAGGCTCTAGAGTTGCACTGCCGATGAGGGCTTGTTTCCTTGTCGCGGTACAAGATCGCTGAAGAGAACTGAGCCGGGGCGGGGGTGAACCAATCTCGCAGGTAGGACATGGTTCCTATGAGACTTATCGGTACCCCTGTCCCTGCCAGGTCATAGGCTCATATAGAATTCGAGGCGTGAGGGCCTATTAGAGTCATGGAGCATCGGACCTGCAGCTCAGCCTCTCCAGCGACCAAGTGTCTAACCCTTCAAAGTAAGTGAACATGGAACACTGGATCGGTATCGATGTGAGCAGCGAGACTTTGGACTTCGCGCTGCTGGATAGTGAAGGCGCGCAACTGGAGAGCGCACAAGTTGCCAACAACAGCAGAGCGGTGCTGAAGTTGGTGGGTCAGTGGCGGAAACACCATGGTGTGGATCCGCACAAGAGCCTGTTCTGCCTGGAACCCACCGGGCATTACACCCGCCCGATGCTCAAGTTGGTGGTGGAGCAGCACTGGCCAACCTGGCTGGCCCATCCAGTTGACATCCAGAAAAGCATGGGCATGAATCGGGCGAAAACCGACAAGGTGGATGCACTGAGGATCGCACGTTACGCCCGCACCTTCAGTGAGAAGGCGCGGCTGTTCACTGCGGACCATCTCCGCTTGGATGAACTCAAGCACCTGCTGTCCCGGCGCAGACACCTGGTGCGCACGCGGGCCAAATACAAAGCCCACATGGCGGACCTCAACCGCTTCATGGACCAGGACATCAAGGGGGTGTTCGACCGCATGGACAAGCGCCAGATGAAAGTCCTGGACAAGCTGGTCGAAGAGGTTGACCGCTTGATCGCTGAGCGGATCGCGGCGGACCCCAAGACGCAACGGCAATACGATCTGCTGCGCTCCATACCGGGCATAGGTCCGCAACTGGCGGCCCATCTGCTAGCGATCACCGATGGGTTCGTGCGCTTCAGCGACCCGCGCGAGCTGGCTTGTCAGGCGGGCGTGGTGCCCTTCGAGCGCAGTTCAGGCAGCAGCGTACGTGGTCGCGCCCATGTGTCCTATCAAGCGAACAGAACGCTGAAGTGCTTGCTGCATATGGCGGCCATGAGCGCCGTCCAGCGAGAAGGGGAACTCAAGAACTACTACGACCGGAAAGTCGCTGCCGGAAAGAACCGCATGTCCGTGATGAACGCCGTGCGCAACAAACTCGTGCATCGTGCCTGTTCGGTGATCAGAAGGGACGAGCCCTACACCGCCCTGCGATGACCGTCGCTCTTCAAGGCGCAACTTCGCACACCGGATAAACGGAAACGGGCAACGCTGAGGAGCGACCCGCCAGGGATACCCCGGTGAACGACGGATGATGATGATGGTAGGGATGGGCAACCATCCTTGCCATCATCCAGAGTTCCTCATGCCTGAAAAAACCTTCCCGTCCCCCTTGCACATGTCATAGAATAAGTTCCGAGGCGGAAACCCTGCGGAAGGGAAAGAGTTACGCGGGAGCAATGCCTGAGCATGCCCTTCAACTGCGCACATTGCCCTCGCTTGCGCCGGTTGCACGCCCCCACGGATGTGCGCTTCCGCACCAGCTTGGATGCCCTACACGCGGAAGAACCACCGTGGTATGTTTGGTGTTTGAAATGGGGCAAGTACCTTTAGGCCCGAATCAACCCAAACATGATGAAACACATTACGCTTTTCACCGCTCTGGCGGTTTCGTTCGGGGCAACTGCCCAAATTACTGATGGCAGCTTTGAAGCTGGCATTGGTGCCGGTACATGGACCGAGGCTTCCGTGAACTTTGGCACCCCGCTCTGTAATGCAGCCGCCTGTGGCACCGGCGGTGGCGCTGCGGTCCCTCGCACTGGCGAAGTGTTCGCTTGGTTCGGCGGTCTGGGCGATGCATCCGAAATGGCCTCGGTGGATCAATCTGCTTTCATCCCATCAGGTACTACAGCCAACCTTCTTGTGTATGTCAAGATCCCGGCATCGGGGGATGGCACGGCGAATAACTACCTGAAGGCATTTGTAGATGGCAACGAAGTAGGCGCGGTGACTGCGGTTGATTCCGCCACCTATGCGGATTACACACTTTGGAGCGTCCAGATCGATTCCTACGCGGACGGTTCAAACCACAACATCAAGCTCGAGGGTAAGGAAAATGGTACTGCCGTTTTCAACATCTTGGCTGATGACATCGCCTTGGAGGTGGATGGATCGGTCGTTGCCGGACTTTTCGAGAATGAAGCACTCTCGGGTGTTCAGGTGTACCCGAACCCGGCAAACGAATCGATCACGCTTTCCTTCACGGCGATGAGCGGAATGGCCGAAATCACCATTCAGGATGTTACCGGCAAGGTGGTTGCCCGGAACGCGCTCAGCGAGGTGAACCGGCGTACGGTTGAATTCGACGCCAGCGCGCTCTCGAACGGCTTGTACATGGTAAGCATCCAACAGCAAGGCAAGCGCTTTACGGAGCGGGTGCTTGTGCAGCACTAAGACAGAACGACCCAAAGACGAAGGGGTGGTCTCGAACGGAGACCACCCCTTTGTCTTTGTTCCATACGGTCGCTGACCGCCGCCATACGGCGAAAAGCCCCTTTGTACCGTGCCAATATGCTCAAAGTCAACTGCCTTCGGCAGTACGTTCAATGCCTACTACCAACCCCGATATCCCAATAGAGGCGACCCTTTCATGTCCACCCCCTTCTTGGGATTTCAGGCATTGTAGTGTAAAGCATGAAATGATGGTTCAAGTTGCCGAGAAATCATGTATGGGGGAAGGAAGGGGTAGAGGACACCAAACTCATCACAACCTTGGCCCAGATCTTATCGATGGGTTCGGACCACTGCCAATACGCCCGCCATTTCGAGTGCCCAACTTGTATGTGGAACGGGCGGCCTCTCTGCAGAACATTCAGGCATCAACTTCCAGATCCAAACTAAGCCTATGTCGAATTTTGCGGAAGGTATCACACTTAGCCCCTTGTGTTGATATCTCGGGATTTGGGATGTGCATGATACACTATATTGCGACACATCCTCAAGGATGTCGTTTTCTGGAATTGCAAGTCCGTAAAACCAAACCACACGAATCATGACAAGCAGGAATTTAACAATGACGATGAAGTTTACTGCCCTATTGCTTACCCTCTTTTTCGCAGGGTGCGCTAAGGACTTGGAAACTCCGTCAAAGCAGACCGATGTTGAGCAAGGTGAACTGAATCCAAAGGCACAACGGGGATTGTTTCAGGTAATCAATTACCAAGGCCTAGGGCTTCCGCAGGATCAGCTTGAGTTCGAGGTGTATCAAACCGACCCCAATACAACAATTCCGTGCTGGGGTCGCATTGAAAAACCCACTGGGTCCGGATATCCACCGGCATACTATCACGTTAACAATAATGGAACCGCAACAACACCTCCGTTTCTTTCTGTGCTTGGATATTGTGCGCAGGATCCAGTGGAATGCTGGCTATACAAAGGACAAGCTACAGGAGCATTGGGTCCAAAGTATTTGATCATGCCTACCCGGACGTACCCTGGCGTAACCACCAAAAGTTTGATCCTGCAATGCAGGAACATCTACGTTCCTATGAGTGGCTTCGGATTCTACTTCAACTATGACGCCTCAACGAATACGTGGACCACAGGTAATTCGGCAGCGACCTACTTCGAGTACACGCTGAACACGTATAATCGAAAGCCTGATTGTAATTAACTCCTTGTGTGAGCTTCTAAACTCACCTTCGCTCCCATGGACGGTGAAGCTGCCGTCAACCTCGAAGGGGTGAAGGTGGGCAGCCAAGACCGCTTGGATGTGGTGGAAGTGAGCGGCCGCACGGTGTACAGCCAAGCTGTGAAAGCGGGCGTGAACAACGCCCAGATGGACCTTTCCGCCCTCACCTCCGGCACCTACTACGTGGTGCTCCAGCAAGAGGGCCGCGTGCTGCGCGAGAAACTCGTGCTGGTGAACAACTAAGCCGGGAACCTTCCCGAGCTGCCGACAAGAAGGGCTGCCCGATGGGCGGCCCTTCTTTATGGATGGCTGCCGCGAACCCAATACTTTTATGCAAGCGCCACCTCCCGGGGCCTCCATCAGGCGGGTACGAATTGTCAGTGACGGACCCGCGCAGTGGCCATTGGTGCCTTTAAACAGAACAACTACCAAAGAAACCCTTGACAGGCACAAAGCGGCAGCATCTAATTTTAACCTCGGCCGTACAAACCGCACGAACCTTTTGAACCATGCTCTCCACCACCTCGCGCACCCTTATGGCCACAGGTGCCCCGCAGTTCAAATTTTTTGCCGCCGCACTGATCGTGGTGCTGTCGGCAGGCCCGGGTGCCCGCGCCCAAGTGCCGGCATGGGCCATGGCCCTCGGCAGCCCGGGCTATGAAGAGGCCCGCGGCATTGCCGTGGCCAAAGACGGGCGGGTGTTCATTACGGGCGAGTTTGAGAACACTGCGGATTTCGCGGGCCAAACCCTTACCAGCGCCGGCTTCAGCGATGCCTTCCTGGCCTGCTACACCAACACCGGCACGCTGGAATACGCCTTGGCCTTTCCGGGCGCGGCCAAGAGCCAAGGCTACGGGGTGGCCATCGCCCCTGACGGCACGGTGTACACCACGGGCATATTCACCGGCACCGTGGACCTGGACCCGGGGCCTGGCACGGCCCTCCATACCAGTGGCGGCCTCTATGATGTTTACCTCTGTGCGCTCACACCCGGCGGCGAACTGTTGTGGGCGGGAGTGCTCGGCGGTCCGGGGAACGAAGAAACACGCAGCGTGGTGACCGACGGCGACGGCCACGTGTACCTCGCCGGGGAAATGCACGGCTCCTTTGATGCGGACCCCGGACCCGCCACGGCGATGGTGGTGAGCAATGGTTCTTTTGATGCGTTCGTGGCCAAATACAGCCCTGCGGGCGTGCTGCAATGGGCCCATGCCATCGGGGGTGCGGGCGATGACCGCGCCTACGACCTGACGGCAAGGCCGGATGGCGGCGTGGTCATTACCGGATATTACGCCGGCACCGTGGACCTGGACCCGGGACCTGGGGTGGCCACGATCAGCACGCCCACGCAGTGGTCCAACGCTTTTCTGGTGGAGCTGGCCGCCGACGGCACTTACCTCTGGGGCGCAAACTTGGGCGGCACCGGTACGGACACCGGACGGGGCGTAGCGCTGGACAGCTTGGGCAACGTGGTGGTGGCCGGTCGCTTTACCAGGACCGCCTACTTCGGAGCCTTGGGCCAAGACAGCCTGGTATGCACCGGGCCGGATGGCGATGCCGACATCTTCCTGGCCAAATACGGGGCTGATGGCGGCTTCATCTGGGCCAAGGGCATCGGAGGAACCGAGGAGAACATGCCGCGCGGGGTGGCCACGGACCGCAATGGGAACATCCTGGTGGCGGGCCGCACCAAGGGCATCATCGATTTCGATCCCGGGCCGGGCAGCGCCTTGGACACGGCCAGCGGCGTGTTTGACCTCTTCCTGGCCAAGTACAGCACCCAGGGCGATCACCTGTGGGGCTTCACGGCGGGGAGCAGCTACCATGCCCGCGGGCTGAACGTGACCACCGATGCGGCCGGCAGCGTCTACCTCACGGGCTGGATCACCGAGGATGTGGACATCGATCCGGGGCCGGACACCCTGTGGCTGGTGAACCACGGCGACGTGGACGCCTACCTCGCGAAGTTCAGCGACAACGGGTTGTACACGCTCACCTTGGACATTCAGCTGGACGACCAGCCGGCGGCCACCAGCTGGGAACTGTGGAAGATGCCGGGCAACGAACCGCTCTTTGCCGGAGCAGGCCCGGAAACCGATGCCGGCCAGGCGATCGGGCGCAGCTGGCAAGTGCCCGCAGGGTGCTACCGCCTGGCGCTAATGGACGCGGACGGCGACGGCATTACCGATGGGGGCTACACGGCCTCCACGCAGGACAGCGCGCTGATCATCGCCGATGGGGCCTTCGGGTCCCTGAGCGCCTTGGCCGGGGATGGCCAATTCTGCCTGCCCTTGGGCACCACCACCCTCACGCAGGCCAGCTGTGCGCAAGGCGTATTTGTACCGGGTGAAACGATCCAAGCGGAACCACAGCCCGGAGCCGACCAGTACACCTTTTGGTTCTTCGACCCCCACGGCAGCTTCTCGGGAACGGTGGAAACGGACGAACCGGAACTGCCTGTATACTACCTGCCGCCCGGCACCCCCGCAGGCGTGCCCTTGAACGTGCGCGTTGGTACTTGGACGGGCGGCACATCCTTGCCCTACGGGCCGGCCTGCGCCATTGCATTCGATGGGCTCACCGCCCTGGCCGAAGCGCCGCCCGCCCGTGGCATCCGCGTGTATCCCAACCCGGCCCAAGGCGGGCAGGCGCACGTGCAGGCATGGGGACTTCCCGCCGGGGAATGGACCTTGGTGGTGCGTGATGCGCTGGGACGTGAGGCCGCTACGGCCATGGTACATGCCGCAGGCGGCCCCGCCGCGTGCCAGCTGGCCACCGGAGGCTTGGCCCAAGGGCTTTACAGCCTTGAGCTGCAGGGCCCGGGCCCCAACTTGGTACAGCGGCTGCTGATCGTCCGTTAGGTTCTGCCTACCCCACGCTGCCCTCCAGGCTCACGGCCAGCAGCTTCTGCGCCTCCACGGCGAACTCCATGGGCAGCTTGTTCAGCACGTCCTTGCAGTAGCCGTTCACGATCAGGCTCACGGCCTTCTCCGGCGGGATGCCGCGCTGGTTGAGGTAGAAGAGCTGGTCCTCGCCGATCTTGCTGGTGGTGGCCTCATGCTCCACCATGGCCGCAGGGTTCTCGCTTTCGATGTAGGGGAAGGTGTGCGCCCCGCAGCGATCGCCCAGCAACAGCGAATCGCACTGGCTGAAGTTGCGTGCACCCTTGGCCCCCTTGCCCACCTTTACCAGGCCGCGGTAGCTGTTGTTGCTCTGCCCGGCACTGATGCCCTTGCTGATGATGGTGCTGCGCGTGCCCTTGCCGATGTGGGTCATCTTGGTGCCCGTATCGGCCTGCTGTTTGTTTTTGGTGAGCGCCACGCTGTAGAACTCGCCCACGCTGTGGTCACCTTTGAGCACGCAGCTGGGGTACTTCCAAGTGATGGCGCTGCCGGTCTCCACCTGCGTCCAACTGATCTTGCTGCGCTCGCCCAGGCAGATGCCGCGCTTGGTGACGAAATTGTACACGCCGCCCACGCCGTGCTCATCGCCGGGGTACCAGTTCTGCACGGTGCTGTACTTCAGCTCGGCGTCCTTCATGGCCACGAGTTCCACCACGGCGGCGTGCAGCTGGTTCTCATCGCGCATGGGCGCGGTGCAGCCCTCCAGGTAGCTCACGTAGCTGCCCTCGTCGGCAATGAGCAGGGTGCGCTCGAACTGGCCGGTGTTGGCCGAGTTGATGCGGAAGTAGGTGCTGAGCTCCATGGGGCAACGCACGCCCGGCGGGATGTAGCAGAAGCTGCCGTCACTGAACACCGCACTGTTGAGCGCGGCGTAGAAATTGTCCGTGCGCGGCACCACGCTGCCCAGGTATTTGCGCACCAGCTCCGGGTGGTTCTGCACGGCATCGCTGAAGCTGCAGAAGATGATGCCCTTCTCCTTGAGCGTTTCCTGGAAGGTGGTCTTCACGCTCACGCTGTCGAACACCACGTCCACGGCCACGCCGGCAAGGCGCTTTTGCTCCTGCAGGGAAATGCCGAGCTTCTCGAAGGTCTTGATCAGCTCCGGATCGGCCTCGTCCAGGCTGTTGATCTGCGGCTTTTTCTTGGGCGCGCTGTAGTAGTGCGCATCCTGGAAGTCGATCGTTGGATACTTGAGCAGGCCCCAAGTTGGCTCGGTCATCTTCAGCCAGCCGCGGAAGGCCTCCAGGCGCCACTCCAGCAGCCATTCGGGCTCGTTCTTCTTGGCGCTGATGAAGCGCACGGTATCCTCGTTGAGCCCTTTCGGCGCCAACTCGCTTTCGATGTTGGTGACGAAGCCGTACTCGTACTCCTTGTTGGCCACCTCGTGGAGGAGCTCGTTGTTGTCCTGTGCCATGAATACTTCACCACAGAAACACGGAGGACACAGAGAATGCAAGGTCCCTGTTCAACCGGGTTGCTCGTGTGGACTTTACCATTTGAATTTCCTCTGTGTCCTCCGTGTCTCTGTGGTGGATCAGATACTGAAGCTCTCCCCGCAACCGCAAGTACGGCTGGCATTGGGGTTCACGAACTGGAAGCCCTTGCCGTTGAGCCCGCTGCTGAAATCCAGCGTGGTGCCCAACAGGTAGAGCAGGCTCTTTTTGTCCACCACCACCTTCACGCCGTTGTCCTCGAAAACCTTGTCGCCCTCGCGCATGGTATCGTCGAAGGCCAGGTCGTAGGAGAGGCCGCTGCAGCCGCCGCCTTTCACGCCCACCCGCACGAAGTGTTGCGGCCCGCGGCCTTCCTGGCCCAGGAGCTTGGTGAATTCCTGCCGTGCCGTTTCGCTCACTTTGATCATGTCCGCATCCGTTTAGAACCCGTCTAAATAGACGGCCCAAAGGTAGGCATCAACGGGGGCGTAGGCAATGGGCGCCTTAGGGCCGGTCGTTGGCCAGTTGCCTGAAGAACGCGCCCCAATCCACCCGGCCCACCTTGGTGCCCAGGCGGACCATGACCAGCTCGCGCGCGGGATCCACGTAGATGTATTGGCCCAGGATGCCGCGGGCCATGAAGTCGCCTTCGGCGGAAGGCAGCCACCATTGGTAGCGATAGAAGGGCGCGCCGCCGGCGGTGGTATCGGGCGTGGTGCTCCGCGCCACCCACTGCGCAGGCACCAGTTGGCGCCCGTGCCAATTGCCGCGATGCAGGTAGAGCGACCCCAGCTTGGCGAAGTCGCGTGCCGGGGCATTGATGCAGCAGAAGGTTTTTTCGATGCCGCCCTGTTTGCGATCGATGCTCCAGGAGGCGGGAAACTCCATGCCCAGCGGAGCCCACAGCTTGTCGTTGGCATAAGCGGTGACAGTGCGTTGGTCCCCGGCCCTGCGCAGGGCGCGCTCGAGCACCAGGCCCAGCAGCTGGCTGCTGCCGCTCTGGTATTCGAACTGCACGCCGGGCGGCCGCTCCGTGCGCATCCGGGCCATGTCGCGATAGAGGCGCCGGCCGTAGTAGAACGTGGCGGCATCGCCGAAGGGATCGCTGTAGCTCTCGTTGAATTTCAGCCCGCTGGTCATTTGCAGCAGGTGCTCCACGGTAACCCCTCCGAACCCGTTGTTGCCCAGCTCGGGCACAAAGTCCGTCAGCGGTTGGTCCACACCATGGATGAGGCCATCGGCAATGGCGCAGCCAATGAGCATGCTGGTTACCGACTTGGCCATGGAGAAAGACGTATGGATGCGGTCGGGTCCGTATCCCTGGAAATACCGCTCGTACACGATGGTATCGCGCCTCACCACCAGGAAGGCCACGGTGTGGTGCTCTTCCAGGAAGGTGTCGAAAGTGGTTTCCCGGCCCTGTGCCATGATCGGCCCGGGGACATGCTCCACCGCTGCCTGCGGGTAGGGCACCGGGGTTGGTGAAGCCGGCAGCGGCCGCGCGGGAAACTTGCGGTGGTCGTTGGTGTCGGCGAAGTTGTAGATGAAGTAGCGGCCCACCTTGCAGCCGCCCAGCAGCAGGGCCATGGTGAACAGGGAAAGAATGGTGGCGGAGCGATGGTGCATGCGGTCAAAGTAAGCCGATCGGAGGCCGGATCAGGGCGATCGCCCGTTGCGCGCCCTGCGGTCGCGACTTTCCCGAATTCCCAACCACGGATGCACGCCGATGAACACGGATGAATGTGCGATGCAGGAAGTGGGCCAACACGTTGCGTCCGATACCCGGTGAGGTGAGCGAGCTGTGCCCGTCCGTATGGATCCGTGGTTCGCCCGAGCATTGGACAAGCGCCGACAGGCGCAGCAGGAACAGATGGCCGGAACAGCCACCGGCGGTACCTTCGCACACGGGACCGGCCCCACCGGAAACGTCGCCATGCTCAAGCAGTACCTCAGCCAAAAGCTCCAGCAAAAGCTCAGCCCGCAGCAGATCCAGCTCATGAAGCTGCTGCAGGTGCCCACCATGGAACTGGAGCAGCGCATCAAGGAAGAGATCGAGGAGAACCCGGCCTTGGAAGAGGGCGACGACCTGGAAGAGGACCCATTGCCCACGGAGGAACAGGCCATTGAGGAGAACCTGGATGAGCCCGAGAGCAGCAACGACGAGTTCGACCTGAGCGATTACTTCCAGGACGACGACACGCCGGATTACAAGCTGAGCGCACGCAACCAGGGGGCGGATGACGAGGAGTACGAAATGCCCATTGCCGTGGGGGCCACCTTCCAGGATTCGCTGCGCTCGCAAATGGCCCTGCGCAACGTGGATGAGCGCACGCAGCAACTGGGCGAACAGCTCATCGGCAACTTGGATGAGGACGGCTACCTGCGGCGGGAGCTGGAGCAGATCGTGAACGACCTGGCCTTTACCGCCAACGTGATGACCGACGAGGCGGAGCTGGCCAAGGTGCTCCGGGAGGTGCAATCATTGGACCCCCCCGGCGTAGGTGCGCGCGACCTGCAGGAATGCCTGCTGCTGCAGTTGGACCGGCTGGAGAACAGCGTGGAGGTGATCACCGCACGCGAGATCACGGCCAACCATTTCGAGGCCTTTACCAAGAAGCACTACGAGCGCATCATGGCGCGGCTGGAGATCGACGAGGAGGCGCTGCGCGACGCCATCGACGTGATCGTGCGGCTGAACCCCAGGCCGGGCAATACCAGCCGCGATGCGGCCAAGCCGGTGCAGACCATCGTGCCGGACTTCGCCGTAACGGCGGTGAACGGGAGGCTGGAGCTTTCGCTCAACGGCCGCAACGCGCCGGAACTGCGGGTAAGCCGCCAGTACCGCGACATGATCAAGGAGTACCAGCGCAACAAAAAAGACAAGGCGGCGCAGGATGCCTTGGTCTTCATCAAACAAAAGCTGGACTCTGCCAAGTGGTTCATCGATGCCATCAAGCAACGGCAAAACACCCTGCTGGTGACCATGGAGGCCATTCTGGAGCACCAGAAGGAATTTTTCCTCACTGGCGACGAGACCAAGATGAAGCCGATGATCCTCAAGGACATCGCCGAGAAGGTGGGCATGGACATCAGCACGGTGAGCCGGGTGGCCAACAGCAAGTACGTGCAAACCGACCACGGCACCTACCTGCTGAAGTTCTTCTTCAGCGAGAGCCTTACCACGGACAGCGGCGAGGAGGTGAGCACCCGCGAGGTGAAGAAGATCCTGGAAGAGGCCATTGAGGGCGAGGACAAGAAGAACCCCTTGACGGACGATGAGCTCACCGCCCTGTTGCGCGGCAAAGGGTACAACATTGCGCGGCGCACCGTGGCCAAGTACCGCGAGCAACTGCAGGTGCCGGTGGCCCGATTGCGCAAGGAGCTGTAGTGCGGATGCGCAAGGCTGCCCACGTCCTTTCCCTGGTGCTGCACCCGGTGTGGATGCCCACGCTGGCGCTGTTCATCGCCTTCCACATCGACCCGCACCTCACGTTCACCTTTTCGGCGCAAGGCCAGCGCGTGCTCTTGGGCATGGTGTTCATCATGACGGCGCTCTTCCCCATTGCGAGCATGGTCATGCTGTGGCGCAGCGGCATGGTGTCGGAACTGGCCATGCCCGTGCGCAGCGAGCGCATTATGCCGTACCTGCTCACGTTGGTCTACTTCGGCATGGCGTACTACCTGCTGCGCCGCACGCCCAACAGTTCCACCACGCTCAGCCTGTTCGCCGGCATGTTCATGGCCTTGGCCGCCGATCTGCTGATCACCTGGCGCTGGAAGGTGAGCCTGCACATGACCGGCATCGGCGGCCTCATCGGTATGGTGCTCGGGCTGATGCTGGTGCACGGCGTGCGCACGCCATGGCTCCCGGTACTGCTCCTGTTGGCGGGCGCATTGGGCACCGCACGCCTGCTGGTAACGGACCACACCCCGGCACAGGTCTACGTCGGAGCGCTCATCGGCATGGCGGCCACCTTCGGCTGCATCATATACGGCGTATACTACTAGCAGTGCTCACTTGCCCAATGCCAGCTGCCAGCGCCAGGCATCGCGCAGCGCATCGGCCAGGGTGAGCTCCGTGCGCCAGCCCAGCAGCCGCAGGCTTTTGGCGGTATCGGCATAAATGGCCATCACATCCCCGGCGCGGCGCGGCCCGATGGCGTAGGGCACCTTCACCCCGTTCACCGCCTCGAAGGTGTTCACGGCCTCCAGCACCGTGCTGCCCTGCCCGGTGCCCAAGTTGAACACTTCGCATACCGCACCGCTTTGCCTATTGATCCATTGCAGGGCCAGCACATGGGCCTTGGCCAGGTCCACCACGTGGATGTAGTCGCGGATGCAGCTGCCATCGCGCGTGGGGTAATCATTGCCGAACACGGTGAGCTGTTTGCGCAGGCCGGCGGCAGCCTGCGTAATGAAGGGCACCAGGTTGTTGGGCACTCCGATGGGCAGTTCGCCGATTTGGGCGGAGGGATGCGCTCCGATGGGATTGAAGTAGCGGAGCATCACCGTGCGCAACGCGGGATCGGCCGCACAGACATCGCGCAGCAATTGTTCGCAAACCACCTTGGTGTAACCGTAGGGCGAGGCCGCGGCGCCCGTGGGCGAATCCTCGGTAATAGGCAGCTTGTCACCCTCGCCGTACACGGTGCAGGAAGAAGAGAAGACGAGGTCCTTCACCTGGTGGTCGGCCATTACGCGCAGCAGTGTGACCAGCGAACCGATGTTGTTGTGGTAGTACTTCAGGGGGTCGCGCACGCTCTCGCCCACGGCCTTGTCCGCCGCGAAATGGATCACGCTATCGGGCCGTTCCGTGGCGAACACCAGGTCCATGGCCCGGGCATCCGTGCAGTCGATCCGGTGGATCACGGGCTTGCGTCCGGTGATCTTCTCCAAGCCGTCCAGCACCCGCTCCTCGCTGTTGCGCAGGTCGTCCACGATCACCGGCTCGATCCCGGCGGCCAACAGCTCCACGCAGGTGTGCGAGCCGATGAAGCCCGCACCACCGGTTACAATGGTCTTTTTCATGCTCCAACGCCCCGCCGGGACGGGCGAAGATAGGCCGGGCATCCCAGCGGGTCCCCTGCCTGGCATTCACCGGCATCACGATCTTCGGCCCCTAAATGCGCTCCCGCCCCTCCGCCTCGCTGCCCGTGGTACTGCTCGTAGTGGTGATCACCTCCGTGGTCTCCATCCAAGGGCTGTGGACCGGGAAGCATTCCGACGGATGGAAAGACACCGTGCGCAGCGACGTAAAAGGCTACTACGGATACCTGCAAGCGTTCTTCCTGCGGAACGACCTGGGCCATGAACCGTTCAGCTGGGAGTATGTGCGGTATACCACCGACGGCCGCACTGTGAACAAGTACTTCAGCGGGACCAGCCTGCTGATGGCGCCCTGGTTCGGCATCGGGCATGCCCTGGCCCTCAATGACCCCACAGCCCCGAAGGACGGCCTGAGCATCCATGAGATGCGCATGCTGGGGGCGGGCGCCTGGGTGTACTTGCTCCTGGGCCTGCTGGCCCTGCGGGCGTTGCTGCTGGGCATGGGCGTACGCGATGCCGTGGTGGCCTGGACCGTGGCCGCCTTCGGGCTGGGCACGCAATTGATGCAGTACGCAGCCCTCCAGCCCGGATGGTCGCACATCTACTCCTTCTGCACGGCCAGCGTGTTCCTGCTGGTGCTGCTCCGCCTCCACCTCGGGGCGCACCCCGGGTGGTGGGTAGCGGCGGCCGCCCTCCTCGGGCTGCTCGTGCTCATCCGCCCGGTCAACGGCTTGATGGCATTTGCCCTGCCGGTGGTGGCCGGCCGTGATGCATGGCCGTTGCTGCGGCGGCTCTTCGCCCTCCCTGCCGTTTGGATCACCGCCCTGGCGGCAGCCGTGGCCGTGGTGGGCATCCAGCTCTTGCTCTGGCACTTGCAAACGGGCCATTGGCTGGCCTACGGCTACCAAGGTGAGGGCTTCCATTGGGACCGCCCGGAACTGTTCAAGGTGCTCTTCGGTTTCCGGCGCGGCTTGTTCCTCTGGGCGCCCGTGCTGCTGTTGGCCTTGGCCGGTACGTTTTGGTTGCTGCGCCACGACCGCGATCGCGGGCTTGGAATGGTGGCCTATTGGGCGGCCAACACCTACGTGATCAGCAGCTGGTGGATCTGGTACTACGGCAGCGGCTTCGGGAGCCGGGTGTTCGTGGACCACTATCCAGTGATGGCCATCCCCTTCGCGCTGCTGTTGAACGACCTCCCAGAACGCAGGTGGCGCATGGCGCGGGCTTTCATCGCCGGTTGCATCGCCCTGCTCTGCTTCCAGATGTGGCAGTACTACGTGGGCATCCTGCACCCCGAGAGCATGGACCGCCACAAATACGCCTTCACCTTTCTCCGTTGCGGAGAGCGCTTCCGTGGCCAGCTGGGCGGCAACTACCAGGCGGCACCGTACAACCCCAACGGAATGGACGTGGTGCTGGAGGAGCGCTGCGACCTGGAAGGCGACTGCAGCCGGTGGCGGGGGGGCCGGATCGAGGAACGCCCGGAGGCCCACAGTGGCGGGAAGGTGTGCGTGTTCGATGTGAACACCGAGTTCGGCATCACCTTTTCGGCCACCACGGACCAGCTGCCCACGGGGCGTGCGCTTTACCTGGAAGCGGGCCTCCAACGCCTTGAGGCCGAAGCAGGGGACTCCCATACGATGCTGGCCGTCACCGAGGTGAAGCACGCCGATGGCAGCACCGCCTATTACGAGCCTTTCCGGATGAACCCCGTTCCGCCGACACCGGAGCGATGGGAGCACCTGGAATACCGGATCCCGGTGCCTATGTTGGAGCCGGGCGACCGGCTCAGCTTCTACTTATGGAACCAGGGCCACGCCTCACGGGTGCTCATCGACGACGTGACCATGCGGGTGAATGCCGTACGGCCATACTGAACGCAGGCCCGGAGGAACGGTTGGGAGAGTGGGCCCAGCAGGATTTGAACCTGCGACCAACGGATTATGAGTCCGCTGCTCTGACCGCTGAGCTATAGGCCCGGAAGGGAGGCGCGAAAGTAGCCGATGGCCTGCATACCGCACCGCCGCGCCGGTTTTGCCGCCCGCCGGTGCTGTAGGGCCCGCTGAACGAGGAACCGCCCTACTTCAAGTACGTATTGACCGTTTGCGAGATGGACCGCTTGATGCCCTCCCAGGTCTGGCCCTTGAGGCTTACGGGATCTTCGCTTTCCTCGGCATCCGCGAAGTACGAAATGGCTTGTGGAATGCTCAACGCAAGCATCTGATTCGGATACTTTTCACGGTGCTTGTCGATCAACCATGGCAGGCTGTGGTGTTTGAGCAGTTCATGCAGGTCCCAGAAGTCCTTTTTCACCCCCCGGCCCAAGATCGCTTGGATCTTCATGGCCCCGATATCCGCATCGTCGTAAAACCGCATTTCTTCCAACAACACTTCCGGTGCAATGCGCGGGTGGGGATAGCGCACAATATCCACCTTTATGCCATCGATGTGGCAGAACACGGCCCAATTGGCCTTGGACGGCTTGTAGGTGAACGAGGTTCCAAACGCTTGTGCCAACGCTCCGGTGACGGCATCCCGGTCCAGATCGCCGGAGGTGAACAGGTCAAGGTCCACGGACCTGCGATGCCCATAGCGCAGGGACAATGCGGTGCCCCCCACCAAGCTGCAGCCCTGAAGCGCCTTCAACGCGAAGAGCCGCTTTAGTAGGGGAACAACGTTGGGTTGGACTGTCTCAAAGTATAACATCGAAAGGCCTCCAACGGCTTGTCGAAGATCGCACTGACGAAATGAAGGGTGTCCAATCGCAAAAACTTCGCATTCAGCAGCACCTCGGTGATCTTCTCATCCCCATAATACCGCCGGCAATTGCGGATGTCCGGCACATCGCCGCGCTCAAAGACGCGCTCAATGACGAACGATGCTTTTGCGTCGTAGTCCAATTTGTCGAAGTCCACATCCCAAAAGATGCGGCGCGATAGCTCCGGCTTGGGCATGGTGTAAAGGTAGGGCCGCAGGCCAGCGGGGACGTAACCCACCCCAGGGCCATCGCCTCCTGATCCTTCGCCACAGAGGCACAGAGAACACAGAGGTCCCCCTTGTGCGCGGGGAATAGATACTGTCAACATCGCGGCCGAAGGCCGCCTCCGTGGCCTCCTTCCAGCCCAACAGTGCGCTACTATCCGTATTCTCCGTGCACTCTGTGCCTCTGTGGTTGACATTCATTACGATAAGAGGCGATCGCCCTGTAACCCACGCGACCCTGCACGATTCAATTTTCGGAGTAGTTTCGTTCCATCCCCAAATCCTTGTCCCATGAAATCCACCAGGCCACATGTATTTCTCCTTTCAGCCCTTGGCTTGCTGCCCCTGGCGGGCCAGGCGCAATCCCCCCCCCCGCACCGGCAGTGGAATGGCGCTCGGTAAGCTGGCTGGACAACAAGCCGCCGTTCGGCACCACCCATACACTTACCAACGTGGTGCATGACCCGAACGACCCCAACAACATCACGGGGGTGACTTATGCACAAACCCCTTGCACCGGCAGCCCCACCAGCCAGGATGAAAGCGCCGAGGACTGGTGGTATGCCCACACCAACGTGTACGATGCCGCCCACAACCTGATCGGCTATGCGGCCGCCGGTTATGGCACCCCGCCCAATTGGAGCGCGGATTTTGGCTGCGTACAATTCCCCATGTCGGAGATCAGCCTCGAGAATTTGGATAGGTGGGAACGCCGCAGGGGCGCACTATTTGCCATGGTGAGCCTCTTCGACCTGGAGGGCCACATGATCTGGTGCGGCGACCCCTTCATCCCGGGAACCTTCTACGGGGTGGCCCAGGCGGGTGATGGCGGCCCCATTGTGTGCATCGGTGAAGCCACGGTGAATCGCACCCGACCGGACCCCAACAGCT
>JADZAC010000044.1 GCA_020852835.1 Flavobacteriales bacterium
CCGAACATGGAGCCGAAGATGTCGTTGAGGTCCTGCTCATCGCCTCTGCTGGATCCGCCGGTGCGGCCACTGAATGGTTCGCCTCCCTGGAATGGACCGCCGCCTGCGGAAGCCCGCTCCCGCTGCGCGGCCTCGATCTGGTCCGCATGCTTCCACTGGTCGCCGTACTTGTCGTACTTCTTGCGGCTGTCCGGGTCGCTGAGCACCTCGTTGGCCTCATTGATCTCCTTGAATTTGCGCTCGGCCTCCTTGTCCTTGGGGTTGAGGTCCGGGTGGTATTTCCGGGCCAGCTTGCGGTAAGCTTTCCGGATCGTTTCGGCGGTGGAGCCGCGGTCCACGCCCAAGATCGTGTAGTAGTCCATCGCCAAGCGCCGGGGTTGGCCCCAGCCAAAGATGGCAACTTCCCCAACGTGCAACAAACGGGGAAGGATCTCCCCGATGGTGGATCGCCTTGCGTGTTCGGGGGTTTTTCTAAAGTCCTGATCACCAAGCGCCGGCGGGCAGTTTCCCTTTACGCGGCAAAGTTGGAACGGCTTTCGCGTGTTGCTCCATGGAAAGCGGGGGTCGCCATTTGGAACGATCTGCGCGAAGTTTTTTGGTCAACGACGGTCATAGACCGTTGGTCCGTGGCGTTTTGGTGGAAATGCCACGGCGGGGCGGTGCCTTCAAGGGTGCCGCCCTTCGTTTTTTCGGCAGTAGAGAAAGTGATGTTTGGGTGAATGGCCTTTTTTTGTCCGGATTCCGACCCCGCTGCACCATGTCCACTTCCCCAAAGAAGCTCGGCGCGCTGCCTGCCACGGCCATTGCCGGCAACGACATTACGAGCAGCTGCCTGTATGTGAGCTCCATCGCCATCCTGCATGCGGGCGTATGGGCGGTGCCGGCCTTGTTGCTGGTGGCCGGCGTGCTCTTCCTGTTCCGCAAGGTGTACGGCGAGGTGGTGGGCGCCTTGCCGCTGAACGGCGGGGCCTACAACGTGCTGCTGAACTCCACCAACAAGTACAACGCGAGCATCGCAGCCACGCTCACCATCCTGAGCTACATGGCCACGGCGGTGCTCAGCGGCACCACGGCCATGCACTACATGCATGCACTGGTGCCGTCCCTGCCGGTGCTGCTGGCCACGGCGGGCGTGCTGCTGCTGTTCATGGCACTGAGCATCGCGGGCATCTCCGAATCATCGGTGGTGGCCACGGTGATCTTCATCGCGCACTTGTCCATCATGGTGCTGCTGATCCTGGGCGGGCTGTGGTATGTGGCCACGCACGGGTTCGCCGTGTTCAGCCTGAATTGGAACGCGCCGCTGCCCGATGGCCACGGCATCGCCACGGCGCTCTTCCTGGGCTTCAGCACGGCCATGCTGGGCGTCACGGGCTTCGAGAGCTCGGCGAACTACGTGGAGGAACAGGCGCACGGCGTGTTTCCGCAAACCCTGCGCAACATGTGGGTGGCGGTCACCGTGCTTAACCCCTTGATCGCCGTGGCCGGCCTGATGGTGCTGCCCATGGCCACCATCGCCTCCAACAGCGAGGCCATGCTCTCGATCATGGGCCTGGAGATCGGCGGCCAATGGCTCGCCACCGTGATCAGCATCGATGCCGTGGTGGTGCTCTGCGGCGCGGTGCTCACCAGCTATGTGGGCGTCACCGGCCTGGTGAAGCGCATGACCCTGGACCGCATCCTGCCCCAATTCCTGCTGAAAGAGACCAAGCAAGGCAGTTCCCCGCGCATCATCATCCTCTTCTTCCTGCTATGCCTCTCCGTGCTGTTGATCACCAATGCGCGCGTGGATGCACTGGCGGGGGTGTACACCATTTCCTTCCTCACGGTAATGGCCTTCTTCGCCTTGGGCAATTTCATGCTGAAGATCAAGCGGGCCCGCCTGCCCCGGCCGGAAACGGCCTCCACGGCCGTGGTATCGCTGGCGCTCTTCGGCGTGCTGGCCGCGCTCTATGGCAATGTGAAGCTCAACCCGGAGTTCCTGGTGGTCTTCCTGCAGTACTTCGTGCCCTTCCTGCTGGTGATCGCTTTCCTGCTGAACCGCAAGGCCATCCTGGAGTACCTGATGATCTGGGTGGGCGGCTTTGTGGAGAGCATGCCCGGCCTGGCGGCGCTGGGGCGTTTCACCCTGTCCAAGACCATCCGCCGGCTCAACCGACAGGAGTTCGTGTATTTTTCCAAGGGCGACGATCTGGCGGTGATCAACCGGGTAATGGCCTATGTGGTGGCCAACGAGATCACCCGCAAGCTGAAGATCGTCACCGTGCACAAGGATGGTGAGCACGTTCACGAAGAGTTCCTGCACGAGGTGCAGGTGCTGGACAAGGCCTACGACACCTTGGACGTGGAGTTCATCCAGCTGCGCGGCCTGTTCGGTCCCGAACTGGTGCACCGGCTCAGTGAGGAATGGCATATCCCCACGAACTTCATGTTCATCGGCTCGCCGGGCGACCGGTTCCCGTACCGCATCGCGGAACTGGGCGGTGTGCGGCTGGTGATCTGAGCCGCGCCAAGAGCTATTCCTTCACCAGGCGGGCCGTGAACAGGCCTTGGGCCGGGTGGTGAAGTTGCGCGGTGTACACCCCCGGGGCCAGGTTGCCGATGTCCAGTGTCCACGCCTCTGCTTGACCACGCCAGACATGTGCGGCGGAAAGCACCATTTGCCCGGTGTTGCCGGTAATGGTGATCCACACAGGGCCCGCCTCCAGGCCCGATGCCTGTATCCGCACCGTCCCTTTGGCCGGGTTGGGGAACAAGGCCAGCTCCGTTGGGGCGGGCCCGGCGACGGCCACCCCCGCCGGTATGCCCTCCACCACCTGCACCGTATAGTCCTCGCTTTCGCCGGAGGAGTAATCGGATGCATTGCAGGGGCTGGCGTCGTTGTCCAGTCCGTATTGCAGGCGCACCCGCAGGCGCACCGCCGCCAAGGCCGCATCATCCGGTACCGTGACCGGCGTGTACCAAGGGCCGGTGCCGAACAGGTCCATCACCTGTTCATCGGCGGTGAAAAGCCCGTCATGGTCCCAGTCGATCCAGGCGCGCATGGTGGATTCCTCCCAGCTGGCAGTGGCCGAAACGTACAGTTCATGCGTGCTTCCCCGGGCTACTTCGGTGAACTGTTCGGTGTAGTCGCTGTAGCCGGTCACTGCGGCGCAGTTCCAAGCGGGATCGGCCTGTTGGTTGTCGATGGTGTTGAACAGCACCTGGTCGATGTATTCGATCGCACCGCCCCAGTGCTGCGGCAGGCAGATGCGCCCGGCGCACGTGTCGCCCTCGAAGTAGGGCACGCGGTGCATGGCGTACCGGGCCATCACCGGCGCCATTTCGGCCCACTGCCGCACCATGTCGGCCTGGTCCGTGTTGCCGATGGGCGTGCCCTGGTCGTCGTTCACCAGCGGGGTGGAATAGAAATTCACGTCATTGCCGCAGAGGTGGGTGCGCCAGTGGCCGTTGTCCATGCCGTTGCGGAAGTCCGCATTGTCCGGATAGCAATGGTTTCCCCCGGCATTGTGCCCCGCTTCATGGCGGAACACGGTGCCCCACTCCACCCCGCATACGGAGGTGCGCCCGGGCATGCCGCCCCAGCCGCCGGCGGAGCCGGGCGCGCCGGTGGGCGTTTGGAACACGGTGATCAGGTCCGGCGCCAGGCTGTCGTTGGCCGCGCTGAACCAGCTCCAGGCATCCTCCAACACGCTGGTTACTATGCCCGGGTTGTTGGGCGTGGTGCCCGTGCCCACCAGCCGCAGGTACACGGTGTCCTGCAGGGAGTTGGCCAGCCCCATGTTCACTGTTTCCAGATTGGCTTGGGCGTGGGCCTCCAGATCGCCGGCCAAGGCTGCGGCGGTATCGGAATAGCCGGCAAACACGTCCACCACATAGCGCCCGGCGGCATCAGTTTCATTGCAGCTGGTGTCGCATGCAGCCCTTGTCCCGCTCGCGGGCAGCTGGCCGGGGTGTGCTGCCAGTATGCCACAGCGCCCGTTGCCGAAGGGTTTGCACTGCCGCACACGGTACTCGCCCGGGCCGGGCGCGGGCAATACCTGGAAGAATCCCTGCTCCGTTTCCACCTGGGCCACCAGCTTGCCCGTGGCGGTATTGAGCACGAACAGCGTATTGCGGTAGTGCGGCAAGTGGTCGAAGCGGTGGTCTGCTACGCGGCCCTTCCACACTTGCAGGCCCCGGTATGCCGGCCGCGGATCGCGCTGCAGCTGCACCGTGAAGGACAGATCGTGGAAGAGGTTGATCTCCAAAGGCCGCGAAAGATCAAGCGTGCCGTCGGCGGCAGTGGGCTGCAGGCGCACCAGGCGCGAACGCAGTTCACCGCCGGCCAGTATCGGGGATGCGGAAGTGCCGGTGGCCGCGTGCGGCAGATCGGTGAACAGCACGTGCCGCTCCTGCGCCTGCACGGTGTGCTGCAACATGGGCAGCGCCCAAGTGCACAGCAGCAGCAGCAGGCCTGTGGAGGCGGTCCGGTTGCCGAGGGGGGTCTTGGCCCTGTGATCGGGTTGTTGCTGGTCCATTTTGCCTTGTTTTTACCCGCCGTGGTGCGGCAACGCGCTCCGGCAGGACAGGGAGCTTCTTTGCGCAGGCGCAGCCGGTGTCACCCCTTCTCGAAGTAATGAAGGATGGATTCTTTGATCAGCCGTTCCTGTTCCTTGCCGTTCAATGGCGGCAGTTCCTTGGCCCGTTCAAAGTGCGGCCAGCCATCGGCATCGCGCCCAAGCTCCTTGTAATAGCCGTACGGGGTGAGCAGTACCGATACGGCGATGTGCATCAGGTTCACCTTTTCGTCTTTCTTGAAGTCCCGCGCCGGTTGCCCCAACTCCTGCACACCGATCAGAAAGAGCATCGCGTCGAGTTCCATGGGCATGCCGAAGTGTTGCTCCATTTCCTTCATCAGGTCGCGCCAACGCTTCTCGAACACCAAGTCCATTGCAGGCGGTGAAGGTATGCCCGGCCGTGCCGATGCGCACCGGCCGATCTTGGCTGCGGCACGGGCGGCCCGCCACTGCCGCTACGGACGCAGTATGGGCTCCATGCGAAGCCGCGCGGTTTTGCGGGCCTCCCTGCGTTCGGTACGGCCAACCGGACCCGTGTGCCGTACACTTGCCGCATGAACTGGTTGGACTGGGTACTGCTGGCCTTGTTGGTGGCGGCTGCCGTGCAAGGGTTCTTTCGCGGCCTGGTGGTGGAGGCGGCCTCCTTGTTGGCCTTGTTCCTGGGCATCTGGGCGGCATCGCGCTACAATGCACGGGTGGCCGCTTGGGCAGGCTTGGGCCCGGAGCAGGAAGTCATCTCCTTTATGATCACCTTCATCGCCATTCTCTTGGTGGTGCACCTGCTGGCCAAGGTGCTCACCAAGGCCTTGGACCTGGCCATGCTGGCCCTGCCCAACAAGGTGGCCGGTTTGTTCTTCGGTGCCTTGCGCGGGGCGTTCATGCTCAGCGTGGTGCTGAACCTCCTTTCAGCAACGGCGGGCTCCTCCAGCGTGATCTCCAAGAAGACCGTGGAAGGCTCCGCGCTGTACGGACCGCTCCAGGCATTCGCTCCGCTGCTCGTTCCGGCCCTGGGCAACGGCAAGTGGCTGAACCGTGCCGTGGATGCGGTGCAGGAAGCCGTTGGCCGCGAGTGATGGCGTTGCGTGACCGCCCGCAACTTCCGCGGATCCGGTAGCTTCGCCCCATGGACCACAAGCTGCTTCGCCCCGAAAGCCTGATGATGAGCTACGGCTACAAGCCCGAGCTCAGCCAAGGCGCCGTGAAATGCCCCATCTTCCAAACCAGCACCTTCGTTTTCCAAAAGGCGGAGGACGGCAAGGCTTTCTTTGAAGTAGCCTACGGCCTGCGCGAGCAGAGCGAAGGGGAGGAGCTCGGGCTGATCTACAGCCGCCTGAACAACCCCGACCTGGAGATCCTGGAGGACCGCCTCGGCCTGTGGGAACAAGCAGGTGACTGCGCCGTGTTCGAGAGCGGCATGAGCGCCATCACCACCACCTTGCTGGAGTTCCTTTCGCCCGGTGACCTGCTGCTGTTCAGCAACCCGATCTATGGGGGAACCGACCACTTCATCAAGCACATCCTCACCCGCTTCGGCATTGAGGTGCTGGGCTTCTATCCGTGGGAGCAGGACCGCCTGGAGGAGATCGTGCGCAAGAGCGGCAAGGCCGACCGCTTGAAAATGATCTACGTGGAGACCCCGGCCAACCCCACCAACATCCTGATCGACATCGCCGCCTGCAGCCGCTTGGCCAAACAGTTCAGCACGGCGGAGCGGCCCGTGCTGCTGGCCGTGGACAATACGTACATGGGGCCGCTCTGGCAGCACCCCATGAAGCAGGGTGCCGACCTGGTGCTCTATTCGGCCACCAAGTACATCGGCGGCCACAGCGACGTGATCGCTGGCGCCTGCCTGGGCAGCAAGGAACTGATGGCACGCGTGAAAGGCCTGCGCAGCTTTTTGGGTTGCATGGCCGGGCCGTGGACCGGCTGGCTCCTGCTGCGCAGCCTGGAAACCCTCAAACCCCGTATGGAAACCCAGGCCCGGGGCGCAGCGGAGGTGGCCGATTTCCTCAAGCAGCACCCCAAGGTGAAGAAGGTGCACTACCTCGGCTTCATCGAAGATCCCGCCCAGCAGCGCGTCTTCAAGAACCAGTGTTTCAGCGCCGGCGCCATGCTTTCTTTTGATGTGCAGGGCGGTGAACCGGAGGCTTTCCGCTTCCTCAATGCCCTCAAGCTCGTTAAGCTCGCCGTGAGCCTGGGCAGCACCGAATCGCTCGCCGAACACCCCGCCACCATGACCCATGTGGGCGTGGACCCGGGCGAGCGCGAAAAGCTCGGCATCACCGGTGGTCTGGTCCGGCTCAGCGTGGGCGTGGAGCATCCCAAAGACCTGATCGCCGACTTGGAGCAAGCCTTGCTGGCGGTCTAGCGCCGGGCACGGCCTCTGGTGCTTGCCGCCCGGGCACGCCGGTTGCCGCACCACGCTCGCGCTTGTAGCCCAATTCCGCATGGGCTACCTTTGCGCCGCCATTCTAATTAGAATTAATCTAAATAAGTAGGACGGCGACATACATCCGGACAACATGCTGAAGATCAACGGACTTCAAGCGAGCATTGGGGACAAGCAGATCCTCAAGGGCTTGAACTTGGCGGTAAAAGCGGGCGAGGTTCACGCCATCATGGGGCCCAACGGCAGCGGCAAGAGCACCTTGGCCAATGTGCTGGCAGGCCGCGAAGACTATGAAGTCACCTCAGGAACCATCTCCTACCAAGGCGAGGACCTGCTGCCATTGGCCCCCGAAGAACGCGCTTGGAAGGGTTTGTTCCTGGCCTTCCAGTACCCGGTGGAGATCCCCGGGGTAAGCAACCTGAATTTCCTGCGCACGGCGCTCAACGAGAAACGCATCGCCAACGGCCAACCGGAAATGGGCGGGAAAGACTTCCTGGCACTAGTGCGCGAACGCGCCAAGCTGGTGGAGATGGAGCCGGACCTGATGAACCGCAACCTGAACGTGGGGTTCAGCGGCGGTGAAAAAAAACGCAACGAGATCTTCCAGATGGCCATGCTGGAACCCCGGCTCGGCATCCTGGATGAGACCGACAGCGGGCTGGACATCGATGCCCTGCGCATCGTGGCCGGCGGCGTGAACAAACTGCGCAGCAAGGACAATGCCTTCATCGTGGTGACCCACTATCAGCGGCTGCTGGACTACATCGTGCCCGACGTGGTGCACGTGATGGCGGACGGCAAGATCCTCAAGAGCGGGCCGAAGGAACTGGCGCTGGAGCTGGAGGAGAAAGGATACGATTGGGTAAAGGAGCATGCGTGATGGCCACGGCAACCATGACTGATCCCAAGGAAGGCGTGCTCCCCCTGATCGAAGGGAGCACATGGCCCGGCGCTGCGGAAGCGTTGGCTTTGGTGCAAACGTTGCCCGTGCCCACCAGCAAGACCGAAGCTTGGAAATACACCCGCGTGGCCAAGCTGTTCAACTTTGCGTACACCGCCCCCTCGGGCGATGCACCGGTGGAGCTTCCCCCAAGGCTGCCGTTCCCCGCCACGCGCGTGGTGTTCGTGAACGGCCATTTCCGCCGGGACCTCAGCGACGAACTGAAGGCCGACAAGGGCGTGGTGATCGACAGCATCACCCACCACCTTGCGCATGGCCCGCTCCAGGCCAACTACGGCCGCATCGCACCCATCGGCGACAGGCTCTTCACCGCCATGAACGCCGCCGGCCCCACGGACGGACTGATCATCTTGGCGGTGAAGGGCGCACAGACCACCAAGCCCGTCCATGTGCTGCGCATCACCACCGGGAATGGTGGACCCATGCTGATCCAGCCGCGCGACCTGATCATGCTGCACGAAGGTGCCAAGGTGGAGCTGATCGATGAGCATGTCGCCATCGGCAATGCCGCGTCCTCCTTGGTGAACAGCGTGCGCGAGTGCGTGGTGGGCGATGGGGCCGAGCTCACCTTGCACATGGCGCAGAACGAGCCGGACGGCCCGGCCGACATCGGCCTGGACGCCGTGGAAGTGGCTGCGGGCGGGCACTTCAGCGTGGACACCACCACGCTCCACGGCACCCTGGTGCGCAACGAACTGTTCGTGTCCCTGGCCGGCGCTGGCGCCCATGCCGAGCTCAACGGCACCTACCTGCTGAACGGCACCGCACACGCGGACAACCACACCTGCATCAGCCACGACGTGGCGGATTGCACCAGCGATGAGCTCTACAAGGGCATCGTTGCGGGCAAGGCCACCGGCGTGTTCAACGGTCGCGTCTACGTGCGGCAGGATGCCCAACGCACCCGTGCCTACCAGCGCAACGCCAATGTGCTGGCGGGCGATGACGCCCGCGTGTACAGCAAGCCCGAGCTGGAGATCTACGCAGACGACGTGAAGTGCAGCCACGGTTGCACCATCGGCCGCATGGATGAACAAGCCCTGTTCTATCTGCGCTCGCGCGGGGTCGGCGAGGCAGAGGCCCGCAGGCTGATGGCCCATGCCTTCGTCACCGAAGTGGTGGAGCGCATTGCCAATGCCGAATGGCGGACGCACCTCACGGGATTGATCGATACGAAGTTGGAAACGCTATGACCGGGCCGGGCCGCAACGTATACCAAGGGCACCAACAATTCCGGCGCGCCCTTCATGTGCGTTGTGCCCTTCGCGGCAAATGATCATGAACACCACGGCGGAACACCTGGGCTTGGATGTGGAACGGATCCGCCCGCAGTTCCCGATCTTGAATGAATTGGTGCATGGCAGGCCGCTCGTGTATTTCGACAACGCCGCATCAGGCCAGAAACCGCTGCGCGTGATCGAGGCCGTGGACGGCTACTACCGGCGCATCAACGCCAACGTGCACCGCGGCGTTCATACACTGAGCAACCTGGCCACCGAAGCCCAGGAGGCCGCCAGGGAAGCGGTGCGCGACCACATCAACGCAAAGCACGCGCACGAGGTGGTGTTCACCGCCGGTACAACGGCCAGCCTGAATTTGGCCGCGTACAGCCTGGGCCAACTGTTGCTGAAGCCCGGCGATGAGGTGCTCATCACCGGCATGGAGCACCACGCCAACATCGTGCCCTGGCAGCTGGCGTGCGAACGCCATGGCGCGGTGCTGAAGGTGGTCCCGGTCACCGAGCAAGGTGAGCTGGACCTGGCCGGGATCCCGGGCCAAGCCCGGACTGACGGTCCGTTCACGGACCGCACGAAGGTCCTCGCCATTTCGCATGTGAGCAATACGCTGGGCACCATCAACCCGGTGAAGGAATTGGTGGCGGAGGCCAAGCGGCACGGCACCACCACGGTGGTGGACGGCGCGCAAGCGGTGCCGCACCTTTCCGTGGACGTGCAGGACCTCGGTTGCGACCTCTACGCCTTCAGCGGCCATAAGATGTACGCGCCCACGGGCATCGGTGTGCTGTACGGACGGGAGGAGCTGCTGGAGCGCATGCCGCCCTGGCAAAGCGGCGGCGAGATGATCGACCGCGTGACATTCGAGAAAACCACCTACGCCAAACTGCCCTTCAAGTTCGAGGCCGGCACGCCCCACATTGCGGGCATCGTGGGCCTGGGCGAGGCGGTGCGTTGGATGCACGACGCCGGCATGGCCGCCATGGCCGCGCAGGAACTGGCGCTGCTGGAGCACGCAACCAAGGAGCTGCTGCAGATCGACGGCCTGCGCATCATCGGCACGGCCGCGAAGAAGGTGGGCGTGATCAGTTTCACGATCGAAGGCGTGCACCACTACGACCTCGGCACCTTGTTGGACCAGCAAGGTATCGCGGTGCGCACGGGCCACCACTGCACCCAGCCGTTGATGGACCGGTTCGGCGTGAACGGCACTACGCGCGCGAGCTTTGCACCGTTCAACACCCTGGCCGAAGTGGATGCCTTGGTGGCGGCCGCCCGGAGAGCCGTGAAACTATTGCGATGACCCTTTGACAAGCTCAGGGTGAAATGCAAGAAACAAGCACATTGGCACAGGCCCAGCAGGAGGTGGTTGATGAGTTTGCCATGCTCAGCGATTGGCAAGACCGCTATGAGCAGCTCATCGAGCAGGGCAAGGACCTTGCGCTGATCGCCCCGGAACACAAAGTGGACGGTAACCTGGTGCGCGGCTGCCAAAGCCGGGTATGGCTCCATGCAGCGTACCGCGCTTCGGCCCCGCCCGGTACAGGCACCATTCACTTCACCGCCGACAGTGACGCCTTGATCACCAAGGGCATCGTGGCACTGCTGGTGCGCGTGTACAACGACCGCAGTCCGCAAGAGATCATCGGTGCCTCCACCGAGTTCATCGACCGCATCGGCCTGCGCGAACACCTGAGCCCCAACCGCGCCAACGGCCTCAGTGCCATGATCGACCAGATGAAACGCTACGCGCTGGCTTATACGGGATGAGATGCGTTGCAGAACAGGACTTGTCCTATGCCCAATGTCCTATCCGCCGCATCAGGCATCGGGCAACAGGCATAGAGCAGTTGACATAGGACACTAGACACCAGGCATAGGACAATTGACACCCAAGCCGCACCTGCGGCGCATGGAAATGACCCCCGAGGAGAAGACCCAACTGGAGGAGCGCGTGATCCTGACGCTCAAGACCATCTACGACCCGGAGATCCCCGTGGACATTTACGAGCTGGGCCTGATCTACGACGTGGTGGTCAACGACGACGCCAGCCTGTACATCAAAATGACCCTTACCAGCCCGGCATGCCCCGTGGCGGGATCGCTGCCCGGCGAGGTGGAGGAGAAGGTGGCCCAAACCATGGGCGCGAACGGCGCCAAGGTGGACCTCACCTTCGAGCCGCCGTGGACCAAGGACATGATGAGCGAAGCCGCGCAGTTGGAGCTGGGGTTCATGTAGACCGTATTCAGATGCGGAAAGCTTAATAAGCAGAGCTGAAAATGACGGACGGTCCCATCCTCAACAAGGTCGCCAGCAGCGGCGTGATCACCTTGGACCTGGAAGAGCTCTACCCGCAGGGCGAACGTGTGGTGTTCGACCTCAAACCGCTGCTCTGGCAGGAGATCGCGCTGAAGGAGGATGACCTGCGGGCCTTCTGCAAAGCGCACCACTGGGCGCAGTACAAGGACAAGTGCGTCTCTGTGCATTGTTCCGCGGACGCGATCATCCCCACGTGGGCCTTTATGCTCGTCGCCGTGCACTTGCAACCGCATGCGGCATTCATCACCCAAGGTGACGGGGAAGCATTGGAACGCGCCCTCTTCACCCGCTTTGTGCAGCAGTTGGACGTGGAACCGTGGCGCGATGCCCGCGTGATGGTGAAGGGCTGCAGCAAATTGCCCGTGCCGCTGAACGCCTACGTGGAACTCTCCGCCAAACTGATGCCCGTGGTAAGGAACCTGATGTTCGGCGAGCCTTGTGGTGCCGTGCCGCTCTTCAAGGCTCCCAAGCAATAGGTTACCTTGGGCGCATGCGCCGAGCGGCTTTCCTGCTTTTCTGGCTGTTCGCCATGGGCCTGTGCGCCCAGCCCGATACGGCCACCGACAGCAGCCAGGTGCCCAACAGCGCCAACGGCTGGTACCTCAGTCCGCACGGCACCATCCGGATCCTGGTGATCTTCGCTGAGGTCGACTACGACAAGGACCCGGCAAAAGACCCCCAGCCCAAAGGTGCTCCCCACTGGCCCAAGGGCCAGTTGCCCACGTGGAAGGACGAGCTCTTCGATCCCTTTCCCACGGACAAGCCGAAAGGGGAAGTGACGCGCTACTACCGCGATGTGAGCCTGGGGCGGTTCACGGTGCTGGGCGACTACATCAACCGCCTGGTGACCATCCGCGAAAGCGAGCAGGACCGCATGGGCGACTGGAGCGCAATGGCCTGGGAGGGCGCCAACAAGTTCGGGGAACTGATCACCGCCCACGGCCTGTCCGTGGCCGACTTCGACCAGTGGACCGACGGGGGGAAACCCGGCATGCCCAAGATCAACTTGCCGGACGATCTGCCCAGCTACGACCACGTGATGGTGATCGTGCGCAACAGCCATGTGCTCACCCACGGGCAAGGCAGCACCGATGCGGGAAGCGCGGGCCTGCTTTACGGCCACCCCAGCGATACCCAAAGCCGGTTCGGTGCCAAGAACGGCCTGCCCTTCGGCATCCTAAAGCACGAGTTCAACCACCTGCTGCTGGGCGGCAACAACTTTCACAGTGGCGGCGGCAACGCCCCCATTTTCACCGGATATTTCATTCCCGTGCAAGGAGGCTGGAGCCTGATGGGTGCAGCCAACAGCTCCTTGCTCACCTGCAGCGGTTGGGACCGCGACCGCATGGGGTGGCAGCCGCCCGGCAGCCGCTACCGCATCCGGGCCCGCAATTTGGACGGTGCTGAAGTCAACGCCGACATCGATCCGCTGGCCGGCGATACCGGCCTGTACGTGCTGCGCGATTTTGTTTCCACCGGCGATGCCTTGCGGATCCGCATGCCTTTCATTCCGGCGGATGAGCACCCCCAGTGGCTGTGGCTGGAAAATCACCAAGGCACGGCACGCAACAGTTCGCCCACGGACCAGTTCCAATACCAGTACATGAGCTGCGTGAAACCGGCCGTGCCCGGGATCTACGCGCAAATGCAGGTGGACAAGGACCGCAGGACGGGAAGGGACATCTACGGCGGGCATGCGGATTACCTGCGGCCCGTGCTTGCCAACGGCAACTACGACTGGCGCCTGCGGGGCGACACCATCACCTTCAAGTGCCTCTGGCCGGGGCCCACCGAGCCGTTCCTCTCCAAACCGGCCTGGTCCAATCCCCTCACCGGCACCCAGGAGCAGGAGTTCCCTTTGTTCGACAAGAACGGCGACGGCAAGCTTACCCGCAAGGAAGCCATCGTCCCCCGGGTCGGCATTTGGAACGGGCGCATGGTGGACGACGGCGGCTATATGGGCAGCTCCCGCCATGCCTTCACCCCGCAGGGCAACCATCGGATTGCCATGGGCACCAATCCGTCCAGCGCCAACATGCTTACCCTCGCCGCCAATATGAACAAGGAGGTGAACAAGGCGAAAAACCCGGACAACCGTACCGTGTATCTCAATGGGATCAGCGTGGAACTGCAGGAACAGCGCGCCAATGGCGACATGGTGGTGCGCGTACGCAGCGGTGATACGCACCTTGCCGAAGATGTGCGCTGGTGCGCGGACAGCATCGTGCTGCCCGCGCTGGGCGGTTACCGCGGCACGGCCTTGACCCTGGCCCCGGGGAAAACCCTGCTGATCGACAGGTCAGCCACGCCCACGCGGCTCGGGGAGCAGGGCGGAAACGGTGCTGGCGCTTGGTTCAGCCCGGCCACCCGATTCACGGTTGCCGCTGGGGCGCTGGTGGTGTTGGAGCGCAAAGCGGAGTTGCGGCTGCTGAACAATTCCGTGATGCACCTGATGCCCGGTTCGGAACTGCAACTGGATCCCAGGGCCAAGCTCGACATACGGCCGGGATGCAAGGTGGTGTTGCACGGCAACGCCCAGCTCAACGCTCCCGAACGGCTGTTGGGCAAGCTGCGGAAAAAGGGCCGGCTGGTACAGGCCGGGGAGTAACCCCCGGCGGGCGGTCCTTGCCGGTGAAACGCCTCAGCGGATGCTCTCCAGCTTGCGCTGCAAGGCATCCACCGTGCGCTGGATCTCGGCTTGGGCAGCGGCCTTCTCCTCCTTGGCCTTCTGGGCCTGGGGCAATGCGGTGCCGCTCTTGGTCAGTTCCTTCTGGGCCTTGGCCTCGCTGTCCATGGCTTTGGCCATTTTCCCTTCGTTTTTGGTGATCTTTTCCCGGGCCTTGGTGAGCTTCTTGAAATCCTTGGGGTCTTGGCTCAGCGTCCACTTCTGGTTGTACAGGTCGATCTCCTTTTGCATGATGGCATGCTCGCTCTGCAGCTTGCTCTTCTCCTTGGCGATCTTGTCCAGGTTGGCTTGTGCCTTGTTCACCCGGCCTTGGGCCTTGTCCTGGCTTTGGGTGGCGCTCTCCGCCTTGCTGCCCGCTTTGTCCAGCTTGGAGGACCACGTGTTCAATTGACTTTGCACCACCGCTTTGTTGAGCTGCACGCCCAAGTCGCGCACGGCCGGCTGAAGAGTGGCAAGGTCCAGCGCCGTGGAGGTGCCCGGTTGCAGAAAGGCCAAGGCCAGCATGCTTCTGCCTTGTTTCTTGTCCTGTACCACGCGGGCCAGCACGTCCGTCAGGCTGCCGCTCCCGCCGAAGTTCACCCCGCTGGCCTTGAGCAGGTCGCCCTGCTTTTTGAAGGTTGCGCCCGGCATGACCGTCTTCAACAGGCCGGTGACCTGCGAGGCGGATGCTTCATACACCGGGACCGTGAGCGCGGCCACGGTAACGCTGTCGTTGCGCAGCGAATCCGTGCCCACGGCGATCTCTTTGTCCCATTGCAGGGTGGTGCCGTCCTTCAATGCGTTTTGGGCGCGAAGGGTGGTGGCCGCTACCAAGGCCATTGCGAGCGTGAAGGAGGAACGGATCAGCGTCATGGGAATAAGGGATGCTTGTGTTCGCGAAGATAGGATGGGCCGGTGTTGCACCTGGCCGCAACGGCGGGCAAACGCACCTAACAATTCTTCCTCATGGGCCATTGAGGGCCCATGCACCATGTTGATGATCGTTGGACCTGTCTTCGCACTTTGCGCTGGATAGCAAGGCCGATGACCTGCTTGGTGCAGTTGCTCCGTGGGCACCGCTTCAAAGGGCCAAAGGCCCGCAACAAACAAGCCCATGGCACCGCCATGGGCTTGTTTGTTGCGGGTTCGAACGGGGCTGAAGGCCACGCACATAGGCCAGGTAGACCGGGGCAATGAAGAGCAAGGCTCATGATGTTACGGGCCTACAGCCCTCTGCCGCATCTACGCACATTTCAGCCCTTGGCACCGCCAAGGGCTGAAATGTGCCGTGCCTTCAGCACGGTATCGGGCTTTGTACAGAGCGGGATCGGCCCGGTACAAAGCCGCTCCTGCACGCTCATTCAACTCGGTGTCTACGGGATCATTTTCCGGTGAAGCATGGGCGGAAAAGAGACCGGAGGACGAGTTTGAAGAGATCCTAAACAGGCTCGAAGGGCCAAGACATCATTGAGCCAAGCCTGAATTGTGGCCAGCCCGAAGTTCAGATGCGTTTGCCCTGGGCCGCAACGGCGGTGCCGGGCCCTACCACCCCGGAGCTGGTCCGCTTGTTTGCGGCAGCGATCGGTTCAGCTGTTCTGCACGGCAGCGATCCCGGGCAGCACCTTGCCTTGCAGGTATTCCAGCATGGCGCCCCCGCCCGTGCTCACATAGCTGATCTTGTCCGCCAGGCCGAACCGGTTCACGGCGGCCACACTATCGCCACCGCCCACGAGAGAGAAGGCACCATGCGCCGTGGCATCCGCCACGGCCTGGGCCACGGCCAAGCTGCCTTTTTGGAAGCTCGGCATCTCGAACACCCCCATCGGCCCGTTCCACAAGATGGTCCGGCTGCGCTTGATCACCTCGCTGAACTGCGCTATACTGGCCGGTCCGATGTCCAAACCCATCCAACCCGCCGGGATCGCGTCCGCCGGGCACACATCCGTGCTGGCATGGTCAGCAAAGGCATCGGCCACCACGGCATCCACGGGCAGGTGCAGTTTCACGCCCTTGTCCTTGGCGGCTGCAAGGATCACGCGGGCCGTGGCCGCATGGTCGTCCTCCACCAGTGAATTGCCCACCTGCCCGCCCATCACCTTAATGAAGGTGAAGGCCATTCCCCCTCCGATGATCAGCTCATCGCATTTCACCAGCAGGTTGCGCAACACTTCGATCTTGCTGCTCACCTTGGCCCCGCCTACGATCGCGCACAGCGGCTTCTCGGGCCGGTCCAGCACCTTGGCCAGGCTGTTCAGTTCGCTGGCCACCAGGTAGCCGAACAGTTTGGCCTCCGCGAAGTATTGGGCCACGATGGTGGTGCTGGCGTGGGCCCGGTGTGCCGTACCGAACGCATCGTTCACGTATACATCGCCCAGGGCGGCCAGGGCCTTGCTGAAGGTCTCGTCTCCTTGCTCCTCCTCGGGGTGGAACCGCAGGTTCTCCAGCACCAGCACTTCCCCGGGTTTCAAGGCCGCCGCCTTGGCACGGGCCTGTTCACCGATGCAGTCCGTGGCGAACTGCACGGGTACGCCCAACAAACCAGCCAAGTGCTTGGCCACGGGCCCCAGGCTCATCGCCGGGTTCACCTTGCCCTTGGGCCGGCCTAGGTGGCTCATCAAGATCGCACTGCCCCCGTCCGATAGGATCTTGCGCACCGTGGGCAGGATGGCCCGGGCACGTGTGTCATCGGCCACGCTCAGGTCGGCATCCAAGGGCACGTTGAGGTCTACGCGCACCAGCGCCTTGCGCCCCTTGAAGTTGAAGTTGTCCATGGTCTGCATGGCGCGAAAGTATCGGACATTGACCAATGCGGAAACACAGTTCGGATCGCCCGGGAAATACCATTTCGCATTTCAACTGCGTCTACAGATGCGCAGCTATGTTCCGGAAAGGTCGCAAGTTCATTGGGGGCATTGATCACGTGAATAGAGGGCATCTCAAAATTATCCTTCGGGCTGCACTTGGGTCTTTCACGGCCATATATCGTTGCTCAATCCTCACATAGCCACCGGCTATGCTCCGGTTTCGCGCCTCATCTGGCCGCGAAATCCCGCAAGTTCGCTTCCAAAAACAAATTTGAGATGCCCTCTAATGTTGCACCACCAATCGTTCGGTCCGTTCCACGCCTCCATCCCTGTGCAGTTCCACCAGGTACAGGCCCGGTGCCAAGCCCCGGGTATCCCAGCTGTGCCGCCCCTGTTGCCCGCTGGTGGCGTAGCGGTGCAACACCCGGCCGGCGGCATCGCGCACCACCAAATATACCGCTCCCGTGTGGCCCGGCAAGTCTCCTGGCCGGGCAAAGGCTTCTACACCCGGATCCACCTCACCGTTTGCCGCAGCCACGGACGGTGTACGGTGAGTTCCACCTTGCAGTGAGGGGTAGGCCGAGGATGGAAGAAGACCTCCATAGGACCATTGCCACCGTGGCCTCGTTGTGGGGTGTTATAAGGTACTCCATCAACGACGCGGATAATAAGATGCGTTTGGCTGGGTCCCCGGGTCTGCTCGCCCCTGCAACCCGCCGTAAACTTGCACCGTGCAGTTCAACAAGATCATCGGCCATGCGGCGCTGAAGGCACGCCTGATCGGCAACCTGCGTGAAGGGCGGATCCCCCATGCCCAGTTCTTCCTCGGGCCGCGTGGCAGCGGGGCGCTCCCCTTGGCCTTGGCCTATGGGGCCTATCTGCTTTGTGAGCAGCCCGGCGAGGGCGACGGCTGCGGCCAGTGCAATGCCTGCAAGATGACCGCCAAGCTGGCCCACCCGGACCTCAACCTGGTCTTTCCCATCTTCTTGTCCAAGGAGGTGCGTACCTGCGAGCCGTTCGCCGGGGAATGGCGTGCAGCCGTGCTGGAAGAGCCTTATTTGGATGATGAGGGTTGGCGGGTCAGGCTCAAAGGCGAGAACAAGCAGCTGCGCATGGGCGTGGATATCGCCGGGGAAGTGGTGCGCAAGCTCAGCCTGAAGGCCTTTGCCGGGGGGTGGAAGGTGATGTTGATCTGGCTGCCCGAGCTCATGGATGCCTACATGGCCAATAAGATCCTCAAGGTGCTTGAGGAGCCCGAGCCGCGCACGGCATTTCTGCTTGCCGGCCACTCCAACGACCGGATGCTGCCCACCATCCTCAGCCGCACCCAGCTGGTGAAAGTGGCATCACCGGATCCCGGCGAGGTGGCGTCCGCCGTGCTGCAGCGCTTCCCCGGGCTGAGCGGCGAACAGGCCCGCGGCATTGCGGCACGCAGTGAAGGCGATCTCTTGGAGGCCTGGGCCATGGCCGAAGGCCGCGAGGCGGAATCCTTTCTCTTTCTGCGCGATTGGCTGCGCGCCTGCTACGCCCGCAAATGGGAGGAAGCCGTGGCCGCTGCCGACCAATTTGCCAAAATGGGGCGCGAGCCCCAAAAGGGCCTCATGGCCTATGCGCTCTATTTGATGCGCCAGTGCATGCTGCACCTGCAGGACCTGCCCCAGCTGATCACTGCCGGCGGGGAGGAGCGGGCGTTCGTACAGAAGTTCAGCACCGTGCTGGACATGGCCAGCCTGGAGGCAGTGCGGGCGGAGCTGGAGGCCGCATATGGCCACCTGGAGCGGAACGCCAATCCGAAAGTGCTGTTGTTGGACCTGGGCTACAGCCTGGGTTCGTTGCTGCGCGCCAAGGAAGGCGCGACCGGATAAAAAGCCCGCAGCAAGCAACCAACCTTCCGCAGGCTGGCGCCGGCGCTATCTTCGCGCCAATGTCCTGTGCGGGTTGTGCGAGTTCATCCAAGGAGGGTCCGGGGGGGTGCAAGAGCAAGGGCTCCTGCAGTTCCGGAGGGTGCAACAAGTTGGAAGTGCATGATTGGCTGGCCGGTGTGCCGTTGCCCAACGGCATGCCTCCTTTTGATGCGGTTGAAGTGCAGTTCAAGCACACCCGAAAAAACTTTTACCGGCTTGCCGGCGCACCGCCCCTGACCGCCGGCGACGCCGTGGTGGTGGAAGCCGCCTCGGGCACCGATGTGGGCGTGGTGAGCTTGGCCGGTGAACTGGTGCGTGCCCAAATGCAGCGCAAGAACACCGGCACCGATACCTATGAACTGCGCAAGGTGGTGCGCAGGGCCACCCAGGAAGACCTTGACCGTTGGCATGAAGCCCGCGGCAAGGAGGACGGGCTGCTCAAGGCCGCACGGCAGATCTGCCAAGAGGCCAAGCTGGACCTGAAAGTGAGCGATGTGGAATATCAAGGGGACGGCACCAGGGCCACCATCTACTATACTGCCGAGGAACGCGTGGATTTCCGTGAACTGCTGCGCAAGCTCACCAACCGCTTCCCGGTGCGCGTGGACATGAAGCTCCTCGGCGCCCGGCAGGAAGCGGCACGCCTGGGGGGCATTGGCCCCTGCGGCAGGGAGCTCTGCTGCAGCACCTGGCTCACCGACCTGCGCAGCGTTACCACCAGCGCCGCCCGGTACCAGCAACTGGCGCTCAACCCCCAGAAGCTCACCGGCCTCTGCGGCAAGCTCAAGTGCTGCCTGAACTATGAGCTGGACATGTACATCGAGGCCATCAAGAGCTATCCATCGCCCAATGCCAAGTTGAAGACCAAGCAGGGCACCGGCACCCACATGAAGACCGACATCTTCAAGGGGCTTATGTGGTACCTCTTCAAAAAGCCCGGTGAACCGGTGGCCATGGCCGCCTTGCCGGTGGAAAACGTCCGTGAGATCCTCGCCGCGAACAAGCAGGGCATAGAGCCGGAAGTGGACCTGCGCATGGCCGAGGAGCATGCGGTCCAACAGGCCGAAGCACCAACCGCCGACTATGAGAATGTGATCGATGGCGGCGACGACCTGGCACGGTTCGACAAGAAAATGAAGAGCGGCAAACGCCGTGGCCGCGACCGGAACAAGAAGCCCTCCGCCGAAGGCCGGACCACACAGGCCGATGCGGGCCAACCAGGCCGCAAGGCAGGTGCCATGCCCCAACCCGGCAATGCACCGGCCGAGGGCGGACGCCGCAGCCGCGATGGCCGCGACAGACGGCGCAGAGGACCCCGCAACGGCGCATCACCCAAACCCACCGGCCCCAAGCCCGGCAACGCGTGAAACCCGCCTTTACGATCTCCGTGCTTGCAGCCCTGCTGTTGGCGGCCTGCACCCGGCATGTGGCCTTCCAGGAGAGCCGCCAGGTGCCCGATGGCCGCTGGCATCGTTCCTGGAAACCACAGTTCGTTTTCGAGGTCACCGATACCATGGCGGCAAAAGACATCTTCCTGGACATCCGCCATACCGGAGACTATCCCTTCAGCAACCTCTTCCTTTTCACCACTTTGCAAGGGCCCGATGGCCGCAGCTTCACCGACACCGTGGAATGTACCTTGGCCGATCCCGCGGGCCGCTGGTACGGCAAGGGCACCGGGTTCATCTTCAGCGACAGGTTCCAGGCCCATGTGCTTTACCGCATCAACAACAGATTCCCCGAGCAGGGCCGTTATCTCTTCACGCTGGAGCAAGCCATGCGCTCAGAGGAGCTGCCCGGTGTGATCGATGTAGGCATCAGCGTGGAGGATCCGGCAAACAGGAAATGAACCGCAAGACCACGGCAGGCACGGCGCCGGCCCCAGGCCGGAATAAACGGTGGTATGCCTTGTGGTGGCTGGCGGTGCTGGGGCCGGTGGCGGGCTTGCTCACCTTATTGCTCCTGGCCGCCTCCAGCAAGGACCTGCCCGGTACGGCGGAGCTGCAGAACCCCCGGAGCGACCTGGCCACCACGGTGCTCTTCAGCGATGGCACCCTGATGGGACAGTACTACCGCGAAAACCGCATACCGGTGGATTTTTCCAAGATCAACCCCAATGTGGTGCATGCCTTGGTGGCCACTGAAGATGAGCGCTTCTTCACCCATAGCGGCGTGGACCTGCGCGGAACAATGAGGGCCGCAGTGTTCCTGGGCAAACGCGGCGGGGCCAGCACCATTACCCAGCAACTGGCCAAAATGCTCTTCCATGATGTGCGCCAGGATTTCTTGGGCCGTGTGTTCCAGAAATTCCAGGAATGGATCATTTCGGCCAGGCTGGAACGCGAGTACACCAAGGAAGAGATCATCGCCATGTACCTCAACCGCTTTGATTGGATCAATCAAGCGGTGGGCATCAACTCCGCAGCACGCGTTTATTTCAACACCACCCCCGATTCGTTGCGCGTGGAACAAGCGGCCATGCTGGTGGGCATGTGCAAGAACCCCGCGCTCTTCAACCCATTGCGCCGGCCCGAAGCCACCCTCCAGCGCCGCATGGTGGTGCTCAACCAAATGGTGAAGAACGGATTCTTGGACCGCCAGGCCTACGACTCGCTCAAAGTGCTGCCATTGGGCCTGGATTTTCAGCGTGTGGACCATACCGAGGGCCCCGCACCCTACCTGCGGGAAGCCTTGCGCAGCGAGCTTCAACGCCTCTTCTCAGCCAAGGACCCCGAAACCGGAAAGCTCAAGATCGCCAAGCCCGATGGATCGGCCTATGACATCTATACCGATGGACTGAAGGTGTACACCACCATCGATCGCCGCATGCAGCGCTTCGGGGAGTGGGCCGTTCGCGAGCACTTGGCCAGCGAATTGCAGCCGGAGTTCTTCAAGGACCTGGCCAAAAAGAAGAACAGGCCGTTCGATTTCCGGGTCAGTCCGGATGAGATCAAGGCCATCATGGCGTCGGCACGCATGCGCAGCGACCGCTACAAAACGCTCACGGGAAAGCTCTGCCCCAACTGCCAACGGCCCGCAGCCTACATCGTGAAGGAAAAACTGCAAGGCAAGAGCAGCTACCACTGCGACCCGGCCAAGGGCGGCTGTGATACCTGGTGGCCCGTGCTGGACAAGCAGGGCATCGAGAAACAGTTCGACACCCCGGCCCGGATGACCGTGTTTACCTGGCATGGCGAGGTGGATACCCTGATGACGCCCAATGACAGCATCCGCTATTACAAGAGCTTCCTGCAGAGCGGCCTGTTGAGCATGGACCCCCACACGGGCTTCGTCAAGGCTTGGGTCGGCGGCATTGATTTCAAGCACTTCCAGTACGACCACGTGGCCCAAGCCCGCAGGCAGGTGGGTTCCACGTTCAAGCCCTTTGTGTATGCCACCGCCATTCGCGAGGGCATGTCGCCCTGCACCGAGCTGCCCAACCAGAAAACCTGCTTCAACATGCCAGCCGGCCAGCCGGATTGGTGCCCCCAGAACAGCGACAACAAATACGGCGGAATGGTCACCCTCAAGTTCGCCTTGGCCAATTCCATGAACACGATCACCGCGTGGATCATGAAACAGTACGGCCCGCAATCGGTGACCACCCTGGCCCGGCACATGGGGGTGAAAAGCCCGCTGGAGCCCGTGCCTTCGCTTTGCCTGGGCGTGGCCGACCTCACCTTGGAGGAAATGACCGGAGCCTTCTCCACCTTCGCCAATGAAGGGGTGTACATCCGCCCCATGGTGTACACGCGCATCGAGGACAAGAACGGCAACACCCTCTTGGACATGGCCCCGCAGACCGAGGAAGCCCTGGACCCCACCACCTCATACATCATGCTCAACATGTTGAAAGGCGTGGTGGACGGTGCCTACAACCCCAGCACGGGCAAAACCGTCGGCACGGGCATGCGCCTGCGCATGGGCTGGGGCAACCGGGCCAAGTACGGCAACATCAAGTTCCCCACGGCCGGCAAAACCGGTACTACCCAGAACAACAGCGATGGCTGGTTTATCGGCATCACCCCGGACCTGGTCACCGGCGTATGGACCGGCGCGGAAGACCGCAGCGTGCGCTTCAGCCGTACCGATCAGGGGCAAGGAGCGAACATGGCCCTGCCCATCTACGGCTACTACATGAACAAGGTGTATGCGGACAGCACCATTGCCATCAGCACCGGCGACTTTGCCAAACCCGAGGGCATGGGCGAAGTGGACTTGAACTGCTTCCAACGGGGGGGCCAAGGGGCGGGGCAGAACCAAGGCGGGCAGGAAGAGCCTACCTGGGAGTGAGCGTTACGCATAGCGGCGAAGCAACGCGCCCAAGCGGTTGGCATAGCTGCCCCCGAACAGGTTGAGGTGCACCAGTACGGGATACAGGTTGCAGAGGTCCACACGATCTTCCCATCCCGGTGCCAACGGGGCCTCCTCTTGGTACGCGGTATGGAATTCCCGATCGAAACCGCCGAACAGCCGGGTCATCGCCAGGTCCATTTCCCGGTGCCCGTAATACACGGCGGGATCGATGAGCACCGGTTCGCCGGTGGTGGATGCCAAGTAGTTGTTCTTCCAGAGATCGCCATGCAGCAGGGCCGGTGGTTCCGCCGGGAAGAGTTCAGGCAGCCGGCGGTACAACCGCTCAAAGCGCAGCACATCGCCGGGGTTGATCCGCTGGTTGTCGCGCGCCAGTTGCACCAAGGGGTCCAAGCGGCACAGCACCATGAAATCGGCCCAATCGGCATGGGCGGTGTTCTTTTGCGGCAACAGGCCGATGAAGTTGTCGTGGTCCAAGCCGAACGTGCCCCGGGTGTGGCGGTGAAGTTGGGCCAGGGACCGGCCGAACCGGTGCTGGAAGCCGCGATCTTCTTCCGCTTGGGCGATGTGCTCCATCAGCAGAAAGGTAGTGCCGTCCAGTTCTCCCTGGGCGATCACTTCCGGCACGCGCAATACGCCCGCACGGCGCAGGATGCCCAAGCCGCGTTCCTCGGAAACAAACAGGCTGGGGAAGCGGTCGGCCGTATTCGTCTTCAGAAAAAACGGGCCTGCGTCCGTTGCCAAGCGGAAGGCATCGTTTACACTTCCCCCATAAAGCGGGATCGCGTCGCGGATCGTTGTTCCCCGGCCCAAGCGGGCGGACAACAGGATGCCAAGATGCTCGACCAACGGTTTGTTCATGGGCAGGTACAAAGGAAGCCCATGCTGCGGCATGCCGCCTGCCATGCTTGCGGCCGGCCCGGAATGAACAAGGCGGCACCGGAGGTGCCGCCTTGTGTTGGTGGAGAATATCGGAGTCGAACCGATGACCTCTTGCATGCCATGCAAGCGCTCTAGCCAGCTGAGCTAATCCCCCAGTAAGCCGAACCGGCGGTACAGGACCGCCCGGATCGGACGGCAAAGATAATTGAAATTCGGAACGCCCAATTGGGATGTGTCCTTCAGGCGCCTTGACCGGCCAAACACTTGTACCATTCCGTTTGGTACCGTACCCGGGCCTTGCCGCGCACGGGCATGCGGTAGGCATTGGTGAGCCCGGCATCGATCTGGCGGGCTTTTGCGGTGTCGCGCCACTGGAGTTCCAAGAAGCGCAATACTTCCGCCTTCAGCCCTGCATCCAAGACCGGGAAAGCCACTTCGATCCGGCGGTCCATGTTCCGTTGCATCCAGTCCGCGCTTGACAGGTACACCAGCGGGTCGCCTTGGTTGTGGAACACATAGGCCCTGGCGTGCTCCAGGAAACGGTCCACAATGCTGATCGCTTCGATGCGGGAGCTGTGCCCGCGAACGCCCGGAACCAAACAACAGATCCCCCGCACGATCAGGCGGACACGGACCCCGGCCCGGCTCGCATCGTACAATTTGCGGATCAAGGGCTTGTCTTCCAAGCTGTTCAACTTCAGCAACACCGATGCCGGCTTGCCGTTCAGGGCGTGTTCGATCTCCCGGTCCACGGCCGCCTCCAAGCAGCTGCGTAAGTGGTCTGGCGAGGTGGCCAGCCATTTGGTGCGTTGAGGGGGGTAGCCTTGCAGCAATTGTTCGAAGATGCGGGCCACCTCGGCGGTGATCGTTTTGCGCGTGGTCAACAGCCCCAGATCGGCATAGGTGCGCGCGGTATCTTCATTGAAGTTGCCCGTGCCCAGATAGGCTTCCCGGCCCTGTCCGCTTCCCTTTTTGCGCTCGATCAGCAATAGCTTGCCGTGGACTTTGTAGCCGGCCACGCCATAGCTCACATGGGCGCCGGCCCGGGCCAGGGCCGCCCCCCAGTGCAGGTTGTTGCGCTCATCAAATCGCGCCAGCACTTCCATGACCACGTCCACGCGCTTGCCCCTCCGTGCCGCATCCGCCAATGCTGCACAGATCAACGAACGGTCCGCCACCCGGTACAGGGTGATGGCGATCCGTTTTACCGCAGGGTCTGTTGCGGCTTGTTGCAACAATTGAACGATCGCCGAAAAGCTGTGATAGGGGAAGTGGAGCAGCAGGTCGTGCCGCAACGGCCGCCGTGCCGCCAAGCGCTTGTTCAACAGCGGGTGGTCCAAGGGGGGCAGCGGTTCATCGCGCAGTGTTCCCCGGCCCTCCACAGGCAATTGCAACAGGTCGTTCAGGTTAGGGTATCGGCCTCCGGCGAACGACTCATGTTGCCCCACCCCCAGGGCCTGCTGCACTTGGCCCAACATGCGGCGGGGAAGGGCACGGTCATAAATGAACCGGACCGGTACTCCGGTATTCCGTTTGCGCAGGCTGCGGCGCACCCTTAGCACTACATCGTCGCTGTATTCCTCATCCAGGTAGAGCTCGGCATCCCGGGATATTTGGATGGCATGGCACGCTTTGATGGCCCACCCTTTGAACAGATCTGCCGCCCCGGCACGCACCACGTCGTCCAAGAAGATCATGTCCGTGCGTTGCTCTTGGGCGGGAAGCAGCAGGAAGCGCCCCAGCTCATCCACGGGCACGTTCACCAGCACCAGCCGGTCCTTGCCCTTGGTGCGGGACAGGGCGATCACCAGGGAAAGCTGCCGGTCGGCAACGAACAGGTCCGTGGAGTCATCAAGCCCGGCCACGTGCAGCAAGGGTGCCACCGTGCGCCGGAAGTAGGCCAGCACATAGGCCCGCTGATCGGCGGAAAGCAGGCCCGGGCGCAGTATGCGGATCCCGTGCTGCCGCAACGCCGGCATCAGGTCGCTCCCGTAGAGCTGCTCCGCTTCGGCTTGTTGGCGCAGGGCCTCCTGGTTGATGCGGCCCAAGTGCTTGCCCGGCGGTATTTCCAACGCGGAGCGGTTCCTTTTCCCGAGTTTGCCCAAGGCGCGCAACTGCGCCACGCGCACACGGTAGAACTCTTCCATATTGCCGCTGTGGATGGCCACGAACTTCAGCCGTTCCAGCAACGGAACCGTCACGTCCCGTGCTTCCTGCAACACACGGGCATTGAAGTGCAGCCAGCTGAGCTCGCGATCGGTGAATGGCAGCGGCCCGTTGGCGGCCCCGGCTGGCAGTTGGCGCAGGCCATGGCTGTGCAGCTGCCGCAACTGCCCCAGGTTAATGGCCTTCTGTTTGCCGAACCGCTGCCGGGCATAGGCGGTGTGGAAACGATGGTCTTCCAAAAAGGTGAGGCTGTGCAAAAGTTGTTGTGCAGCCGGTACCGTTTGGCCCAGCACGGCCTCACGCTCGGCATGCAGGCGTGCCGAGCGATCAAGGAATCCCGCCTGCCCTGCCGTGCACGTGTCGGCATCCTGAAGCACCCGTTGTGCAAGGTTCCGGGGTCGGGTACCCCGGCGGGTGGCCAAGATCAAGGCAGTGATCTCGGTTATGGCGGCGTGCCCCACACCCTTGGCGGCAAGCCATTTTTCTGCATGCGCCGCGCCGGCCTGCTCATGCCCTTCATAGGTGGTGGCATAGCCCGTGTCGTGGAACAGCGCTGCCAGCTCCAAGCACAGCAGCTGATCGCCCTGCAGGCCGGATGCCCGACCGATCTCCACCGCCCAGCGGGCCACGGAAAGGGTGTGCTCCAGGTCGTGGAACACCATGTGCCGGGGCATGTGCTTGGAAAAATAGCGGCGCACGTACAAGCGTGCTTTTTCCAATAGGCCGGGGGTGGGCATCCATGTGCGAATGTAGGTGCCCCTGTTACGGGCAGGCCGGAACTTCCCGGGGAGAACGGCGCGCGGGCTTCGCGCTTTTATGTTTGTGCCTGCACGGGCCATGGCCTGCAAGGACCAGATCGTTTCTATCGCCCACGACCCCCGGCAACCCATGGCCACTACGCCCCTGCCAGCCCCATTGGTTCATCCCTTGCTTGCCTGTTCGGGCGGAAATCGGTTCCTGTTCGGATACAGCGGAGCCTTTCCCGACGAACATTCCGCGCGCTTGATCGAACTGGTGGAAGTGATGGCTGCCCGGGATCAATCCCTGCGCAGCGGCAAAGGCCGCCTGGCCTTCATCCTGGTGGAAGCCTACCAGAACATCATACGCCACCAGGCCATTTCCGCAACGGCGGACCCGTGGGGGGCCGCCAGGCCGATGTTCTTGATCCAGGATCAGCAAGGCATGCAAGTGATGACCACCCGCAATGCAGTGTCCCACAAGCAGGCAGAGGCGCTGAGAACGCAATTGGCCGAGTTGGTGCGCATGGAAGATGCCGCATTGAAGGAACTGTTGCTGCAGGGGATCCAGCGCCCCTCCACCACGGGGGTCCGGGGAGCAGGGCTGGGCCTGATCGGTATGTTGCGCCGCACCGGGGAAAAGCCCACCTGGACGTTTGCACCGGTGGACAAGGAGCACCAAGCGTTCAGCCTGCACTGGGCCTTGGACCACTGGCCCAAGGCCACAACCACCGGCGGTGAAATGCTGTTGGACTTACCGGCGTGGATGAGCGAACACCGCGTTCAGCTGTGCTATGCCGGACCTTGGACCGCAGACCTGGGAACCGTGCTTTTACGCTTGGCCGGGGCGGAATGGCCTCACAGCCCGGCAGGACCCGATGGCCATGACCAACGGCTGCAGCAATTGGCCGAGGCGGTCCTGCCTGTGTTTTCGGGCAGCGGGCAACTTGCCGTTGCGCTGCATGGCGGAAGCCCCATGCGCCTGACCGTAGGCGGCCTTGTTGCGCATGATGTGCCCGCCCGATGGCAGGGCCGATGGGAGCAGGCGGAATGGACCCTCGGGCCGGCCATGCCCGAACCCGGGGGAGGCGTGTTGGCCAGCGTAAGCTTTCCGTGGTAGCAGTATACCGTGCAGTGTTGCAGCACCGGTTGGCGAGGGTTGGCCCGGCTTGCCATCGGGCCATGCCGGGGATCCCTCAAGGCAGGTTGGAATTCCAAGCCATCGCATCAATTGCTCTGGCGCTGCGCTTCACCTTTTTGGTAAATTGATCGCGCATGCCATCCTTGTTGTACAGCATACAGCGGTTACTGCACTGGTTCGAAGCGTGGTTTGAACGGCGCTTCGGCTGGTTTCTGACCAACGGCATGAAGGAAACCGATGCCTCGCGGAGGCGTGCGGCCCAAGAAAGGGAGCAGCGATCGCCGCCTACAGCTTGATGCACACATTGCGCGGTTCCGTGAAGAACCGGAGCGCTTCGCGCCCGCCTTCACGGCCCACCCCGCTGTGTTTCATGCCTCCGAAGGGGGTGCGCAGGTCGCGCAGCATCCAGCAGTTCACCCATACAATGCCGCTCTTCAATTGCCTGGCCATGCGGTGCATGCGCCGGCCGTCCGCGGTCCACAGCACGCTGGCCAGCCCGTAGCGGGTGCCGTTCGCGGCCTGCAGGGCCTCCTCCTCCGTGTCGAACGGTTGAATGGTGACCACGGGCCCGAAGATCTCCTCTTGATTGGTGCGGCAGCCGGGACCCAAGCCTTCGATCACGGTCGGGGCCATGTACCATCCTTGGGCCAACGGCCCGCCCAAGCGCACCTGGTCGCCCCCGCACAGCAGCGTGCCACCCTCTTCCTTGGCCAAGGCTACATGGCTGAGCACCTTGTTCAAGTGGGCCTCGCTGACCACCGCGCCAATGTCCGTGCTCTGCTCCCCCGGATCACCTACGCGCAGGGCCTTGACCCGCTCCACGAATGCCGCCCGAAAGCGGGGATATAGCGAACGTTCCACCAGGATGCGCGATCCGCACAGGCAGATCTGGCCCTGGTTGCTGAAGGAGGAGCGCACCGTTTCCTTGAGCATCTCCTCGAAATCGCAGTCGGCAAACACCAATACGGCGTTCTTGCCCCCTAGTTCCAAGCTCAACTTCTTGAACATCGGCGCGGCTGTCGCGGCGATACGCGCACCAGTGGCCGTTCCGCCCGTGAAGGAGATGGCCGGAATGGCCGGATGTTCGGTGATGGCGGCGCCAACCTTGGGGCCGGTGCCCTGTACGATGTTCAGCACCCCGGGGGGAAATCCGGCCTCGATGCAGCGCTCGGCCAGCATATGCGTGGTGAGCGGGGTCAGCTCCGAGGGCTTGGCCACCACCGTACAGCCCGTGGCCAGTGCCGGTGCCACTTTCCAAGTGAACAGGTAGAGCGGCAGGTTCCAAGGGCTGATGCAGCCTGCCACGCCTACCGCCTGCCGGTCCGTGTAGTTCACCGCTTCGTCATCGGTCAGGTGGGCTTCGCTCTCCCAATGCAGGATGGCCGTGGCAAAGAACCGCAGGTTGGCGATGGCCCGCGGGACGTCCACTTCCATGGCCAGGTGCAGCGGTTTGCCGTTGTCGCGGCTCTCTGCTGCCGCAAACAAGGCCAGGTCCCGTTCCACCAGATCGGCCACGCGCATCAGGGCGTCATGCCGCCGCTTGCGCCCAAGGGCCATCCAGCCGGGCAAGGCCTGCGTGGCCGCTTCCACGGCCCGGTCCACGTCCTGCCGGTCGCTGTCGGCAATGTGCGTGAACACCCGGCCCTCGCCCGGGGCATGCCCCTCCAGCCATTGGCCTCCGGCTGCCGGGCCAAGCTTGCCGCCGATGTAGTTGAGCACTTGCTGCATCATGAAACAAAGGTAGGCGGCCAAGCCCCCGTTCCCCGGAGTGCCCACGCGCCCCGAAGGGGTTAAACATCGTTACCACGGCCGCCAGTTGGAGCAGGGCCGGTACTTTTCAGCCTGAATGGGCAGACGGACGATCAACCGCCTTATCGCCGCCATCACCGTGGCCTTGTTGGGCCTGGTGCTGGTGCAGGCCCTTTGGGTGCGCGACATCCTGGCCTTGAAGGAGGCCCAGTTCAATGAAAGCATCGACAATGCCTTGGTGGCCGTAGGTGACCGCTTGACCATGGCCGAAGCCCGCCACCAGTTGCGCCTTTTGCCCGGCGCCGTTCCCGCCGGGATGCCCCCCTTGGAGCCGCCTCCGGCACTGCCTGACTCCACCGGGGCTGCGGTCCTGCCGCCACCAGACCCGCTGGAAGAGCTGTTGCGGGGGCTGCTTGCCGGAGGCCTGATGCGCGATATCCATGACCGGATCGACCCGCAACTGCTCGATTCCTTGGTGCGTGAGGAGCTGCGGCTGCGCCATATTCAAGGTGCCTACTCCTATGCCGTGATCGGTTCCACCGGTGAAGTGGTGGTCACCGGGCCTGGTGCGGCCGAATATGCACCTCTGGCGGCGGGCAGCCCCCACCGCACCCGCTTGTTCCGCAATGATTGGCCGGCCGGCCCCGATGGTGCACCCACTTGGTGGCTGCACCTGCAAGTGCCCCGGCGCGCGCCCATGCTGCTGCGCACCGTGTGGCCCATGCTGGTTTCAACGGCGGTCTTCCTCTTGCTGATCACCTTCACCTTCGGCTATGCCCTGCGGGCCATCTTCCGGCAAAAACGTTTGGGCGACATCAAAAACGACCTGGTAAACAACCTGACACACGAACTCAAGACCCCCATCAGCACCATTGCCTTGGCGTGCGAGGCCTTGAACGATCCGGGCATGCCCAAGGAACCGGCCCAAGTGAACGCGCTTATCGGCATGATCAAGGATGAGAACAAACGGCTGGGCATGCTGGTGGAGAGCGTGCTGATGAGCGCGGTGACCGACGAGGGCGGCATGCGGTTGCGCTTCGCCGACGTGGACATGCACGCATTGCTCGCGGAAGTGGTGCGCAACGGTGCTCTCCAGACCGGGAGGCGCGGAGGAAGCATCCAACTGCAGCCGAACGCGGAATTGGCCCACATCCGCGGAGACCGCACCCACCTCACCAGCATCTTCCACAACCTCATCGATAATGCGGTGAAGTACTGCGCAGGATCACCGGTGGTGCAGATCTGCACCCGCAGCGATGCCCAAGCCCTTACCATTGAAGTGCGCGACAATGGCATCGGTATTCCCCGCGCCGAACAGGGCAAGATCTTCGACCGCCTCTACCGGATCCCTACCGGCAACGTGCACAACGTGAAAGGGTTCGGGCTGGGGTTGAGCTATGTGCGGTCCGTGGTGGAGCGCCATGGCGGCACCATCCGCGTGGAAAGCACCACCGATCCCGGCGAACGCGGCACCGGGAGCAGTTTCATCATAACATTACCATTCGAACATGGAGGAGGAAACAAGGCTGTTGCTGTGCGAGGATGACCCGAATTTGGGCATGTTGCTGGCGCAATACCTGCAGGCAAAAGGGTACCAGGTGGAGCTGAGGCAGGACGGCCAGGCCGGCTGGGAAGCGTACAAGGAAGGCGGGTTCGACCTGCTGCTGTTGGACATCATGATGCCGCTCAAGGACGGGTTCACCTTGGCGCGCGAGATCCGCAGGCAGGACGACCAAACACCCATCATCTTCCTCACCGCGAAGAACATGCGGCAGGATACGCTCGAAGGCTTTGAGAGCGGTGCCGACGACTACCTCACCAAGCCCTTCAGCATGGAGGAGCTGCTCTTCCGGATCAACGCCGTGCTGCGCCGCTCGCGCGAAGTCTCCAAACCGGCCGAACGGCCCACGAAGTTCAACCTGGGCAAGTATGTTTTTGATGCACGCAAGCAGCTGCTGTCCAGCCCAACGGGGGAGCGCAACCTCACCACCAAGGAGAACGAATTGCTGCACCTCTTGTGCGAACACGCCAATGCCCTGCTGGACCGGCCGCAGGCGCTGCACGCCGTGTGGGGCGCCGACAACTACTTCAATGGCCGCAGCATGGACGTGTACATCGCCAAGTTGCGCAAATACCTGGCCGGCGACCCTGCAGTGGAGATCGTGAACGTGCACGGCAAAGGCTTCCGCCTGGTGGTGCCCGGAACCTGACCGGCAGGCATTACGCTCCCGCCTACAGGCACCCGGTACGTCCGCCGTCCACCGGCAGGTTGATGCCGTTGATGTACGCACCGGCCGGCCCGGACAGAAAACAGATGGCATAGGCCACTTCGGCCGGTTCGGCAAACCGCTGCAACGGGATCTCCGCCAACATTTCCCCGGCGGCCTCCGCTTCGGTGCCACCGCTCTTTTTCGCCTTGTTGGCAATGATCGCCTGCAGGCGGCCGGTGGCCGTGGCGCCGGGCAGCACGTTGTTTACCGTGATGTTGAACGGCCCCAGCTCATGGGCCAAGGTCTTGCTCCACTGCGCCACCGCCCCGCGAATGGTGTTGCTCACGCCCAAATTGGGCAATGGCGCTTTCACGCTCGTGCTGATCACGTTGATGATTCGGCCGCTGCGGCGCTCCTTCATGCCCGGCACCACCGACCGCACCAAGGTTTGAAAGGCCAGCAGGTGCAGCCGGAAGGCCTGTTCATACGCATCGATCCCGGCTTCGTGTGCGAGGCCCGGGGGCGGCCCACCGGTGTTGTTCACCAGGATGTCCACGCCACCGGCGCGCTCCAAACAGCCGGCCAAGGCGGCCTGCAGCGCACCGGTGGCCGACATGTCGGCCACCACATAGCCGTGCTGCTGGCCGACACCGGCCTCGAGCGTGGCCACCGCTTCGCGCAACTTGCCCTCATCACGCGCCAGCAACGTGACGCGTGCCCCAAGCTTGGCCAGTTCCCCGGCCGTAGCCAGCCCGATCCCTTGGGTTCCCCCGCCCACCAGGGCATGCCTGCCGTCCAAACGGATGTCCATGTGCCAAAGGTAGCTGCCGCCGAACCGGCGGATCGTCGATCCCCGGGCCGTGGACGTACCTTCGGGACCCATTCCAGCCGCATGCCCATACGCCGCCCCTTCAACCTCCTGCAATGGGTCGCTGACAACCGCGACCTGCTGAAGCCACCCGTGGGAAACAAGAACTTGTACGCCGATGCCGGCGATTACATCGTGATGATCGTGGGCGGCCCCAATGCGCGCAAGGACTACCATTGGAACGAGACCGAGGAACTCTTCTACCAACTGGAAGGCGATATCGAGGTGGGCCTGCAGGAGGACGGAAAAGCGGTGAAAGTGCCCATCCGGGCCGGGGAAATGTTCCTGCTGCCGGCGCGTACGCCGCACAGCCCGAGCCGCCCGGCAGGAAGCGTGGGTCTGGTGATCGAGTGCAAGCGCGCCGACCGCGAAATGAGGGATGGCCTGTTGTGGTTTTGCGAAAGCTGCAACCACAAACTGCATGAGGAATATTTCGTGCTCAACGACATCGAACAGGATTTCCTGCCCCGCTTCCGGAAGTTTTACGGCAGCGAGGACTTGCGTACGTGCAAACAGTGCGGCAAGGTGATGGAGGCCGATCCGCGATTTACCTGAGCCCCATCAATGGCCGAGCTGTTTGCCGTAGACATCCACACGCACATCCTGCCCAAGGACATCCCGGATTTCGGGAAGCGCTTCGGCTATGGCGGCTTCATCCACCTGGACCACCACAAGCCGGGCTGTGCCCGGATGATGAAGGACGACCGCTTCTTCCGTGAGGTGGCGGCCAATGTGTGGGACCCTGCCGTGCGCATGCAGGAGTGCGCTGCGCACCACGTGCATGTGCAGGTGCTCAGCACCGTGCCGGTGATGTTCAGCTATTGGGCAAAACCGCAGGACACGCTCAACCTGGCCATGTTCCTCAACGATCACCTCGCATCCGTCGTGCAGCAGCACCCTAAGCGCTTCGTTGGCCTGGGTACCTTGCCCATGCAGGATCCGGAGCTGGCCTTGCGCGAACTGGAACGCTGCAAACAGATCGGGCTGGCGGGCGTGGAAGTGGGCACCCACGTGGAAGGGGTGAACCTGGGGGAACCGCAGCTCTTCCCGATCTTCCAGGCCTGTGAAGCACTGGGCATGGCCGTTTTCGTGCATCCATGGGACATGCTCGGCAAGGAGCGCACCGACAAATACTGGTCGCCCTGGCTGGTGGCCATGCCCATGGAAACCACCTTGGCCATCACCAGCATGATCTTCAGCGGGCTGTTCGAAAAGTTGCCCGGTCTGCGCGTGGCCTTTGCCCATGGCGGCGGCTCATTTCCGGGCACATTAGGCCGCATACAGCATGGGTTTGAAGTGCGGCCGGACCTGTGCGCCGTGGACAACAATGTGCCGCCGAAGAACTACCTGGGCCGGTTCTGGCTGGATTCGCTGGTGCATGACCCGGCCATGCTCCAGCACGTGGTAAACCTGGTGGGCGCGGACCGCGTGGCCTTGGGCACGGACTATCCCTTCCCCTTGGGCGAACTGGAGCCCGGCAAGCTGATCCACTCCATGCCTTGGGATGATCGGCAGAAGGAAATGCTGCTCAGCGGCGCTGCTTTGCAATGGCTCAACCTGCCCCGCGCACGGTTCACCTGATCAGGTTCACATGCCCGAATGCCGTGTGCGCACTGCCGTTGGCCGTGGTGTAGTCCACGCGCCACACATAGGTGTCGATCGGCGAATCCATGCCATGGAACGTGCCGTCCCAAGCACCTTCCAGGCGGTCCGTCGCAAAGACCTGCCCTCCCCAGCGGTTGAAGACCAGCAAGCGGTATTCGGTGACTTCATGCGCCAAGGCGAAGAAGCGGTCGTTCACCCCGTCACCGTTCGGCGTGAACGTGTTCGGCAAGAAGATCGATCCCCGGAAATACACGGTGACCTGGTCGGTGGCCTTGCAGCCGTTCCCATCAGTGATCTCCACCGTATAGATCGTTGTGCTGAGCGGTGATGCAAACGGTTCGGGGCAGTCGGCGCAGCTGAGCGTGGAGTCCGGCGACCACAGGAAAGTGCCGCTGCCGTATGCATGGATCTGCACGCTGTCTCCCCAATCCACCGTGCCTTCGAAGCCGGCCGATACCGAGGCCGGCGGGAACAAGGCCACGTTCACCGACGCCGTGTCCGCACAGCCCAGGTCGTTCTGGACCACCGCCCAATAGCTTCCTGCTGCGGCGGGATCCAGCTCCAAGCTATCGGCGGTGGAAACCACGGGCGCCCATTGAAAAACTGTCCCGCCCGAAGCGTGCAACACCAACGGTTCACCGGGGCATACCGTGGTGTCCGGCCATGCCTCGGCAAGCACGCTTAGCACATCCACGAACACCGTGGTGCTGGTGGTGCCGCACGCATTGCCTACCAGCACGGTGTACGTGGTGGGAGCAAGGGGGGCCACCACCGGGTCGGGCACTTGCAGGTCGGTGATCCCCGCCATGGGCTGCCACGCGTAGGTGTCTCCGCCTTGCACATGCAATTGTGCGGCATCGCCCTTGCAGATCACCGTGTCGTTTGCCAAGGGCACGGGGGCGTTGTACTGCACGATCACCAGCACGGAGTCTTCCACCTCGCAGCCTTGGTCCGTGGTGATCAACACGTGGTATAGCGTGGTATCGGCCGGGCTGGCCGTCGGTGTGGCCGAGGCGGGGTCGTCCAAGCTGGTGCCGGGCGTCCAACTGTAGGTCGCCCCGCCGGTGGCGGTGAGTTGTACGGTGCCTCCCAAGCACACGGTGGCATCTTCGCCCGCCCCCACACCGATCGGTTCGGCCACCACCACTTCAATGCTGGCGGTGTCCGTGCCGCAGCTATCGGTGACAATAACGGTGTAGGTGGTGGTGGTGCCCGGCTGTACCACCGGGTCGGCCACGGTGAGGTTGGTGATGCCGTCGGCGGGCAGCCACTGATAAACATGTCCGCCATGGGCCTGCAATTGCAAGCTGCCGCCAACGCACAGCACGGGCACGGGATCGATGGTGGCGGGCTCCGGAAGGATCACCGTGATATCCAGGTAGGCGGTGTCATTGCTGGTGCACACGTCCTCGTCGCTGAGCACCAGCCGAACGGTGTATTGGCCCGGGCTGGTGTATGTGTGCGTAGGCTCGAATTCGGTGGTGCCGGTGCCGTCCCCGAAATCCCAATCAAAGAGGGTGCCTCCCTGGCTGAGGTTGATGAAGGTGACCGTGGCCCCGGGCAGGCATGCAAAGCTCGGCCCGTCCACTTCGATGTGCGCCGTGGGCTGCAGCAGGGCGAATTTGAACACGCCCATGTTGCAGTTGAACGAGTTGTTGGTGTTTGACCAGGCTCCGGGGGTGGTGGGGAAGTCGTTGTTCCCGCCGCAGCCCGCGCATACTGCCTGGTACACCGTGCCGTGCTTGTCGAAGCGCGAGGTGCCGCCATCCACGTGCTCATTGCTGTTGGAACCGCCGAAGAAGGTGGCATAGTTCAGCGCTGCGGCATCCTCGGCAAGCACCATCAGGTAGAAGTCGCTGTTGTCGGTAGCGGGCTGATAGGCATCTGCGGTAACGGGCAAGCCGACGGTGGTGCTGTTGTCGGCCGCCACGTAATGGTTCACCATGCCGCCCCAGCCGCTGAAGTAGATCTGCCCGCAATCGCTCACCAAAAAGGCGGAAGGCGCGATGTCCTCATCACCAAGCCCTGAACCGATCACCGTGGACCAGCTCGATGCACCCAACGCATTGTCCAGCTTATGGATGAACTGTGAACTGCCCGGATTGCCGTACACGCCTGATGACACCGGATAGGCGCCGTGCGTTTGCCCGACCACGTAAACGTCATCATCCAGGTCAATTTGTACAAAATAGCTCTGGTCGTATTGCGGAGTACCCACATAGGTGGCCGAGAGGCTCTGGCCGAGGTCCGCTGAGAGCCGCAATACATACCCGTCGCCGTTGCCGCTGTAGCTTCCTTGGTACGGCTGCCCGGGCAAGGACAGGTTGTTGCTGGTGGTACCGCCGGTAACGAAGACCTGGCCGTTCGAATCGAACTGGACCCCATAGCCGCTGTCATTGCCGGAACCCCCGAAATAGGTGGCCGATAGCGTGGCCAGCAGCGGGTCCAGCCGGAAGATGAAGGCGTCCTGCGTGCCCCCGCCGAAGGTGCTCTGGGGGGCATTGGCGCTGATGGGCATGTCCAAGCTCTGTGTGGTGGTGGCCACCACAGGGTATTCCAGCGGGTCCAAGGCGATCTCTCCCCGAAAGTGGTCGCCGTAGTTGTGCACGAGGGTGGCAACATTGTTGATGCCGTCGTTGCCGCTGCCCCCAACGAAGGTGCTGGCGACCAGTGCGGTGGCATCCGCCGTGAAATGGGCCACCACGATGTCCGTGCCGCTATCGTGGCCGTAGCCATAACCGCCCAACATGCCGTACCACGGCTGCCCGATGCCTACCGCCGTGCCGCCGTTGAAACTTGCATCATGGGCACCTGGGGTGGCGGGGAAGTCCGCCGAGCCGGTGCTGCCCAGCAAGTACAGCTCGTTGCTGGTGTTCACCACCAGGCTGTGAGGTGTTTCGTTGCCGCTGCCGCCGATGTAAGTGCTCCACACCAACGCACCGCCATCGGGGCTGAACTTGGTAATGCCGATATCGATGATGCCGCCGTTGAACGAGGGATCCTGAACACCCAAGGTGGTGGGGTAGCCACTGCCGAATACGATGCCGCCCCCGTACAAGTGGCCCTCATTGTCGTACGTGGCGGTGAACCCGAAATTATCCGCTGCGCTGCCTGAATAGCTGCCGAAGCTCAGCACCGGATCGATCACCAGGGGAAGGCTCTGGTCATAGCCGTCGGGCAGGTGGAAACGGAGCCGGTCGCCGTCCAGCGCGAACTGGCATCGTACAGGTATTCGGCCCAGGGAGGTTTGCTGCCAAGCCACCGGCGCTTCCTCGATCACCTTGCCGCAGGTGGTCTCCACCACCAATCGTCCCTGTTCCAAGTGCAGGCGATCCTGCCCTTCAAAGCGCATCCGGACCTGCCCCGGGTCGGCCCCGGCCGCTACTTCCAGCTCGTACTTCAGTCCGTTTGTCCCATCCACGTGCAGGTCAATGCCGGGATAAAGCGCCTTCATGCGCACTTGCCCGAAGATGCCGCAGCGGGTGCCCCAGCGGGCGGGATCGTTCCCCAGGAAATAATTCTCGTAGTGCGCCAGCCGTTCCGTCCCTTCGGGGATGGCCCTTTGTGCGCCCTCGAACCGCACCCTGAAGGCATGCGCTTTCAAGGGTCCGTGATCGCCGTCGTGCGCATGTTCCCGGTGTGCCAAGGGGCCACCGGTGTGCAAGAGGTAGGTGAAGGCATCGTGCTCCACATACATCGCACCGCCCGGTACCAGGGCCCGGTAGGCCACCTGCGGCGGCCACTGGCCTTTGTTTTCCGTGAACCGCGCAACCGGCGGCTCCGTTGCCCACAACGGCACGGTGAACAGATACAGGACTATGGCGTGGAGTTGGCGCACCGGATCGTTGGGAAGTTGCAAGGTACCCAATGCCATGACCATTTCGCACTGTCGGCGGTTGCTTCGTCCGGCTTTGCCCGGGCAACCGTGGTTCCGGTCATGGTGGTGGTGCTTGCGCGGACCGTACCTTTGCCGCTCTTCTTTCCCGCCATTCCCGCCTACCATGAGCGACGCGATCAAGCACGAGTGCGGCCTGGCCTTCATCCGCTTGCGGAAGCCGATGGCCCACTACTTGGAACGGCACGGAAGTGCGCTGTACGGCCTCAACAAGCTGTATCTGCTGATGGAGAAGCAGCACAACCGCGGGCAGGACGGTGCTGGTGTGGCCACCATCAAGCTGGACCCACAGCCGGGAACCCCGTTCATCGACCGCGACCGCAGCACCTCCAAGGATGCCATCCAGCTGATCTTCGACCGCATCCACCGGGGAATTGGTGCTGCCTTGGCCGCCGAACCCTCCCTGGCGGGCGATGCGGAAAGGCTCAAACAGGCTGCGCCCTATGTGGGTGAATTGCTGCTGGGCCACTTGCGGTACGCCACTTTCGGGCGCGATGAACTGGAGAACTGCCACCCGCGCCGCCGGCTCAGCAACTGGATCACCCGCAATCTGGTCGTGGCGGGCAATTTCAACATGACCAACGTGGACGAGCTCTTCAACCTGCTCGTTTCCATCGGCCAAAGCCCAAAGGAACGCAGTGACACCATGACGGTGCTCGAAAAGATCGGGCATTACCTGGACATGGAGAACGAACGGTTGCGCGGCATCCACCACCAGCTGGGCTACACCGAAAGGCAGATCTCGGAGATCATTTCCGCGAAGCTCGATGTGGCCGCCATCCTCCGCCAAAGTGCCTTGGACTTCGATGGCGGGTACGCGCTGGCCGGGCTTATCGGCCACGGCGACGCCTTCATCCTGCGCGACCCCGCAGGCATTCGCCCCTGTTTCTGGTATGCCGATGAAGAGGTGGTGGTGGCCGCAAGTGAACGCCCCGCCATCCAAACCGCCTTCGGCCTGAAGGTGGACCAGGTGCAGGAACTCACACCGGGCTGCGCCTTGATCGTGAAGAAGGACGGCAGCCATGCCGTGGAGGAGATCTTGCCCCCGCTGCAAAAGCGGGCCTGCAGCTTCGAACGCATCTACTTCAGCCGCGGCAGTGATACCGATGTCTACCGCGAGCGCATCGCGCTGGGCCGTTCGGTATGCCCTGCCATACTGGAGGCCATCGACCACGACCTGGAGAATTCCGTTTTCTCCTTCATCCCCAACACGGCGGAAGTGGCGTGCTACGGCATGCTCAAGGAGCTCGAAGATGAGCTGGACCGGGTGAAGGAACGCCGCATCCTTGAGCTGGGCCCCCAACCCGACCCCGCCAAATTGAGGGCCATCCTGGCCTTGCGGCCACGCTTGGAAAAGGTGGCCATCAAGGATGCGAAACTGCGCACCTTCATCACCAATGATTCCGATCGCAACGACCTGGTGGCACATGTCTACGACATTACCTACGGTACGGTGAGGCCCGGCCGCGACAACCTGGTGGTGATCGATGACAGCATCGTGCGCGGCACTACGCTCAAGCAGAGCATCCTGAAAATGCTGGACCGGCTGGAGCCGCGCAAGATCGTGGTGGTGAGCAGCGCACCCCAGATCCGCTATCCCGACGGCTATGGCATCGACATGGCCAAGCTCGGGGACCTGGCCGCGTTCCAGGCCGCCATTTCCTTGCTCAAGGAGACCAAACAGGAGAACATCATCGACGATGTGTACGACCGCTGCCTGGCCATGGTGGACAAACCCATTGCCGAACAGTACAATGCCGTGAAAGACATCTACCGGCCCTTCACGGCCGGCCAGATCAGCAAGCGCATCGGCGAACTGCTCACCCCGCCGGAGATCAAGGCCGAGGTGGCCGTCGTTTTCCAAAGCATCGAAGGGTTGCACGCCGCCTGCCCGGATCATACGGGCGACTGGTATTTCACCGGCGACTATCCCACCCCGGGCGGCAACCGCGTGGTGAACCGCGCCTTCATCAACTGGCGCCAAGGCAAGAACGTCAGGGCTTACTAGCCGGTCGCCTTCAGGCCCAAGCCCTCCGTATAGCGCCGGTCATTGGCCAGGCGCGGCACCTTGCTCTGGGCATCGTTCATGCCCCGGGCCTTCATCCATGCCGTAAATCCGCCGCGCTGAACCTGTGCAATGACCAACGGGCGCAACACCTTGCCCGTGATCAGGTCCTTGTAGTATGGATTGCGGCCTTGGAGCGCTTTGTCCATATACCGGCCGAACCCTTCCATGTCGGCCGGAGGGGCGGCAAACTCTATGAACCATTCGTGATAGGGGAGCCCGCCTTGGGGTGGTGAAAGTTGCGGGGCCACCGTGAACTCGGCCACTTCACATGGGAAAGCGGCCATGGCCGCCTTCAGGGCCCCCTCCACCTCCTCCCCGATCACGTGCTCGCCGAAGGCACTGGTGTAGTGCTTGGTCCGCCCGGTTACCAAGATGCGCGGTGGGTCCAGGGAGACGAACCGCACCGTGTCGCCTAGTTCGTAGCCCCATAGGCCGGCGCTGGTGTGCAGCACCAGCGCGTAGTTCACGCCCAGTTCCACTTCACCGATGGACAATCGCCGGGCACCGGGCGTTCCCAATTCCGATACCGGAATGAACTCGTGGTAGATGCCATCGCCCAGCACCAGCAGGAGGCCATCGCCGGGGCCTTGATCCTGGTAAGCCAGAAAACCTTCGCTGGCCGGAAACATCTCCAAGCTGTCCACCGGCCCGCCGATCAACGATTCCAAGCGGCTCCGGTAGGGGGCATAGTTCACCCCGCCGTACACGAAGAGCGAGAAGTTCGGGAACACCTCGCGCACGCAGGCCTTGCCGGTGCGGGCCAACAAGCGCTCGAAATACATCTGCACCCACGCCGGAATGCCGCTGATCAACCGCAGGTCCGCCTGCATGGTCTCCCCCACGATCGCCTCCACCTTTTGCTCCCAATCGGCTATGGAGTTGGTGGCGAAGCTGGGCATGCGGTTGCGCTGGAGGTACCCGGGCACATGGTTGGCCACGATGCCGCTGAGCCGCCCGGTGGGTATGGCCCCCGTGCGGTCCAGCACGGGGCTGCCTTGCAGAAAGATCATCTTCCCGTCCACAAAGGCCGCGTTGCCTGTGCGGGCGATGTAGCCCAACAAGGCCCGGCGTGCACTTCCCGTGTGGTTCGGAAGGCTGGCCTTGGTGATGGGAATGTACTTCACGCCGCTGGTGGTCCCGCTGGTCTTGCACAAGTACAGCGGCCGCCCCGGCCACAGTACATCCGCCTCGCCCGAGGTGGTCCGCTCGATGTACGGCCGGATCCCTTCATAGTCGCGCAGCGGTACGGCCTGCACCAAGGAAGCATGATCGATGGCATCGCCCAGCCGATGCTCCCTGCCAAAGGCCGTGTGCCTCCCGGCGGCCAGCAGCCCTTGGAGCACCTTGGCCTGGGTTGCGGCCGGCCGGCCGGCCGCACGCATCACCCGCTCCACCGAGCGGTGCGCCAGCAACAAGGCCAATTTGCTTTTGACCGCCATGCGCTCAGTTGAAACCGATGTGGGTTTGTGGATCCACCGCCTTCCCTCCCGACCAAAGCTCAAAGTGCAGGTGGGGCCCGGTGGTGAGCTCCCCGCTGTTGCCCACAATGCCAATGGCCTCACCGGCCTTCACTTGATCGCCTGCTTTGCGCAGCAGCACGGCGTTGTGCTTGTACATGCTTACCAGGCCCAAGCTGTGCTGCACGGCCATCACATAGCCCGCATCACTGGTCCAGCTCGCCATGATCACCGTGCCGTCCAAACAGGCCATCACCGCTTCATCCGCTTTGGCCACGATGTCTATGCCGTAGTGGCCTTGGGCGGGATCGTAGGCGTTGGTGACCACCCCGCGCAATGGCGGGTAGAACAACAGGCCCGGCAGCCCCAAGCGCTCCACGGTGGCCCCTCCGGCGGAGTGGTGCACGCTATAGGCCTCCTCCTGCCTGACCCGTGCACGCAGCACACTGTCCGCAGCAGAGGCCTTCAGGTCGGCAGCGGCAGGTGTGGCGGTGGCTACGGGCATGGTGAGGGAGGTGCTGTCTGCGGGCAGCTTGCCGCTCAGCACCTGGCGCAGATTGGAAAGGTAGGCATCGCGCACGTCCATTACCCGGTCCAAGGAATCGGCGGTGACCATGGCGCGGTAGGCATTGAGCTTCACCCGTTGGTCCGAATAGCCGGGAATGTACTGCTTCAATGGGGTGAACACGATCACTGCTGCCACGAACAACGCATTTACAATGAACAGGATCACGGCCAACAGGATCACGTTCATGCGCGACAGCCGCAAACTGAACCGCTCTTCGTACGTTGATTCATTGATCAGCACCGCGCGGTACTTGTTGCGCAACTTGCGCATCAACCGCTTGCGGCGCAGTTTGCGCTCTTCGCTTTCCTTGTTCGGGGAAGTGGCCATGGTGATGCGCAAAGGTGGGGCTTGGAGGGCACGTTGCGATGCCTCGTGTGCCGGAGGGCGGCCCCGTGCCACGGGCGCCCGGTATCTTCGCACCACTTCCATGGCCGATCAGATCCTAGTACCTGCTTCTGCGATCCGCTCCGTCCGCTATCGCGCGCTGCTTCCCCAATTGCAGGCGCTGTTGCTCGGGGAGCAGGACCCGGTGGCTGCCATGGCCAACTGCAGCGCGGCGTTGCACCAAATGTTCCGCTGGCATTGGACCGGTTTTTACCGCGTAGCTGGGGACCAACTGGTGCTGGGGCCTTTTCAAGGGCCGGTGGCGTGCAACAGGATCCCCTACGGGAAGGGGGTTTGCGGCACGGCTTGGGCACAAGACCGCACCTTGGTGGTGCCCGATGTGGAGGCCTTTCCCGGCCATATCGCCTGCAGCGCCGCCAGCCGCAGTGAGATCGTTGTTCCCTTGCACGGCCGCAGCGGAAAAGTTGCCGCAGTCCTGGATGTGGACAGCAGCCTGCCCGATGATTTTGGCCCGGAGGATGAACATGGGTTGGCCACCTTGTGCCAACTGATCGAGTCCTTGCTCCCATGAACCGGGTTGTTGCGGCCGTGTGCATGGCCCTGTTCCTGTTCGCCTGCGCCCAAGTGCGCGAACCGCAGGGCGGGCCCAAGGACACCCGGCCGCCGGGCTTGGCCGGTGCCGAGCCGCCCAATGGCAGCACGGGTTTTTCCGGCAATACGATCGTGCTGCATTTCGATGAACGGGTGAAATTGGACCGGGTGCACGAAAAGCTCCTGGTATCCCCGCCGCTTGCAAAACCCCCGGTGGTGCAAGTGGCCAAGGGGACGGAGGTGATCATTGCCCTCCATGCGCCGTTGGCCGACAGCACCACCTATACCTTCAACATCGGCGAGGCCGTGCTCGACCTCAGCGAAGGCAATCCGGCCGCGGGCCTCACCTATGTGGCTTCCACTGGTCCCCACTTGGACAGCCTCACCCTGCAAGGCCGGGTGATCGAGGCCCGCAGCGGGAAACCTGCTGCCGATGTGCAAGTGATCCTTCAGGATGCCCGGGACACGGGCGATGTGCGGACGGTGGCACCGAAGTATTTCACACGGACCAAGGCGGACGGCTCCTTCCTGCTCACCCACCTGCAGGCCGGCGCCATGAGGCTCTACGCCCTGCGCGACCGCAACGGCAATTTCCGGTTCGACCTGCCTGCTGAAGAGGCCGCATTTCTCGCCGGCACGGTGGACCCGCGTGACACGCTGCCCCATCTGTTGCGGCTTTTCCAAGCCCTGCCGGACCAGCAAATGGTGCAGGGCAGCAAAGTGCTGCCCGAAAGGGGTTGGCAGTTGCTGTTTGCAAGGCCCGCCGGGGAGGTGGCGCTGCATTCGCTGGACCGATCCGGCGACAAGCTCCGGTGGTGGCCCGAATGGAATCCTTCCCGCGATACGCTGGTCATGTGGCCTTCGGACACGGCATGGCTCGCAGGGCAGCGTTTTGTGCTGCTGGAGGATGGCCGGGCCTTGGACACCCTTACCTACCACGTCAGCAGCCCCATGCCGTTCAATCTCGGGCTGGTGCTCAAGCAACATCCTGCCGGCAACAACACCTGGCAACTGGAAAGCACACGCCCGGTGTTATCCGTGGATACCGCCTTCGTCATGCTCCGTGCAGACACGGTGGTGATGCCTTGGGCCGTACATCCCGACAGCATCCATGGCCGCACTATTGGACTGGACCTGGCTCCGCAACGGGAGAGATCCTTGGAGCTGACACTCTTCCCCAAGGCCGTTACTGCGCTCATGGGCGGCACCAACGATACCACCAAGCTCACCCTGGGTGCAACCGATCCCCGTGCCCTGGGCAAGCTAAAAGTGCTCCTGGAAGTGGACAGTGGCTTGACCGCCCACGGCCCCTTTGTGCTCCAACTCACTGCGGGCCAAGGGAGGGTGGTAAGGGAAGCGCACCCCGCTGCATTGCCTGCCGAAGTGGTGTGGGAACAACTGGTGCCGGGCAGTTATGAGGTACAGTTGATCGAAGACCGCGATGGTGACGGCCGATGGAGCACCGGTTCCTACCCGGCCGGGAAACAGCCGGAGCGGGTGTTCCTTGACCCTGACCCCGTGCAGATCCGGGCCGGTTGGTCCGTAAAGCGGGCCTGGAGCTTGGCGAACTTCCAGAAATAAGCCTTCGTCGAAGCTTTTTGCCGGGCTGGTTTCTTGGCCTGCTGGGATCAAATCACTTGAAACACAGGCGGGTTGCGCCGATGGCAAGGAATTTGCCGGTGCCGGGGGCAACCACCCCCATGGGCTCAACGTCTTTTCGTCGAATAAATTCGCCCATTCATCGAAAGCAACCTTCTCCTTATCGGCGCGTATCAAGGTCGCGTTGGAATGAAGGTCTCCACCATGCGAATGCCCACTGTATGCGCCATTGGATAAGCGTGTTCATGCTTTTCTCCGCTATGCTGGCGGGGGCCCAGCCGGTGCCATTGGATACGCGCGGGCGCGAGTTTTGGCTGGGGTTCATGCAGAATGCCTCCGGTACCCAGCAGCTCTCGGTGAAGATCGCCGCAGGACAGGCCACCACGGGAACGGTAAGCGTGCCCTTGGCCGGTTGGAGCACCCCTTTCAGCGTGGCCGCCAACGGCGTCACCACCGTCGTGATCCCCAACCTGTACGAGGCTACCGGCTCGGAGAGCGTACTGGACCGGGGCGTGCACATCACCGCAGTCGATCCGGTCACGGTTACGGCGGTCAACTACCAGAACCAAACCACCGATGCCGCACAGGTGCTGCCCGTGCCGGGCTTGGGCACCAGCTACCGCGTGGATGCGCTGCCAGGCACCTCCACGGCTTTCCAGAACGGGCAATACATCTTCCGCAGCGAGTTCCTGATCGTGGCCACCGAGGATGGAACGGAGGTGAGCATCACTCCGACAACCGCCACCACCGCTGGCAACGCCCCGGGCGTGCCGTTCACCGTTCAGCTCAACGCCGGCCAGGTCTACCAAGTGCAGGCCCTCAGCGGCCTCACCGACTTTACCGGTACCTTGGTCACCGGCACGGACCAAAGCGGCCCGTGCCGGCCGTTCGCCGTTTTTGGCGGCAGCATGTGCGCGGTGATGAACTGCGCCGCCTGCGACCATGTGAATGAACAGATGGCCCCACTGAACACCTGGGGCACCTCCTTCCACACCGTGCCCTTGGGCAATATGGCCGCTTGGGGCTTCCGGGTGCTGGCCAACGAGAACAATACGGCCGTGACCATTGATGGAGGAGCGCCGATCATCTTGGGGGCCGGCGGCATCCATGTGGTGCCCAGCACCAACCAGCCGGCTTGCATCACCAGCGACAAGCCCGTCAGTGTAGCCCAGTTCATGGTAGGGGCCACCTGTGCAGGCACGGGCGACCCTTCGTTGCTGCTGCTCACTGCCGATGAGCGCTTGAGCACTGCGGCCGCGTTCACCACCCTGTTCTCCACACAGGTCAGCATCGCCCATTATGTCAGCGTGGTCACCCCAACATCCGCCATTGCACAACTGCTGCTGGACGGAGTGCCGGTTGCACCAGCATCCTTCAGCACCTACGCCGGTTGCGCGGGTTTGTCCTATGTGAAGGTGCCGGTGCCGGCAGGCAGCCACCAGCTCGCATCCAGCACCGGCTTTCTGGCTTACGCCTATGGGTTGGCATCGGGGGAGAGCTACCTCTATCCCTTGGCCAACACGATGACGGTGCCTGATCCGCAAGATTCGGTGATCTGTTCTTCCAGCCCGGTCACCCTCACCTCGCCGATCACATTGGCCAATGCCGAGTGGACCATGGCCAGTGATCCAGGCACCGTGTTGGCCACGGGCAACAGCTTCACCTTCACGCCCGACCATAATGATGTGTACCGGGTGGAGGGTGAGATCCTGCCCAGCGGTTGCACGCAGTTTTTTGAGTTCCAAGTGGGCCTGCCCGTGCAGCCGCAACTGAGTTTGACGGCCAACGCCGCCCCGGGCGCCACCGTTTGCCAGTACAGCCCGGTGCAACTCGGTACCGGTGCGGCCCCCGATCCGGCTTGGTTCAACCTGAGCTGGAGCCCCTCCGCAGAGATCTCCGACCCCACCATTCCGAATCCTGTTGCCTACCCCAGCCAAACCACTTGGTACAAGTTGCACGTTACCAGCCCTGTTGGCTGCGGCAGCGCGCTTGACAGCGTGCTGGTCCAGGTCCAAGCCAGCAACATCTTCGGGGTGCGCACCTCCGTGGCCGACGATTCCATCTGCTCAGGCAACACCACCTCGTTGCTGGCGGAAGTGGAGCGCGTGCTGTACGCGGATGCATTTGAGGTGGCTCCTGCCGCCTGGTGGGCCTCCGTGCAAGGGGCCTCCGCCAGCGCCGCCTGCGGCTCGATCACCGGCTCCGCCCTGTATTTCAACGGTGCCGGCATCCGCAGTGCCTCCACGCCGTCCATGTCCATTACCACCGGCGGCGTAGCCCATTTTGCCCTCAAGATCGCCGCTGGCGCAGCACCCTGTGATGATGCCGAACCGGGTGAAGATGTGGTGCTTGAGTACAGTACCGATGGTGCAACTTGGCTGGTGCTCGCCACCTTCAATGAGGCTGCCTATCCGGCCATTGCCCAGCTGAACGTTCCCATCCCGGCGCTTGGTGCACCCGGCAACACGCTGCGCTTACGCTGGCGGCAGCCGCTGCATTCCGGGGCCGGCCAGGACAACTGGATCTTGGACAATGTGCTGATCACCCGCTATGAGACCGCCTCGCCGGTGATGTGGATGCCGGCCACCGGCTTGGACAACCCCACCAGTGCGGCACCTGTGGCCACTCCGGCCGTCGATACCTGGTACAAGGCCATGGTGACCAATTCTTCGGGCTGCGTGTACTTGGATTCGGTGCTGGTGAGGGTGGCCCCTGCTTTTGCCGTAGTGCCGATGAACGATACGCTGCGCTGCGGGCCTGGAGGCGTACAGCTTTCGGCCCAGGCCACCTCCGGCTCAGGGCTTGCGTGGTCCTGGGCACCGGCAACGGGCCTGAGCAACACGGCGGTGCACGATCCCATGGCAACTCCGGCTACCACCACGAGCTATACCGTGACCGCAGCAAATTCATGGGGGTGCACCGCCACCGAGCAGCTCACGGTGGCAGTGAGCCAGTTGAGCGCAGTGAATGCCTCGGCCACGGACTTGAACCTCTGCCACGGCGAGACCGTGGGCTTGTCAGCGCTGGTTTCCTCCTCGGGCGCATACAGCCTGGCCTGGTCGCCCGCCAGCGCGGTGGCCTCGCCCATGGCGGCCACCACCACGGCCACGCCCCCGGGCAGCACCAACTTCGTGTGCACGGCAACGGATGCGGCCACGGGCTGCCAGCTCAGTGCCGCAGTTGCCGTGGCGGTAAGCCCCGCCTATGCTCTGGACCTGATGCCCGACACCACCGTGTGTTCCGCATTGGGCATGCAGTTGCAAGCGGCCCACAACGTGCCGGCCCCCTACCAGGCCGCATGGAGCCCCGCAGCCAACCTCAATGCCGCGAACATCCTGCAGCCTACCATCCTGGTGGATGCCTCCGCCACCTACGTGCTTACCCTGACCGATGCGGCCGGGTGCACCACCACGGATTCCACCCAGGTTACCGTGGCCTTCGAAAACCTGGAAACCCCGGTGAGCCTCTCCGCCTGCCAAGGCGAAACACTGGTGCTGGACGCCGGTTTTCCGGGTTCCACCTACCAGTGGAACAACAATGCCTCCTCGCAAACCATTGCCGTCAGCCAATCGGGGCAGTACACCGTGACCATTACCGATGTGCAGGCCTGCCAGGTGATCAAAACCTTCAACGCCTTCTTCCATGCCCTGCCCGTGGTCAACTTGGGCCCCGACCTTGCCCTCTGCGGGCAAAACGCCCAGGTGCTCGATGCGGGCAATGCCGGCAATGCGGTTGTTTGGAACACGGGGTCCACGGCCCACCAACTATCCGTGAGCGCCACAGGCACCTACACCGCAACGGTCACCACCACCCAGGGATGCCAAGCCTCCGATGCCGTGCAGGTGGTGTTCAACGCGCTGCCTGTTGATGCGTTGCAGGATGTGACCTTGTGCATGGACCAGCCGGCGGGCCTGGATGCGGGCAACCCCGGCAGCACCTACTTGTGGAACACCGGCGAAACGGCACAATCCATCACTCCGGCGGGCACCGGCACTTACACGGTTACCGTGACCACCGCACAGCAGTGCAGCGCCACCTTCGATGCACAAGTCACCCTGATGCCGTTGGTGCAGGTGGACCTCGGCCCCGATCAGGTGCTGTGCGACGGCCAGCAGGCCGTACTGGACCCCGGCGCCTTGGCGGCCACCCTGCTGTGGAGCACCGGCACCACCGCGCCAACGCTGGCCGTGGATGTAAGCGGAACCTACAGCCTTGCCGCCACCAACGGCTACTGCGCGGACAGCGATACGGTGAACGTGCTCTTCCACCCGTCGCCGGTGAACACGCTGGCCGACCAGACCGCCTGCATCGGGCAATCCATCACCTTGGATGCCGGCAACGCCGGAGCCGCGTTTGTTTGGAGCGATGGCAGCAGCAACCAGTCGATCACGGTCACCGCCGCAGCTACGTATTCGGTGCTGGTCACCAACGCCCAAGGTTGCACGGCGACCTTCTCCGCCGAGGCGAGCTTCGTGCCGCGGCCCGTGGTGGACCTGGGTGCGGATACCGTGCTCTGCTCCGGCCAGCAGTTATGGCTGGATGCGGGCAACCCCGGCAATGCCTGCACCTGGAGCACGGGCTCCACGGCACAATCCGTTGCGGTGGCCCATGGCGGCACATTCTGGGTGGCCGTGGACAACGGCTACTGCAGTGCCGCGGATTCGGTGCTGGTCATCTTCAATCCGTCGCCATCGCCCATGCCCGCCCACCAATTCTTCACCTGTCTGGACGACGATCCGCACTTCGTGGAGATCGATGCCGGCAATCCGGGGAGCACTTACTGGTGGGATGACGGCCAGCTGAGCCGGGTGATCCGTGCGGGCGCTTACGGTTGGCGCCAGGTCACCATTACCAACGCGTTCGGTTGTTCCCTTGTGGACAGTGCCCTGGTGAGCGAGTTCTGTACGCCCACGATCTTCATCCCCAACACCTTCACCCCCAACGGTGATGGCCGCAACGACCTGTGGCTGGTTTCGGGCTACAACATCGCCCAGTTCGACCTGCGCGTGTTCGACCGCTGGGGCGAAGAGATCTTTCATGCCACGGACGCGGGCCAAGGATGGGATGGAACGGTGAACGGGCAGCCGGTGCCCAACGAGGTATACGTGTTCCACGTGGTGTACCGCCTGCAGGAAGAGAGCGGCGGCAAGCTCGGCTTTGAGCAGACCCGCACGGGCCACGTGCAAGTGCTCCGGTAACGTGCTCACTCCAGGGTGAAGCGGTCGGCCTCCATGGCCACCGGGAATTTCGCCCGGAAATCCTCCAATGGCGCGCGCCCCAGCACGCCGGATGCCATGCCTTGGTCCGGGAGTACGGCGGTCACCTCACCCTTGGGGCTCACCAGGGCCGATCCACCGCTGTAGTGGATGCCTTTGCCGTCCATGCCCACCCGGTTCACGCCCACCACGTAGCTCTGGTTTTCGATGGCACGGGCAATGAGCAGCTGGTTCCATGCATACACCCGTGCCTCGGGCCAGTTGGCCACGTACAGGATGGCATCATAGTCGCCGCGGTTGCGCGCGAACACGGGGAAGCGCAGGTCGAAGCAGATCTGCAGCAACAGGCGCCAGCCGCGCCAGTTCACCACCACCCGCTCAGTTCCCGCCCGAAAATGGCTGGTTTCCTCCGCGAACCGGAAGAGGTGCCGCTTGTCGTAGCACGTCACCTGTCCGCCGGGTTCCACGAAGAGGCCCCGGTTGAAGCAATGCCCGCCCTCGCTGATGATGGCGCTGCCGTACAGCGCGGCATCCAGCGTGCGGGCCTGTTCCCGCATCCAGGCCACGGTGGGGCCGTCCATGCTCTCGGCCAGCTCCCGGCTGCGCATGCTGAAGCCCGTGGTGAACATCTCCGGCAGCACCACCAGGTCGGTGGTGCCCTGCTTCCCTGCCAGCATGCCCGCGAACCGGTTCCGATTGGCCTGGCCATCCTCCCATTGGAGCATGGATTGCAGGAGCAGCACCCTTAGATCTTGCATAGCTTCTCAATTGCCGCATCCAAGGTAGCATCCTGCTTGGCGAAGCAGAAGCGGAGCAGGCGCTGTTCCGGGGGCGGATCGTGGTAGAAGGGCGACAATGGAATGGCGGCAACGCCGTGTTCGCGCGCCAAGCGTTGCGCGAACGGCAGGTCGTGCTCGTTGCTGATCGCACTGTAATCGGCAACTTGGAAATAGGAGCCCTCGCAGGGCAACAACTTGAAGCGTGATCGGCGCAGGCCTTCCGCGAAGTGGTCGCGCTTAGCCTGGAAGAAGGCAGCGACGCCGTTGTAGTTCGCCGGTTCCCGCAGATAGGCGGTAAGCGCATGCTGCACGGGCGTGTTCACGCTGAACACATTGAACTGGTGCACTTTTCGGAACTCGGCCATCAGCGCTTGCGGGGCCAGCACGTAACCCGCCTTCCAGCCGGTGGCGTGGAATACCTTGCCGAAGCTGAACACCACGAAGGCACGCTCGCGCAAGGCAGGGCAGTTGATCGCCGAGGCATGCGGTTCCCCGTCGAACACCAGGTGCTCGTAGACTTCATCGCTCAGCAGCAGGATGTCCGTGCCATGCAGCAGGGCGGCGATGCGCTGCATGTCCGCCTCGCGCAGGATGGTGCCCGCCGGGTTGTGCGGCGTGTTCACCACCAGCATGCGGGTACGCTTGGTGATCACGGCCTCCAAAGCATCGGCATGGAACTTCATATCGCTGCCCAAGCGCACGTGCACCGGCTTCCCCCCGAAGAGCTCCACGGCCGGTGCATAACAATCGTACGCCGGGTCCACGATGATCACCTCATCACCCGGGTGCACCACGGCCGCAACAATGGTGAAGATGGCCTGTGTGGCTCCCGCCGTCACGGTCACCTCCGTGTCCGCATCATAGCGGTAGGCATACAGCCGTTCTGCTTTTTGGCCGATCGCTTCCCGGAGCGCCGGCAGGCCCGGCATGGGGGCGTACTGGTTGTGGCCGGCGCGCATGGCATCGTTGACCTGGGCGATCAGCGAGGCATCAACAGGAAAATCGGGAAAGCCCTGGCTGAGGTTGATGGCACCGCATTCCTGCGCCAGCTTGCTCATCACGCTGAAGATGGTGGTGCCCACCCTGGGCAGCTTGCTGGGGATCTGCATGCGGCCGAAGCTACGGATCGCCACTGGCTGATCCGTGCGCTGCGGTAACCAAGGTTGTACGAGCGGGCGCTGCCTAGCGGCACGCGGGCCCCACAGGGGCTGCCCGGCCATGTTGGCGAAAACGTTCACAGGGCCGAAAGGCCGGGCAACCGCCTACTTCAACGTGCGCAGAAAGAACTGCTGGAGCGTTTCCGATGAACCCACGTTCAACGGGAGGGAAGGGACCTGGGCATTCACCTTGATCCCTTTGCTCTGGGCGGTGTCCACCAGCCGCTTGATGTGGATGGAATTGTGCAGCACATCGGAGGGCTTGTCCACCTCCTTGTCGCTGGCGAACCACATCTCCGGGTCGCTGCGGTCCATCATCGCGGGCATGTCCAGGTCCTTGCGCATGGCCACGAAGGCCGGGTCCGTGGTCAGCGCCTGGAAATCCGAGGTGCCGTAGAACTCGGTGACACGCGGCTTGAACCGGGGGTCCTCGGTGGGCTTCACGCCGTATTTCTCCATGAACATGGGGTCCCAGCTGAAGATGTCGTAGCTGCTCTGCGGGTTGATGGCGGCCACGGCCTGGATGCGGGTGCTTTCGCGGGCGATGGGGTCGGCGCTGTTGGGGTCGGCCAGGTCGTCGTGCACGCCCAGCCACACGGATGAACCGGCGCCGGCGCTGATGCCCATGCACCCGATGCGGTTCTTGTCGATGCCCAGTTCCGTGGCATGGTATCGGATGAACTGCAGGCAGCGTTGGATGTCCCTCAGCGAGTTCTTCACGCCGTCTGGCCCCTCCCTCAGAAAGCGGTAGTTGATGGTGGCCACCCCGAAGCCCGCATTGGTCCACGCGGTGATCTCCGGTGCAAAGCGCTTATGGAAGTGGTCCTTGCTGCCGTTGGCAAATCCGCCGCCGTGGATGAAGATCACCAGCGGTGCCGGGGTTTGGCCCTTGGGCAGGTACATGTCGAAGATCAGCCGGTCGGACGTGCCGTAGTGCACGTTGGCGGCGTATTTGTTGGACACGGCCACCGGTGCAGCGGAATTGTTCAAGGTCAATTCGCTCACGTACGTGGCGGCGGCAGCGCTGGCGTCCACACCGCCTGGTTTGGTCGTGGTGTTGCCTCCATGTCCTTGGCCGCCCGGGCCCCTGCCGCCACCGGGTCGCTGCCCTTGGCCGGGCCGATCGCCCGGCAAGCGGGTGAGTTGGGTGCAGCCGCTGGCGGCGATCAGGAGGAATGCGGCAAGCAGCAGGCGGGCGTGCTGAAGGAAATGGAAGGCCATGGGGAATTTGGGGGTTGGGTGGGCACAAGGACCAATGTCGTGCCAAAATAGGGCAAGAGCCTTAAAATGCTGTGCGCTGGTGGGTAGGCCCTGCGTCCCACGCCCTACGTCCTACGAACTAGCATCAAGGGCCTGGTCCGTAGGGCGTAGGGAAGGGTGGTGCGTCGAATGGAAGACCATCCCGCCAAGCTCCTTATTCCCGGCTCAGGGTGGCGCCTAGGTATTCGCGGTTCAGCCGCGCGATGTTCTCCAGGGAAATGTCCTTGGGGCACTCGATCTCGCAGGCGCCGATGTTGCTGCAGTTGCCGAATTTCTCGGCATCCATTTGCTGCACCATGTTCAGGGCGCGTTCGCGGGCTTCGGGCCTTCCTTGGGGCAGCAGGGCGTACTGGCTCACTTTGGCGGACACGAAGAGCATGGCCGAACCGTTGGGGCAGGCGGCCACACAGGCGCCGCAGCCGATGCAGGCCGCGGCATCGAAGGCCTTGTCCGCATCGGCCTTGCGCACGGGCATGGCGTTGGCGTCCACCAAGTTGCCCATGGTGTTCACGCTCACGAAGCCGCCGGCCGCCTGTATGCGGTCGAAGGCGCCGCGGTCCACCACCAGGTCCTTCACCACGGGGAAGGCTTCGGCGCGCCAAGGCTCCACGTAGATCGTGTCACCGTCCTTGAATTTGCGCATGTGCAGCTGGCAGGTGGTGATGTGCCGTTCGGGCCCGTGGGGCCGCCCGTTGATGAACAGGCTGCACATGCCGCAGATGCCTTCGCGGCAATCGTGATCGAACGCGATCGGGTCCTCTCCCTTGCGCACGAGATCGTCGTTCAGCACATCGAGCATCTCGAGGAACGACATATCCTCGGAGACGTCATTCACCGGATAATCCTTGATGCTGCCCTTGTCATTCGAGCCGTTCTGTCTCCAGATCTTCAGGTTCAATTTCATGTTGCCCATCTGCCTTGCTATTGTATGTCGACCAGGAGGGTACGACGGTACGGGTGCATTGATCGATCGTGGGTGCGCCTATTTGTAGCTGCGTTGCGTCAGCTTCACTTCGTTGAATTCCAAATGCTCCTTGTGCAGATTCGCTTTGCCGGCTTCACCTAACCACTCCCAAGCCGCCACGTACGCGTAGTTCTCGTCGTCGCGTTTTGCTTCGCCCTGCTGCGGGCCATCCAACTCCTGGGATTCCTCCCGGAAGTGGCCGCCGCAGCTTTCGTTGCGGTTCAGCGCGTCCATGCACATCAGTTCGCCTAGCTCGATGAAGTCCGCTACTCGCCCTGCTTTCTCCAGTTCCTGATTGAATTCGTTCGCCGTGCCGGGTACACGCACATACTTCCAGAACTCTTCGCGGATCCGGCGGATCTCTACGATCGCTTCCTGCAAACCTTGTGCATTGCGCGCCATGCCGCACTTGTCCCACATCACCTTCCCTAGGCGACGGTGGAAGTCATCGACAGGCTTCGTGCCTTTGTTGTTCAAGAAGTGGTGGATGCGGTCCTTCTGTTCCTTCTCGGCGGCATCGAATTCAGGACGCATCGTGTCGATCGGTCCTGTGCGGATGTCATCAGCGAGGTAATCGCCCACGGTGTACGGGATCACGAAGTAGCCATCGGCCAAGCCTTGCATCAGTGCGGATGCACCGAGACGGTTCGCGCCATGATCGCTGAAGTTGGCTTCACCCAAGCAGAAGAGGCCGGGCACGGTGGTCTGCAGGTTGTAGTCCACCCACAGGCCGCCCATGGTGTAGTGTACGGCCGGGTAGATCTTCATCGCGTGCTTGTAGGGGTCCTCGCCGACGATGTTCTCGTACATGTCGAATAGGTTGCCGTACTTCTCGCTCACGACCGCCGTGCCCAACTCGCGGATCTGCTCCGGCGAGGCATTCTCGACCTTCTGCATGTTCGCTTGCTGCTTGCCGTAGCGCTGGATCGCGGCGCTGAAGTCGAGGTACACTGCTTCACCGGTCTTGTTCACGCCGAAGCCTGCATCGCAACGCTCCTTCGCAGCACGGCTCGCCACATCGCGCGGAACAAGGTTCCCAAAGGCCGGGTAACGGCGTTCCAAGTAATAGTCACGATCCGCTTCCGGGATGTCGCTTCCTTTCTTCTTGCCTTCGCGGATCGCTTTCGCGTCCTCGATGTTCTTCGGCACCCAAATGCGGCCGTCGTTTCGGAGCGATTCGCTCATCAGCGTGAGCTTGCTCTGGTGCGTGCCGCTCACGGGGATGCACGTCGGGTGGATCTGCGTGTAGCACGGATTGCCGAAGTAAGCGCCGCGCTTGTGTGCCTTCCACGCCGCCGTCACATTGCTGCCCATGGCGTTCGTGCTCAGGAAGAACACGTTGCCGTAGCCACCGGTGCAAAGCAATACCGCGTGCGCACCGTGGCGTTCGATCTCGCCGGTGATCAGGTTGCGTGCAATGATGCCACGTGCCTTGCCATCGACCACGACCACATCAAGCATCTCGTGGCGGTCGAACATCTGCACGGTGCCTTTGCCCACTTGGCGCATCAGCGCGCTGTACGCCCCGAGCAACAACTGCTGACCTGTTTGCCCACGCGCATAGAAGGTGCGGCTCACCTGCACGCCACCGAACGAACGGTTATCGAGCAGCCCACCGTAATCACGGGCGAAGGGAACGCCTTGCGCCACGCACTGGTCGATGATGTTCGCGCTCACTTCCGCAAGGCGATAGACGTTCGCTTCGCGGGAGCGGTAATCGCCGCCCTTCACGGTGTCATAGAACAGGCGGTAGGTGCTGTCGCCGTCGTTCTGGTAGTTCTTCGCGGCGTTGATCCCACCTTGCGCGGCGATGCTGTGCGCACGACGAGCGCTGTCCTGGAAGCAGAAGGCTTTTACGTTGTAGCCCATCTCCGCAAGGGAAGCAGCGGCAGCTCCTCCGGCCAGACCCGTGCCCACCACGATGATGTCGATGCGGCGCTTGTTGGACGGTGCTACGATGCGGATGTGTCCCTTGTGATCGGTCCACTTCTTATCGATGGGGCCGGGAGGGATCTTGCTGTCGAGGGTGCTCATGGAATGCAAATGCGTTACGAGTTAGCGTGTTTCGTGTTCCGTGTTGGTGCGCATTCAACGCGCAACACGTAACCCGTCAACACGCAACGAGCGGCAGGCTTGTGGGTGGAGGGCTTCATTGGATCCATCCGAAGTACATGCTCACCGGCATCAGTGCGAAGAGCGTTGGAACGATGATGCTGAAGACGACACCGAACGCGGCGATGATCGGATTGTACCGCTTGTGGTTCAAGCCGAGCGATTGGAACGCGCTCTTGAAACCGTGGAGCAAATGCCAGAACAAACTGAAGCAACCTAGCACGTAGATCACCACCACGATCGGGTTCTCGAAGGTCTGCACCATCAACGCGAAGAGGTTCTCTTGCCCTTCCGGATCAAGGGGTAACTCGTCGAGACTTCCGACGATGCCGCGGCTCTTCACCCAGAAATGCCAGAGGTGTACGATCAGGAAGAGAAGGATGAGCGTTCCGAGTATGCCCATGCTCGCACTGTACCAACTGCGGCTCGCACTGCCCTTCTCCATCGCGTACTTCACCGGACGCGCCGCGCGGTTCTGGCGCCAGAGCATCAGGCCGTCCACCACATGGGCGATAAGCCCCAGGAAAAGCACGATCTCCATGGTGCGGATGAAGATGTTGGTACCGAAGAAGTGGGCCACCATGTTGAAGGTGACACCGCCGTCGTTCCAGAAGATCATCGCGTTCACCCCGGCATGCACCACGAGGAAGGTGATAAGGAAAAGGCCCGTGAGGGCCATCCAATACTTCTTGACGAGGGAGGAACCGAAGAGGGCTGTTCGTGCCATGACTACTTACCGGCGGACCGCTGAGGTCCGTTCGGTGGCAAACTTACGGGGCAGGCGGTTGGCATGGAAACAGTGGGGATATCCAAACTTGTTTAGAACCGTTCTGATCTGATGCTCAAGCACCGCCAGCCACTATGCAATGCCGTTCGGTATCGATGCACCAGCAACGACGCCGTCCGCAATACCTTACCTTGGTGTAACGGGCGGCCATTCATACACCACATCCGACCCATGCCTCAGTCCCATGAAAAAGACGTTGAAAGTCCTTGGGATCCTGCTCTTCGTCATCCTGATCGGGGGCGCCGCATTGATCACCTACATCACCCAAGCCCTGCCGGACATCCCCGTACAGGCCGACCTGAAGGTGGAGATCACACCCGAGCGTGTGGCGCGCGGCGAGTACCTGGCCAACAGTGTGTGCGTGTGCATGGACTGC
>JADZAC010000045.1 GCA_020852835.1 Flavobacteriales bacterium
CCGCTGTTGCGATCGCCGCTGATGGTGGCGCCGCTGCAGTTGTCGCTGACGGTGGGCGCGGCCCAGGTGGCCACGGCATCACACCCCGCACCGGCGCTCAGGCTGATGTCGCTGGGGCATCCGCTGATCACGGGGATGAGGTCGTCAAGTACGGTGACCGTAGCTGTACAATCGTCGGTCAATCCGCCGTTGTCGGTCGCTGTAAGCGTTACGGTCACTTGGCCCAGGTTACTGCAATCAACAGAATTGGGGGAAACGGACAGGGTGATGGTGCCGTCGGGGTCATTACTGCCGTTGTCCACTAAGGCCGGGGTGATCGTGGCGTTGCCGGTACCGTCCAAATAGATGGTGGCGGCTTGGCACACGGCCACGGGAGGTAGGTTCTTGGCAATGGCGGCCGAGAACTCCGAGGTGTTGTTTGTGGAAAGGCTCGTGGCAGTGGCGGTCACAACGTGCCCATCGGTCAAGCTCACTCCGGTGAGCACCGCCGTGAAACTCGCGTCGCCGGCTGCATCGGTGTTTATGCCGAAAGATCCGAGGTAGTTCGCACCCTCCCCGTATCCACTGGGGTCGGCCGTGGGGGAGGAGAAGAATTCAATGCGGAAATCGCCTAAGGCGGTGCTGTTCAAGGTGCCGACAATGGTGGTGTTGCCGCCCGCCGTGGTGGCGGTGGTCAGCACGGGGAAGTTCTGCAGGGCATTGGGCCCGCTGTCGGGATCACCGGCATCATTTGCCGTCACACCGTCCGCGTTCAGGTCGATGCCCAGGTCGCCGTTGTCGAAGATCCGGTTCCCCAGCAGGCCGTTGCCCGAACTGTTGGCGGAGCTCACGCGTAAGCCCCTGAATTGGTTGTTGGCGATGGTATTGCCATCGCGGGCCCCCGTGCCTCCGATCAGATTGTTCACGGGGCCGCCGAGGATGCGCACGCCGTCGAGCCCGTTGCCTGCAGCACTGGCCCCGTCGATGAGCACTCCGATGTAGTTGCCCTGGATCCGGTTGTTCGTGCAAGGTGTATTGGCGAGCTGGATCCCGTTGCCGGCATTTCCGGAAACAACGTTCCCCTGGAACGCGCCGCCACCGCCGATCTGGTTGTTGGAGCAGCCATTAATAATAATGCCATTGCCATTGGCTATGCTGCCCGTACCTGCTGCATTGATGCCGATGTAATTGCCCTGTATGGAAGAGTTTCCCGAGCCTGAGCTGCAGTTGATGCCGACCTCTGCGTTTCCGCTGATGATGTTCCGCCCTGCTGCGGAGCCGTTGCCTATCACGGTCCCTGTGGAGTTGTTCGAGCAGCGGATGCCGCCGGTGCCATTGCCTATGGCAGCCGTGCCTGCTGCGTTGGTGCCGATCCTGTTGCCCAGGATAAGGGTGCCGGTGGCAGCAAGGTTCATGAGCACTCCGTTGCCGCCGTTTCCGCTGATCACATTGCCGGCGGTTTGCGCCGTTCCGCCGATGGTGTTGTTCATCGATCCGGAGCGCACGTAAATGCCGTGATCGGCATTGCCCAAGGCCGCATTTCCGGCGACGTTGGTGCCGATGTAGTTGCCGATGATGGTGTTGTTCCGGGCATCGTCCTGCAGGTTGATGCCGGATTCCCCGTTCGCGCTGATCACGTTGCGCTCCGTCGGAGTGGTGCCGCCCACGGTGTTGTCGTGGGCCGCATTGCCGAGCCAGATGCCGTGTTGGGCATTGCCGAGCGCCCCGTTCCCCGAGGCATCCGTTCCGATCAGGTTGCCCTTTACGATCGTTGTGGTGACATCACTTCCGTCCAGCACCACTCCGTGCCCGTTGTTGCCGGAGATCTGGTTGTCGGCCACCTCGGTGCCGGAGGCAATACCCTCCACATAGACCCCGTGTACGTTGGGCAATGCCGTATTGCCGCCCAAGGCCGTACCGATGGTGTTGTGCCGGATGATGTTGCCCGTGCAGGCGGAGCCTTGGCCATAGACCCAGACTCCTGCACCCAAATTGCCTGCGATCAAATTGCCCGCAGCAGCCGTGGTGCCGCCGACCATGTTGCCCGATCCGTCGCGGATCAGGATCCCGTGGCTTCCGTTGCCCATTCCGGCAAGTCCGGTGGGGTCCGTGCCGATCCGGTTCGCTGTGATGGCGTTGCCGGTGCTGGTGGGTTCCATAAGGTACACACCATTGAAGGTGTTGGCGCTGATCACATTGCCCGGGCCGATGGTGTTGTCCTGGGCGTTCTCAATAATCAAGCCCTGTTGGTTGCCCAGGGCATTGCCGGCGGTGTTCAGCCCGATGTAGTTGCCCTGAACGCTGTTGTTGTTGGCTGCGCCGCCAATGTGGATGCCCCAGCCGGTATTGCCCGCCACGATGTTCCGTTCCCCTGCGGTGCTTCCACCAACGGTGTTGTGGTGCGCTCCGGATGCCAGGGTGATGCCTTCACTGCCGTTTGCCAACGCCGCAGTGCCGTTTGCCTGTACACCGATGAAATTGGCCTGGATGCTATTTGCACTGCTTCCGGAACCCCTTATGAAGATCGCGTCACCGCTGTTCCCGGACACCAAGTTGCCCTTGCCGGGTTCTCCGATGATGTTTCCGCTTGAACCATCTTCCGCAAAGATCCCGGTGCTTGCATTCGGGATCGCCCCGGTTCCGGCGAGGTCGGTGCCAACATGGTTGCCGATGATCAGGTTGTTCTGGGAGTTGTTAAGCCATATACCGCTGTTGCCATGCCCGCTCATTACGTTGCGCATGGTTGCCGTGGCGGTGCCAATGGTATTGTCATGTGCGCCGTTCTCCATTACCACGCCGTAAGGCTGGCTGCACAGTGCGGCGGTACCTGCGGGGTTGGTGCCGAAGAGGGTGCGCACCACGATGGCGTGATGTGTTCCGGTGCCATGGAGCACCAATCCTCCGTTCGCGTTCCCGACGATCACATTGTACGGGTCATTTGCTTCGTTCACTCCACCGATATCCGCATTGGCGGCATCGTCCACATAGATCCCGGCACCGCCGTTGCCGCCGCATGCACCACCTGGGGTTATCCCGATGTAGCATCCGGTCAGGGTCATCTCTTGTTCGTTGACCAGCACGCCGTTCCCCTGGAAGTTGGTGATGCTCACTCCGTACAAGGCACACCACCCGGTGCTGAACTCAAGGCCGTTGGCACCGGCACCAGCGCTGGTGCCGTCCACATGGATCACGGGTGTACCGCTGAAGTCCGGCTCCGAGAAGCCGTCAATGCAGGTGGACGTGTAGAGGGGCGGGTAGGCGCTGCCTGGCATGATCACGTGCGGCCCGGGGCCGGGAATGTCGAAGTAGATGTAGTTGGGCGTCCAGGCATCGCGGTTGTTGTTGGCCGCCAGGATGGCCTCGCGAAGGCTGATGCCATCGCCCCCTTGGTTGCCCACCAGGGCGATCACCGAGCTCACATCACCGTTGACCAGATCAGTGGGGTTGGTTACCGTAAGGCTGCCCGCGAAGCAGTTGTAGTTCTGGGAGAATTCGGAGGTGCTGAAGTCGCCCAGGTGGCTGGCCGTCATGCTGATGGCCGTGCCTGCGGGGATATCGTACCAGTTCCCGGGCGTTGCCGAGAAGGTCCCGGTGCCCGCACCGTCGGTCACGGCGGAGCTTAAGCCCAGCCAGGTCCGGCCTTCCCCATGGCCGCTGGGATCAGGGCTTGCATCCGCATAGAAGTCGAACCGGTACCAGGTATTGGGTGCTCCGTTGTATGTGAAATTCACGTAGACACGGCCGTCCCCGTCGGTCATGGCCGCAGTGATCACGGGGGCGTTCAGGTATTGGTTGGGGCCTGCCGGGCCGGAACCGTTCGGGGTAATGCCGTCTGCACCCAGGTCGATGCCCAAGCCACCGTTGTCGAACACGTTGTTGCCATTGACCATGAGCCGTGTGGCTCCATCGGTCACGGCTACACCTTCTGCACTGCAACCGGCAATGCGGTTTGCGGTATAGGGGTCATCACCCAAGGTGTTCTGTATGGAGCCCGCTTCTGCCCGCACGCCTTGCTGCAGGCCGCCGATCACCGTGGTGCCGTCATGGGCCAGCCCGAAGAAGTTGTTGTAGATCAGGGTTCCTGAGCAGGTTGCCCCGGTGAGCAGCAGGCCCGGCGATGCTGTTGCCCCGCTGAACAGGTTGCGGTCGCCTGGGTCAGTGCTGCCCACTTCGCTGCCGTCCCCGGCGATCAACACCCCGTTGCCGGTGCCGCTGGCTGCGGTGCCAGCCGCGTCGATGCCGATGAAGTTGCCATAGATGCCAGTGCCCGAGGCCGTGGCTTGTACTTCAATGGAGTTGGTGGTGAAGCGGTTGATCACCAAACCCTGTACCGAGCAGTTGCTGGCAGCGATCGTGAAACTGGTGGCCACGGTGTTGTTGCCGTTCACTTCCAGGAGAAGCACGGCATTGCTGGAGGGGTTCCAAACATCAGTGTCGGTATTTTTTAAGCTGCCGGGCTGGCTGTAGCCGTCAATGAAGAGTTGTTCCGTGATGGTCGGCAGGCTGCTGGCCAAGGTGATGGTACGCACCCCTGCACCGGGAATGTTGAACTGGATGGTGTCCGCGCCCGGCGCCGCGTTGGCGTCCACTATGGCCTGGCGCAAGGAACCAGGGCCGTTGTTTCCGGTGCTCGTTACGATGAAAATTGCCGCATCGGCCTCCGGGGCGAAGGCTCCGGACAGCATGATAACAACTGCTCCGAATGCAAGCAGCTTGTTTCTTGTTGCACCTGGGTTGCTCACGGGGCTTGGGGTCATATCGGTCGGCATGCACCTGAAGCGCCATGCCGATCGCGGAGCTTTAAACTGGATATTTGCCTTAGGTGGAGCCTTATACTGGTTTCGTCGATATTAGTTGCGGTTGTGTCGATGCCGCGCCCAGGGGCCATGCCCCATAGATGCCTCACTCGCCAAGGGGGCGGTTTTTCCATGGGTGGTTCACCGCACCAAAGCAGCCAGCGGCAACACCCGAAGGGTGCGCCGCTGCACAAGGATCGCTGAAGAAGGACGCCTCGGATGTACCCGGTTCAGACCACCGGGGCGCCGGTCCGTACATGGATCGGCATGTTGGTCAGCTCGATGAATGATTCAGCGGCTTCCTCCATGAATTCGTCTCCCGATTCCGTGTACCATGCTATGTGGAACTGCTTTCCGGCTGCCTCGCCACGCCTGATCTCCATCAACAACAAGTAGATGGCCTTCAGCGAGCTGGAATTGAAATAGGGCAGGTTGAACTCGAACGTGCACAGCTTCGGGAGCGCTTCCAGATTGCGGTCAAGCCACTCCATGATGGGCCTGAAGAAGTTGTTCGCGTTCTCCGGTATGGAATTGCCGGTCACCAGGAACCGCGATTGCTCCGAGGAGAAACTAACGGCCGGTGTATTGGCTGTGGCGGGGATGTTCAGTGTTTCCATGGCTTAGGCTCTATGGCGTGTTAAAGGTGCGGATACTTCGGAGCGGCAGAGGTAGACCCCGTTAGTTTCGGGTTCTGCGTATGCGCGAATGCTGTTGCCCACCTTCCGGGCGATCTGCAGCATGCCAAGCCCCGCGCCTCCTTTTTCACCGTAGCCTTCTTCGGTCAGTTGCCTTCGGAAGGCTTTCGTGATCTCTTCGGGGCTCATGCGGGCGATTTCTCCAACGGATTTGAGCAGGCGTTCTGCATCCGTGCCTATGGCACGGTTCGTTACGCGCACCACCAATTCGCCTCCGGCAATGTGCCAGGCAAAGTCCACGTCGCTGCCCACGTTGTAGCGCTGGGCATTGTCCAGCAGTTCCAAAGCCACGCCAACGAGTTTCTTGAGGTCGTTGCGCGGGCCCAGGTTGCACAGGGCGATGCACTGCAACAGGCTGATCAGCTGTATGCGCACCTCGCTGCTCAGCTGGCCTTGGTAGTCCAAGAGGCTCTTGTCCATCTCCGGGTTGTCCTTAGGGGTGTTCATGCCGCGTACCGCATGCCGATGAGCAGTACGTCGTCTGTTTGCGGTTGTCCGTTTTTCCAGTCTTCAAATTCCCGCTCGGCCATGGCCTTCACTTCGGCAAGGCCACGGGAGCCGCCTTGTTCCAGAAGTTGGGTGAGGCGCTTCATGGAGAATTTCTTGCCCCCGTCAGGGCCTCCGAACTGGTGGATGATCCCGTCGCTGAACAGGAACAAGGAGTCTCCGGTTTCGAGCTGGATGTGGTGGGCCTTGTAGCCCTCCTTGCGTTCAAACCGGTCGTCGCCCAAGGGCAGCAGGTCCCCCTTGAAGCGCTCGACCTCGCCATTGCGCAGCAGCAACAATGGAAGCTGTGCCCCGGCGTAGCACAGTTGGCCGTTGTCCAGGTCAATGGCGCACAGGCCGATGTCGAAGCCGTCGTTGAAGAGCCCGCTTTCGCTGCGTGCGTTCATGGTTTTGCGGACGTGTTCGTGCAACAAGTCCAGCAACTCCGCACTGCCGACCTCAGGGTGTTCCGCAAGCAGGTCGTTCAAGCCGTAGTAGGCAATGAAGGTCATCATGGCGGCTGGCACCCCGTGCCCGGTACAATCGATCGCCGCCACGAACAGCCGGTTGCCGATGCGCTTCACGAAAGGCAGGTCGCCGCTCACGTTATGCAGGGGCCGGTACATCAGAAAACTCTCGGGCACCAGGTCACGCAGTGCTTGTTCGCCCGGGATGATGGTGGACTGGATGGTGCGCGCGTATTCCAAGCTGCTTTCAATGTCCTTGTTCCGCGCGTCCAGCTCGGTGTTGATCGCCGTGATCTGCTCGTTCTGCAGGCTCACCATGCGCTTCTTCCGCCGCGCCACAAGCCACGCCCAGTACATCCAGCCGGCAAAGCCGAAACCGGCCGCGGCCACTGCGATCATCATGTTCCGCGTGGCCTGCTGCCGGGCTTGTTTGGCCTTGATGGCCTGGCTCTCCATTTCGGTGGCCTTGTTCTGCTGCTCCAGCAGTTCCATGGTGCGTTGTTGGTCGCGCTGTTCGGCCTTCATCCGGGACAGGTTCAGCGTCTGCATCATGCGGCTATTGTCCAGGTCCTTGATCTTGCGCTCCTGCCGCTCGCGTTCCAGGGAAGCCTGCACGAGGAGCAGTTCGCGCTTGGTGCGTTCGCTCACCATGGCGGCTTCGCGGGTGGCCGCTTCCTGAAGCTGTTTTTCGTAGATCAGCAAAGACATCTGCTTTTCCCTGTTCTCCGCGTCCAGCGCGAGTTGTTTCAAGCGGGTTTCCTTGCGTTGTGTACGGTCGAGCAGGTCGGTTTGTTCCCGCTCGATGCGCTGCAGGCGCAGGAGCTGGCCATCGTGCTCGGAGCGTAGCTCGTTCTGCTTCCGCGCCATGCGCTCCTCGATCTCCCCGGCACGGCGCTCGTACTGCCTCGATTCCTGGTCCAGGTGCATGTGCTCAAATACCGCCGCCAGTATGCCGCACGCCTCCGCCTGGTCTTTGTCGCTGTGTTGCTCCTCAGCACTGGCAAGGGCCTCAAAGGCTGCGGCCTGGGCCTTGGCCAGGTCGTTGAAGCTGAAGTTCATGGCGGCTTCGGTGAGCAGCACACGGGGCAATATGGCGGGCAGTTGCGATCTGGCAACTTGGCGCTTGGCATCGGCCAAGGAAAGGAAGGCCGCATCGCGGTGCCCGGAGGCTGCCATGGCATGCACCACGTTGATCGTCATGTTCAGGCGCACCTCCGGCAGGTCTTCCACCAGGATCAGGCCTTGGTTGTAGGCTTCAATGGATTTTTCGCGATCCCCCAGCCGGTTGTACAGTTCGGCCTTGTTGTTGGCGCTCACGGCCGCATCCTCGGCGCGGTCCTCGGCAATAGCCATGCGCATCAGACGCTCCTCGGTTTCCAGTGCTTCCGCGTTTTGGCCGAGGGTTGCTTGTGAGGAGGCCAAGTGCGCGAGCAGGCTGTACTGCAAGTCCTTGTCGTCCTGGGCGGCTTTGCCGGATAGTATGCGCAGGCAATAGTCTTCCAGTTCCTTAGGGGCCATGATGCCGGCGTTGGCGGCAAGTTCCACGCTGAGCATGCTCGATGGGGGGATCTGGTCTGCCGCCGTGCTTGTGCGGGCCTCCTGGAGGTGTTCCAAGGCTTTTTGCGGGTGGCCCGCAGCGATGTACAGACTGGCCAAGTAGAGCAGGGCGTTGGTGCGCAGGCTGCTGTGTACCGTACCGTTCACCAAGGTGGCCCGCACCGCCGCACCGATGGCATTTTCCATGTCACCCTTGGCTTTGTGGGCCCGTGCGAGCTCCAGCAACCCCCGGGTCTGGTCGAGGTCCTGACCGTTCTTTTCGGCTTCCGCGCTTCCCTGTGTTGCGTATTCCACGGCATTGCGCAGGTGCCCGGCCAGCCGTTCCTTGGTGGAGAGGTCAATGAGCTTGGCAGCGCGTTCCTTGCCTGCTGCAGGCACTGCTGCAGACGAGAGCAAGGGCTGCTCCTGCGCCAGGCAAGGCACCATTGCGAAGAGCATGGTGCAGAGGATCAATGCTACGGCCTTACCCCCCCTCATCGCACGAAATTGTAGGTGACGCCTATTTGCCACTGCCTACCGTTGAGCTGCAATGGGGTTTGATCGATGTGGGCAGGGCTCACGATCAGTTGCGGGGTGTCCAGGATGTTGCCGCACGACAAGTCAACGGACAAGCGCCGCTCCTTGTCCGGATGAATGCCGATCCCGGCGTAAAGCAGCGCTTGCTCGGCCGTGGTTTCTTGGACAACATGGCCTTCGCTTGTGTAACGCAGGATCTGTATGCCGCTCTGCCAGCTGCCCCTGCAGCGCAGCGTGAGCCAAGGTGCGGCTTCATATCCGATGGCGCCGATCAGCCGCACCGGGGGAAGACCCTGAAGGCTGGCGGCATCGCCTGGTGCATCCGTGGCCGAACCGGTTATGCCGTCCATCCTTCTCACCAACCCTGCTGCCACCAACAGGCTCATCCGCTTGGTTTCTATTTGCAGGCGGGCATCGATGCCTTCCGTTCCCGTGGGCGTGCCGTTCCGGTACACCATCCGGCCGGTGCTATCGATCGTTGCCATGATCGGGTCCGTGATCGTGGTCTGGTAGATGTTGCCTGTGATGCGCACCGCTTTGCCGATGCGAAGGCCCAGTTCGCCTTCCAAACTGGTCACTTGCGCCCCCAGCAGGCTGCCGGGCACTGAAGCATGGTCCAAGGTGAAGAGGGACGGGATCCGGTACGACCGGCCCCAGCCGATCTTTCCGTGGAATCTCCTGGCCACGCGCGTGAATGCAAACCGGGGCGCGCCGAAGGTGCCCGCCAAGGAATGCTGTTCCTGCCTGAAGCCGGCCAGGAGCACGCCTGCTTTGCTGCGCCAGCTGGCTTCCGCCAGCCACGCCATGGAAGGAAAGGGGATGGCGTGGCTGCCATCGAAATGCCGGGCCAGGGTATCGTGCCGTTGCTCAAATATGCTGGTCCGCAGGGATCCGTCCACGCCCGCGCGCAGGGCCAAGCCTTCAACCGGCTTGTAGATCAAGATCGCCTTGGCGGAGGTGGTGGTGCTGGAAGTGTTGGCGGAAAGGAGTGCCGGAGATCCCGTGTTGATGTAATTCCAAGGTGCCTGATCCGAATGGCCGGCCCGCCAGTACAGTTCCAAACGTTTGACCAGGGCAGCCCGCTGCTCCAGGCCGAACACCATGTTGCGCTGAAGAACGGCATGGTCTCCCATGCCGGGATGGAACCGCTCTTCCACGTATGCGGCGCTGGCCTTCAGGCTCTTCCAACGGTATGCAAGTTGGAAACTGTTGGAGGCGAAGCCGGTGCTGTCGGCCGCGTTCATGCGTGTGCTGTCCGGCAGCAGGTAGTCCGCATTGCTCCTGGTGCCCGTGGATCGGCTGATCAGGAAGCTGAGGTCCTGCTGGCCGCTGAGCCGATGGGCACCGCTGGCAGTGGTGGTGGTATACGCGTGCTGGCCGTTGGCGAAACCGGTCTGCATGTCGACCGCGCTGCCTGTGCCGTGCTCGGCGGTGCGGGTCACGATGTTCACCACGCCCAACGCCGCCATGCCGCCGTGCATCACAAAGGATGGCCCGGTCAGTATCTCAATGCGTTCCACGTTGGCCATGGGAACGCGGTTGCCCAATGCGAAAGACCCGTTGTCGGCTTCGTTCAGCACCTTGCCGTCCAGCATGAACAGGCATTGGCCTTCCATGGCCCAGTTGCCGTGGATGCCCGCACCGATGGATGCATCGCGGCCCAAGGCCATGGAAATTCCAGGGACCAGCATCAGCGCTTCTTGAAGGTTGCGCACGCCGTACGCTTTCAGTTGCCGGGATGTGATCACCTGTACTTGGGCCGGTGCTTCCCGTTCATCGCGGGCCTCCATGTCCGCCAGCCGTGTGGTGGCGTAGTACGTTCGGGCATCGCTGGAAGTGCCCAGCAGCGAACGCGGGTCGGCTTCCAGCAGGCGTTGTTCTTCCTGGCTGGGCGTGTACTGGCCTTGCGCCGCAACGTGGTAGGCCCACGAAAGCGCGCTGAACAGCGCCAGCCACTTGATGGAAGCTGGATGAATGATCGAAGGAGAACCCTTCATGCTGGCCCGTTATTCGCATTTTTACCCGCTTGGGTTACGCATTGGTCGTTCAAATTGAACTGTTCATGGGGCAATTACACAGGGTTGCCCAGGAACTGCTCCAATTGCGCACCTTATCACTTGAACACCCGGAGCATGCACGTTTCGAAACCCCGCTTCGGCTCTGCCCGATTGGTTGCACGTAGCTGATGTGCCGAAGGGCACCAGGGCCATCGGATCTGAACCACCCGTTGAGCCTTCGATCTCGATCAGTTGTTCGTTGCCAGTTGTTAGGGCTGACCCGGCAAACAGCGCACAGTGGCCAATTCGTTGAGTTTAAACCTACGCCCACGTATGGGGGGCCACGCTGAACTGTGGAGTACCTCGAGAACGCGTTGGAACGGTCCTGACAACGAACAACTTTCTACTAACAACCAGTCGAAACTTCAAATTCAGCCGCCCGTTGCGGACTCCAGACCCGATATCCCTGCGAAGGGCACTGCTTCTCCTTGCCCCAAGGTACCTTTGCGCCCCTTCATGAAAGCCAAAACCCTCCGCCCCACCAAGGTCAACGTGGTTACCCTGGGCTGCTCCAAGAACGTGGTGGACAGCGAGGTGCTCATGGCCCAGCTGCGCGCCAACCACATCGCGGTGGACCACGAGGCCCAAGGCGGCGACCACAACGTGGTAGTGATCAACACCTGCGGGTTCATCGAGAACGCCAAGCAGGAAAGCATCGACACCATCCTGGCCTACGCCGATGCCAAGGACAAGGGCCTGGTGGAAAAGGTCTACGTCACCGGCTGCCTCAGCCAGCGCTACGCGCCCGAGCTCAAGGATGGGATTCCGCAGGTGGATGCCTGGTTCGGCACCCGCGACCTGCCCAAACTGCTCAAGACCCTCAACGCAGACTACAAACACGAACTGGTGGGGGAGCGGCTGCTCACCACGCCGGGCCACTTCGCCTACTTCAAGGTGAGCGAGGGCTGCGACCGCAAATGTTCCTTCTGCGCCATCCCGCTCATGCGCGGCGGCCACATCAGCGTGCCCATGGAAGACCTGGTGAAGCAGGCCGGCAAGCTCGCCGCCAACGGCACCAAGGAACTCATCCTCATCGCACAAGACCTTACCTACTATGGGCTTGATATCTACGGCAAGCGCAACCTGGCCGAGCTGCTCGCCCGCCTCAGCGATGTGGAGGGCATCGACTGGATCCGCCTGCACTACGCCTTCCCCAGCGGGTTCCCCATGGAAGTGCTCGACGTGATGCGCGAACGCCCCAACATCTGCAAATACCTGGACATGCCCCTGCAGCACGGCAGCACCAACATGCTCAAGCGCATGCGCCGCGGCATCACCCAGGAGAAGACCGAAGCCTTGGTGGCCGCCGTACGCGAAAAGGTGCCGGGCATCGCCATCCGCACCACGCTGATCGCGGGCTTCCCCGGGGAAACCCAGGCCGACCACGAGGACAGCCTGCGCTGGATCGAACGCATGCGCTTCGACCGCCTCGGCTGCTTCACCTACAGCCATGAGGAAGACACGCACGCCTTCACCATGGAGGACGATGTTCCCGCCGAGGTGAAGCAGCAGCGTGCCTCCGAGGTCATGGAACTGCAGGGTGGCATCAGCTTCGAGCTCAACCAGGCCAAGGTGGGCAAGGTGTTCAAGGTGCTGGTGGACAAGGCCGAGGGCGGCAGGTACTACGCCCGTACCGAGCACGATTCACCCGAGGTGGACAACGATGTGCTGATACCCACCGCCGCCGGGCACTTGCGCATCGGTGATTTCGCGGAGGTGCGCATCACTGCGGCGCGTGAGCACGAACTGGACGCCGTGCCGGCGTAGCAGGGCAAACGCATCTTCCTTGCAGGGCAGAGCTCCGTGTCCGGAAAACATTTGTGGGCGGTGGAAAAGGCACCCACGGATCTTGGCCGGTGCATGTGCCGAACCTTCAGCGCAACTGTCCTACGCAACAAACCGGCGCATGGCGGTACCGCCGGTTTGTTGCCGGACCTTCAGCCCTGTACCGTGCATTTGTTTGAGCACGGCGGGCTGAAGGCCCGCCAGCATGCCAGCTCGGGGCGAAGCTCCGGGCTGGCATGCGCCCCATGCGCCGAGCGCTGAAGGCGCGGCACATGCACTTCACGGCCCAACCGGAGGTTGGGCCGGCGTTAGGCCTATTTCGATGCGTTTGCCCGGGCCGCAATGGTCCGTTCGCCGGGTATGCACATATTTGCCCCTATGCGTGCCTGGTGGTCCGTTGCAGCCCTTGTCTTGTTCAGCTCCACTGCGGAGGCGCAACATTTCATCGATCTGTCCATGGTCGATCGCCTCGTCGTTCCGGAAGGCATCTTCCTGGATTCCGTGATCACCAGCTTCAGCGACAGCGCCAGTGTGGGCATGGTGATGAAAGGCATGGGCAACCGACGGGTGCCGGCGTACATGGCCAATGGCATCCGGGCCTCGGTGCAGGGGCTGCTCGAGCAAGGTGAACCCGCTCCGGGTATGCTCCACTGCACCATGCGCATCAATGCGTTGGAGGTGGAGGAGCTGGCAGAGTCCTTCTCCGAGAACTGTTATTGTGGATTGAACTTCGAACTGCTGACCCGGACGGACAGCGGCTGGTACAGGATCTTCGACCGCGCGGCAACCACCATGCTGAAGGGTGGAATGGATGCCACGGCCCAACAGGAGGCCAATGTGGCCGCAGCATTCGCCAGTGGCTTGGCAGCGTTTTCGGCTGCCCGGCAAACCGGCCAACTTGCCCGCACGCCCCTGCCGGCACCGCCCCAGGCCGGTTTCTTTGATGGGGCCGACCGCAGCTATGCGGTGCTGGAAGCGGGAACACCGGCCCGTGGCATCTACGCCAATTACCAGGATTTCCGGGATCAGCGGCCCGATACCACCGTCGGGTTCACGCTCAAACCGGCAGGGACCGATCGACAGGCCATGCCGTTGATGAAGTTGAAAACGGACAAGGGCGTTCAAGTACCGGAAACGATCTGGGGGGTAAGTGATGGCCGCCAAGCGTACATCAACTCCGGAGGAAAGTATCTGGGTTTGGACCGGTCCGGACGGGCGTTCACGTCGGAGTATTCGATACAACCCGGCAGCACGGACGTGGGGGTTGCCGTCGGGGTGTCCTTCGGAATGATCGGTGCGGCCGTGTACATGGCCTCCACCGCCTCCACGCCCCGTGCTATTCCTGTGGAACTGGACCTGCTCACGGGCACGCTCAAACCCCGGAAGACCAGCGATACGAAGACGGAACCCACCAGCGACCACCTCTTCCTGTACAGTCGCTTTTCCGCCGTGGATACCGTACTGGAAATGCTCGTGTACGGTGGGCATGAAGCCGACCTGGTGAGCGATGGCTATCGCCGGTTGGCCTTGGTTCCACGGCCGGCCCCTGTTCCCGTGTCATTTCGAGTGGGACCAGGGGAGCCGGTAACGATCCACATCAATGCCGCCACCACCAGTTCCGATCCGGTGGTGTACTTGGTGAACGTGCGCAAGGGCGACCGCATCACCGTGGACAAGGTGAACAGCGAAATGGCCGCTTCCATCCTCCGCAAGCTGGACCCTGCCAAGGAAGCGAGGTAGCTGGCAGGTGTGCGCCTACTTGATCTCGCCGGCCGCCTTCCGTCGCGCCTTCTCCACGTCCCAAGAGCCATCGCGCTTGGCCGCGAAGAAGTCACTGATCAGCTTGCGCTGCGCATCGGTCAGCCGGGCATCGGCATGGGTCCAGGTATAGCTGTCCAGCGGCATCTCCTTCTTTTCCATCATCTCCATCACCTCCTTGGCCTGGTGGTCGCGCTGGTAGGCGGGCACCGTGCCCCACGTGGTGGCATCGAAGTGTTTGCGTCCTTCCTTGATGTGCTGGTTGAGCCACCAGTTCACCGGGGTGATGTTGGCGTACCAAGGATAGCGCGGTTGGCCGCTGTGGCAATCGTAGCAGGCCACGCGCAGCAGGCCCTCGATCTCCGCAGCGGGCTTGGTCAGTGCGATCAGGTCCGATGCGGGGTCCACGGGTTCGGCTACCTTCGAAGGGCGGATGAATTGCGCCAGCAGGATGATCGCGGCAAGGATGTACAGGAACCTTTTCATGGGCTTGGCATATTGAACACCGTCCAATGTAACGGGACCGCATTTCCCTGCAGTTGATATATCTCAGCGTTTGTCGATCTGCAGCACAATGGCCAGGGTGTTCCTTGCCGCAGGCACTTTCGCCCCGAAGGTTTTGCCTTCCGTATAGGCGGGTGCATCCGCTGCAGTGAGCTCATCGCCCAGCACGGCCGCCAACTTCGCCTCAAGCCCCTGCACCGCGTTGGCCTTCATCGCCTCGTTGATCTTGGGGTAGTCCAACGGCTGGTTCGCCACTAGGATGGCCATGACGTCCGTGTTGCCCACCTCGTCCGCGGTCAAGCTCTGGTCGTGCGGGAACACGCGCGTGCCCGTGATGCCGCAGTAGGGCGAATGCTTGGGCGTATAGGGGAACAGCACATAGGTGCTGCCATCGGTCTCCAACCCGAAGAGGTAGGTGTAGCACTCGGCGTTGTTGGTCACCTCGATCTTGAAACGGTCGCCCTTGCGGATGGGGGAGGTGGTGCGGAACACGCGCCCCTGCTCGTGTTTCAGCGCGATGTGCTGGCCCGTGGCCTTGCCCTTGGCGTCCACCTGTGCCAAGCCGAAACGGATGTCGTACTCGGAGGGCTTCACGTCCACGCCTTCCCCTTGTGGATACACCGCATAGGCCTCCTTGGCGAAGTGGTCGAAATCGCGGTAGCGCACCCAGGCGATGCCGTTGTTGCCCCACTCCGGGCCCCAGCTGTTCATGATCTGGAAGGCACCGCCCTCGGCTTCGCCCTGCACCTTGTAATCGTCGTAGCCGATCACGCACATGGCATGGCCGCCGAAGCCCTGCATGCGGTAGTCGTTCTGCGTGGGCGTCCACAGGTCGCGGCCCTCCATGTCCTGCATGAAGCTGCCGCCCACCATCATGCCGATCACCACGGGAGCGCCTTGGCTCAGCTGCTGCTTCATGGCCAGCATGTCCGTGCGCTGGTCGTCCCCGTTGTAGCTCAAGCGCTGAAACCCCTTGATGCGGTAGGGAAGGGCCTGTTGCCGTTCGGCGGCATTGGGCTGCTTCTGGCAGCTTTGGTCGGTATATCCGAACTGGCTGAAGGGCAGCACACCGCCGGCCTTCATGTTCTCCATGGCGCGGAAGATGTACGAGCCTTGGCAGTCGTTGCCCAGTTTGATCTGGTTGTAGAGGTAGCTGGGGCTGAAGACCGTGGCGTTGGCTGCCGTGCCGGTGGCTTGTGTTTGCACGATGGAGCGTGCGGCGTAGGCGCTGGCCCAGGCCACGCAGCTGCCTTGCTGCCCTTGGTTGAGGCGCTTGGGCGCGAACTGCTCGAGCGATACGCGCTCGGGCAACGGGGCGCTCACATTGTCCGCCAGGGGTTCATACACCTCGGCTTGGTCGTACAGCGCCGGATCGAAGTTGGCGCCGCGCACGGTGAGCAGCTGGCTGATGGCATCACTGGCACCGCCGCCGGTGGTGCTGCCGCAGTTGCCGCCGAAGAAGTAGTACAGGCCGAACAGCACCAAGGCCACCACCAACAGCTTGGGGTTCTTGAACAGAAAGCCCAGCAGCAGCGGCAGCAGGCTGCCCAGGCCACCACCGCCGCCGCCGCCACGGGGGCCGGTCGGCGGCCCTTGGCGTTGCTGGCCGGAACCTTCATCGGGGGTCATGCGGATGGGCATCGATCGTGTTTTTGTGCACGCAAGGTAACGGCTTCAATAGTCCCGCGATCGTAGCACTGGTGCTTGGTCCACCGTTCGCATCAGGGCACGGCAATAGGCCGGCAGTCACTTGCTCCCGCCTTGGCACCGCCCACTGCCCACTAACAACTACGCCCCTCGAACCATCCACCCCCACCTACCTTCGCGCTCCATGCAGCGGATCGCCATCCCTTACCGCAATACCGGCAGGTTCTCACCCTTGATCAACGATTACCTCGACGGCGCTCCCGGCCTGCGCGGGTTCTACACCTGGGCGCCGGACGCGGAAGGGTTGCAGGCGGCCATGCAGGAGCGGAGGTTCAGCGCGGCCGCGCGCACCGTGCTTTGCGATGCCTTGGACATGCAGTATGCCGGCATGCCCATGCAAGAGCCCGTACGGGCCAACCTCCAGCGCTTGCGCGGGGCGCGCACCCTTACGATCACCACCGGGCACCAGCTCTGCCTGTTCACCGGGCCGCTGTACGTGCCGTTCAAGATCCTCAACGTGGTGCGTTTGGCGCGGGAGCTCTCCACCGTGGAACAGCCCGTGGTGCCCGTGTTCTGGATGGCCACCGAAGACCACGACCGGCCGGAGATCGATCATGCCTGGGTCAACGGCACCAAGGTGCAGTGGCCGGGTGAAACGGCCGGGGCCGTGGGCCGCTTGAAATTGGATGGCATCGGCCCGGTGCTCGATCAAGTGGATGCCCTGTTGGGGCCCGGCACCCATGCCGATGAGCTGCGGGCGTTGCTGCGCCGATGTTACCGGCCCGAACACGACCTCGCCACGGCCACACGCCTGTTCGTGGATGCGCTCTTCGGCCGCTTCGGCGTGGTGGTGGTGGACGGCGACGATGCCACGCTCAAGCGCCTATTTGCGCCCATCATGCGCGAGGAACTGCTCAACCAGGTCACTCAACGCACCGTGCACTACGCCGACCAACAGCTGGCCGCCCATTGGCGCACCCAGGCGCATGCACGCCCGATCAACCTCTTCTACTTGCGGCCCGGCCACCGCAGCCGCATCGAACCCGCCGCTGAAGGCTTCCGGGTGCTTGAGGGCGGCACCGGTTTCTCAGTGGAGCAAGTGCTTGCCGAATTGGAAGACCGCCCGGACCGCTTCTCGCCGAACGTGCTCATGCGGCCCCTCTACCAGGAAACCGTCCTGCCCAACATCGCCTACGTGGGCGGGGGCGGCGAACTGGCCTACTGGTTCCAGCTCAAGTGGCTGTTCCAAGCCTTCCAGGTGCCCATGCCCGTGATGCTGCTGCGCACCTCGGCGGCATTCCTGCAAACCAAGGACATCCGCCGCCTGGCCGGCCTGGGCTTGGAGGCGATGGACCTGTTCGCTCCGTTGGAAGAACTGCGGGCCCGCGTGGCGAAGGAAAAGGCCGCGTTTTCCACTTCACTGAACAGGGAACTGCAGGATGCCAAAGCATTCTATGCCGCCTTGGCCGCGCGGGCCGTGGAAGCAGACCCCACATTGCGCGGCGCGGTGGGCGCGATGGAACAGCGGGCATTGCACCAATTGGAGGCGTTCGGCAAGAAACTCTTGCGCGCAGCCAAGCGCCAACAAGCTGAACCGTTGGGTCAGCTTGCCCTGTTGCATGAACGGTTCTTTCCTGGAGGTGGCTTGCAGGAGCGCCGGGAGAACTTCATGCCGTGGTACGCGCGGGAGGGCCCGGCCTTTTTCGATCGCCTGCTGGCAGACCTCGATCCGCTGGACCCCCGGTTCAGCATGCTGCCGGCGTAGCGCCCTGGGCGGCCATCCCTCCGGTGCCATCTGCCTTAACGCACCTCGGTCCCGGTGCATCCGTACGCTTCCGCCGATCACGGCCCCGTAGCAATCCCGTCCAGGGGCAGGCTTCTACAGGAACAGCTCCTTCAGCTGCTCCAGGATCCGCCGCTCCTGCTGGCTCTTCCCGCCGAAGGCATCGGCCACGGCCTGCGCACTGCGCATCACCATGTGGCGCGTGCTCGGGTCGAACAGCTCGGGCAGCCGGGCGTGCGTGTCCCGGAAGCGCCCGAAGGCCTTGTCGGGGTCCAGCCCGGCATCGTTGGCATGGTCAAAACCGATCTCGATGTAATAGGCCAGGTCGGTGCCTGCCTCATCCTGCCCGCTCTCAGCGGGCATCCATTGGCTGCGCACCAGCTTCTTGAGCTTGGCGGATTCCTCCGGCGACACACGGCCGTCGCTGGCGGCAATGCTGTAGAACAAGTGGCCGAGGCCGGTATAAAGCGCTTCCTTTCGTTCGTTCATGGCAGGGGGGTATTGGGGTGGTGCGGCCCCGCAGGTCAGCAGTGGCATTCCATTGCGGGGTTTCAGGCAAGTTGGTCATTCATTTCGGGCCGGAGGGTGACAATTGTTGCCTCGGCTCCGGCTGGTGAGGCCTATTTTTCGCAACAGCAGCAAACCCATGAAGCACATCCTCCTTCCCACAGATTTCAGCGACGCCTCGTTCAATGCCGCACGGTTCGCCTTGGAACTGCACGGCACAAAGGACGTGGAGTACACCTTCCTCAACGTCTACCTCAAGCTGGCCTACCGCAATGCGCTGGTGCCCGGAGGGCACGATACGGAGCGCGCCTCGCGCCTTGGCTTGCGCCGCATGGACCGCCGCTTCCGCAAATTGGCCGGCACGGTGCGCGTGTCCCTGCGCTCCAGCTTCAGCCCCCTGGCCGATGCCATCAACGAGGTGCATGCCGCCAAGGCGGTGGACCTGGTGGTGATGGGCACCCAGGGCGAGGGCAACTACGGGCTGGTAGGCCGCAACACGGCGGCGGCCGTCACCGCAGCGGCGCTGCCGGTGATCGCGGTTCCCGCCCAATGGCAGCCTGCCAAGCTGGACCGCATCCTCTTTGCCGACGATGGCGAAGCGGACACGGCAGAAAGCCTGCAACCCATGATCTGGACCGCCAAGCACGCCCGTGCCCGCATCACCGTGCTGCACGTGGGCCCCGCCGGTGCGGTTTCCACCGCGCAGGCCCGCCGCTTCAGCGGGCTCCTGGGCAACATCCAGCACACCTATGCCGCAGTGGAAGGGGGCGCGGTGGAGCGCACCGTGGAACGCATGGTGGCCGAAGAAGGCATCGACCTGGTGGCCGTGGTGCGCCGCAAGCGCAGCTTCTGGCACCGCCTCTTCCAAGGCAGTACCTCCAAGCGCATGGCATTGCACACCACCGTGCCGCTGCTGGTGCTGCGCGGCTGATCGGCTATCCCCGGTTCAGTAGGCGAATCGCGTGCTTTCGGTCCGTACCGCGTCGCTGATGCGCAGCACGTACACGCCGTGGCCCAAGCGCTGCGTAGGCACCGGAGCCAGCCCTTCCGCGGTGATGGTGCTGCTGGCCACCAAGCGTCCCGTGAGGTCGATCACTTCCAAGGTGCTGCCCGTGCCGAAGTCGTGCAGCACATACGTGCCTTCATGGCCTTGCAGCACGGTGATCGGCTGGCGGTCGCGGCCCTGGAAGAACACCGGCACCGCGTTGCTCACGGTGGAGGCCCCGTTGAGGTCGGTTTGCCGCAGGCGGTAGTAGCTCAGCCCGTTGAGCGGCGCCGGGTCGCGGTCGGCGTAGTGAAGCACCTGCTGGCTGTTGCCCGCGCCCGGCACGTGCAGCAGCTCTTCGAAGTGCACGGCATCTTGGCTGCGTTCCACGGTGAACAGGGCGTTGTCCTGTTCCGAGGCCGTGATCCAGCGCAGCTCCACCAGGCGCTCGCCGGGGGTGGCCGTGAAGGACAGCAGTTCGATGGGCAACGGATTGTTCTGGGTAACGGAGGCCAGCGTCCACGGGCTGAAGGCTGTTTCCACGTTGGCCGTGGCCACCGTTCCGCTGGTGGCATTGCCGGTGATGTCGCTGTTGCCGCGATCGTCCCAGTTGCTGCCGTTCCAGCGCGCCACGCGCAGCTCAGGCAAGGTGGCCAAGGAGGTCACCCCGCAGCTTTCGGGCGTATCCCACGAGAGCACCACCAAGGCATTGGGCGAGGCCACCGTGCGTTCAATGGTCCAGTACTCGCAATGGCTGATGTGGTGCAGCGGGGTGGGCTGCACCAACGGGCCGATCGCCGTGTAAGGGTCCGCATCGAAATACTCCGCTTTGAAGGCCACGCCCGCACCGCCGGTGATGAATTGCAGTTCCGCCGGGCGGAAGCTGCCGTTCTTGCCGATGGGGAACACAAAATCGGCGTCGCCGTACTTCTGCACCGGTCCGTGCACAAAGCTGGCATCGTTGGTGCTGGTGTGGACGGCTGCGGCCTGCAAGGTGACCAAGGCGCCCGGCAACGTGTCGTACACGATGCCCTGGGTGAGGTCCAGCACATTGCGGATGGTGATCGGGGCCGTGACCTCCACCGCGCCACCGGGCTTGTTCACCTGCAGGTCGTAGAAGTATTCCTGTGCATTGCCGTGCACAATGGACTGGTTGCCGCTGCCGTCCAGCACCACCGAGGTGTAGTTGTCGCTGAAGTGGCTCTCGACCTCCTGGTTGATGAAGTCGCCGCCCAGCTGCAAGGTGCCGCTGGTGCCGGCACCGTTGGCCATGTTAAGCATGCCTCCGGGGCCGATGGTGAGGTTCCCGCTGATATCGAGCAGGCTGCCGCTGTAGTTGGCGCGCAGGTTGGCGTCGAAATTCCCCAGGACCGCACCGGCGATCTCCACCGAGCCCGCGGTCAAGGTGGCGTCGGTCATCACTTGCACGGTAAGGCTTGCGGCATTGGTGTTGTCCAAGCGGTACAACCCGCCCACGTTCAGCGTGCTGTTGTCGCGCACGTTCAGGGCGCGGGGCGCGGTGGAACTGAACTGGTGCAGCACCGAGGCGCATACCGCCGTGCCGCCCGGATTGATGCCCGGGCTCAGGCCCACATCGCAGGCTTGCAGGGCGCTGCTGTTGATCACCACGGGGGTGGTGGCGTCGGGTACCCGGGCATCATCCCAGTTCTTGCACTCGAACCAGTCGGTGCTGGTGCCGCCGCGCCACAAGCCGGGCGTCATGGCACCGGCGGTGATGGGCAGAATGGGGGCACTGAGCCAATTCTGGCCGTTGGCGTAGTACTGCGTGCAACTGGGGTAACTGGACCAGTTCGCCGTGTTGTCGATGCGGATGATCCAGTCGCGCTGGGTGGCCGCAGTGATCGGGCCGGTGTACTTGCTGAAGTCGGTGGCGGAGGTGGGGGCCATGCTGAAGCACTCCACGCCCGGGGGCAGGTTGCTGCGCTGGTTGGCGTTCGTGGTGCAATGCGCCGTCCAAGGCGGGCTGGGGTTGGTGCTGAACGCGTAGAGCACCGTGCCGGTGTAGGTGGCGTTGCTACTTCCTGAAGTGCCCGGATTCCACGTGCCGCCTTGCATGAAGAAGAGCTGCTCACCCCCGGCATTGAACGCCATGCTGGTACCGCCGATGCCGATGTTGGTGCAGGTCCATCCGGCGTCAGGGGCCACGGATGCAACATTGGTGGGCCCCGGTGCGGCTTTGATCCGGAAGGTGATCACCTGTCCGGCGGGGATCGCGGGCCCGGTGCGGGTCATCAGCAAGGTGCCTTCCTGGTTGCCCCATTGGCCCGCGATGCAGCGTTCATACCCGTTGTCCGTCAGGATGAGCTCGGTGCCGAAGGTGATCTCCTTGAAGCAGAAGAAGCTCACATAGTCATAGTTCTCCGGATCACCGCCGTCGCACGCATTGTCGTTGGCATTCACGCCTACTACCACCAGGTCACCCGGCACCAACGCAGTGGGCGGCGAATCATTGTCGCCGATCATCAAGGTGGCGGCGTTGTTGCTGCCGATGAGCAGGCCGCCGGTGGTGCCGGTGATGGTGAAGGTGATGGTTTCGGTGGATTCCAGCAGCGCATCATCGATCACGGTGGCTTGGAAGCTCACGGTGGGAGCGTTGACGCCCACCGGTATGGTGAAGGTGCCGCCGCCGCCGGCGGGGTTCGTGGTGTAATCGCTGCCGTATACCGCGCCGGGTCCGTTGGCCACCGTGATGGTCACGCTGCCCGAGGGGTGTGTGGTGGGCAACAGGCCCAGCGTGACCGTTTGTACGCCGGCATTTTCCAGCACGGAAATGCTGGTGGTGCTGAAGCTGATGGTGGGGGTGTTGTCGTCGTTGGTGATGGTGAACACATGGCTCGACGCTCCCCCTATGCTGATACCTCCGGTGGTGCCGGAGATGGAGAGGTTCACCGTTTCATTGGGCTCGGTGAACCCTTCATCCACCAAGTTGAGGTCAAAGCTGGCCGTGGTGGCGCCGGAGGCCACGTTCACCGTGAACACCCCGGCCACGGCCGCGGGGCTGCTGGTATAGTCCGTGCCGTAAGTGGCGGTGCCGGTGCCGCCGATCACAAAGGAAATGGTGCCCGCAGCCACGGTGGCTGGGTTGATCGTCAGGTTTACCGTGTTGGTGCCGGTGTTTTCCATGGCTGAACCCGCGGCGGCATTAAAATTCACCGTGGGGCCGCAGGTCATGGTGTGGCTGCCCAAGTGGCTGACATCATTTTGGGCATATTGGGTCCATTCAGAAGACAGTGTTGGAAACGGACAGCCTGTATTTCCAGGATCCGTTGTTACCCCGGCGCAAATGTTCGCATTGCGTACCAAGGTTTGGTCCTCGGTACCAGTGGAACCAGAGGTCCATTCGTTTCCCGGATCGCAGCCGATATTGCCGAAAATGTCCACGGCAAGGCCCGTGGACACTTTCCACAGCACCATCGCATCGTCACCATTGAATGCAACTGCTGTCGCATTGGTTGCTGCACCTCCATAGATGGTCGCCGAGGAATTCTTGTACACGATCGTGGCGCCATTGGCCAGCATGCCGCTCAAGGCATTTGTGGTGGTGGGGGTGGTGTTCCCGTTGGAATAATTCCTGATCTCGTAGTCGCTCAGGTCAATGGCCGCACCGGTCCCGTTGTACAATTCAAGGTACTTATTGTTGCTGCTGCCCTCCACGTACTCCGAGATGATCAGGTCGGTGGGCTGGGCCAATAAAAGGGAAGCCAAGCAGCCCGTAGCGGCAAGCACCACACTGCGCAGGGGCCGGAGGCGTTGGAAGGTTACCCGGGGGGGAAGGCCGATATGGAGCATAAATAGCGGCTTGGGGTTTGCAAATATCGGGAGATCCGGGGCGCCCCATGTAAAGAAATACACGCCTGTTGGTTAAAACCGATCTGGTTTGTGGACAACTGGCGGGGTTTTACGCAATGGCGCGGCCTGCAGCACGTAAAAGTCGGCCGTGGGCGAGGGGGGCGACAGGCGATCGGTGCCAAGCACCATGCGCTGCGGGCCAGTGACCGGTTCGTAGTTCGCAGGAATTCGTGCGGAGCGCCGTTGGCAGCGATGATCAACAACCGACAACGGCTCTCTACGCACTACGCACTACGCACTGCGCACTACTACGCACTACGCACTACTACGCACTACGCACTACGATCATCCCCCTCACAGCCTCAACAACCGGCACTGGCGCCGAGCGCCGGTGTGCGGATCGATCAGCGCCAGCAGGTAGGTGCCCGGGGCCAGGTCCGGCAGGGTTGCACTGGTGGCCGTTACTGGTGTGGCATGGAGCAGGGCGCCGGTTGTGGAGCGTACCTCCAAACGCTGGCCCAAGCTGTTCACGGGCAGTTCCAAGGCGCCGCCGGCCCAAGGGTTGGGGTGCACGGCAAAAGTGCCCGTTCGCCGGTGCTCCACCACCACCATATCCGAAACAGTGGTGGTGCCGTTGAGGTCCGTTTGCCGCAGTCGGTAGTAGGAAAGGCCGGGCAAAGGAGCGGCATCGGTGGCGGAATAATGCAACATGGATGAGCTGTTGCCTGCGCCCGGCAGTTGCAGCACGGCCTCGAACGTTTCGGCATCGGCCGAGCGCTCCACGGTAAAGAAGGCATTGTCCTTTTCGCTGGCCGTGGCCCATTCCAGTTGTACGGTGCCAGCCTGGGGCGTGGCGCTGAATTCCACCAGGGTGATGGGCAGGGGCGTGGGCGGCACGAATACAAATTGGCTGGGAATGCCCGGCCCGGCGATCTCCACGAGCACGTTGTTGCACGCCAGGGAGGCCACGCTGGCCGTGGCACAATCGGATACCCCGCGCCAAGCGTTGCTGGAGAGCACCGTGCCGCTGGAAGCATTGTTGGGCAGGTTGAAGTAGATCAGGTTCCAGCCGCAGCCCACATAACCTTGCATGGTGGACAGGCTGGCCGGGGCGCCCGCCCCGCTGATGGTCACGGTGTAGGTGATCTGCACCCGGTAGTTGTAACCCCAAGAGCAGCTCATGGAGCCGGGCACAATGGCGGTGGGCGTGGCGTTGATGGTCACATCGTAACCGTTGGTGGAATGTACGGTTACCTGGGCGTTGGCCTTGGGGGCCAGGGAGAAAAGCAAGATCAAGAGCGGTGCAAGGACGGAAGCGGGCGGACGGGTCGGCTTCGGCATGAAGATGGGCTTGGTGGAGGAGCGGCTTCAACGCAGCGCCTGGGCCAAGGGTTACGGGGCCGGATGCAAGAGCATGGCCAATGGAGGAAAGTTGTTCGTTTGCGGCGCGTGGTCCGCGGGAACGGCAAGCAGGGGAAGGGCTGAAGGCAACCGGCCCCAAACATCAAGCGCCTGGGCCAATGGCCGGTTTGTAGCTCGCAGGAATACGGGCGCGGCGTCGTTGGCAGCGATGATCAACAACCGACAACGGCTCTCTACGCACTACGCACTACGCACTGCGCACTACTACGCACTACGCACTACGCACTACGATCATCCGCCTCACAGCCTCAACAACCGGCACTGGCGCCGAGCGCCGGTGTGCGGGTCGATCAGCACAAGCTGGTAGGCGCCCGGGTCCAGTTCCGGCAGGGTTGCACTGGTGGCCGTTACCGGTGCGGCATGGCGCAGGGCGCCCGCAGCGGAGCGCACCTCCAAGCGTTGGCCCACGCTGTTCCTGGGCAGCTCCAAGGCCCCGCCAAACCATGGGTTGGGGTGCACGGCAAAGGTGCCAGACGCCCGGTGCTCCACCACTGCCATGTCCGATACAGTGGTGGTGCCGTTGAGGTCCGTTTGCCTTAGGCGGTAGTAGGAGAGGCCGGGCAGGGGATCCCTATCGATGGCCGAATAGTGCAGTATGGCCGAGCTGTTGCCTGCGCCGGGCAGTTGCAGCACGGCCTCAAACGTTTCGGCATCGGCCGAGCGCTCCACGGTAAAGAAGGCATTGTCCTTTTCAGAGGCCGTGGCCCACTCCAAGAGCACGGTGCCGGCGTTGGCCGTGGCGCCGAACTCCACCAAGGTGATGGGCAGAGGGGAGAAGGGCACCTGCACGGTGCGCATGGTGATGCCCGGGCCTTCGATGTCCACGAACACCTTGTCGCAGCCCAACGAGCCCACCGTGGCCGTGGTACAATCGGACGCATCGCGCCAGGCGCCCACGGAGTTCACCTTGCCACCGGACGGGGTGTTGGGCAGGTCGAAGGTGGGAGATGCCGGACTACAGCCCACGCTGCCTTGCAAGGTGTACATGCTGGCCGGAGCGCCGGGCCCGGTAAAGGTGACCTCGTAGGTGAGCTCCACCTGGAAGCTGTAACCGTAAGGGCAATTCATGCTGCCCGGCAGGATGCCCGTGGGGGTGGTGCTGATGTGCACGTCATACCCGTCGGTGGAATGCACCGTTACTTGTGCACGGGCAGTGCTGCCCGGCGTCGCCACCAGCAACAGCACGGCAAGGAGGGTTGCTGGCAAAGGTGTCTGTTCAAGCATAGGTGCGCCGCGCTAAGGGACGTGTGGATCGTACGTGCATGCCCCATGAAGGGTTACGCAATAGCTGACAGCCGGTTGCCGCCCCGCAGCTTTTGCAATGGACAACAACCAGGTACGATCGCCGCCCCTAAGCCCCGGATCAAGCCGCAGCCCTAGTTTCGGCCTTGCTACACCGCTTCCCATGATGCACTCCGCCCGTTCCTGCGCCCTATTGGTCACCCTGGCCATGGCCCTGTTGGCCACGGCCCAACCGTACAAATTCGGCTGCCGCTATTTCCGGCACCATCCAGCTCCAGCACCCGTGCCCACCGCGGCAGAACGCGAACTGATCGACGACATCATTGCCCGCAGCGACACCTTCGATATCCTGGACTACGGCATTGCCATCGATGTTACCGATTACGGCGGCCAGCAGATCACGGCGGCCACCACCATCACCTACGTGCCGCTGATGGCGGACCAGGACTTCATTCGTTTCGAGCTGCGTGACCTTTCGGTGGATTCGGTCAGCTCACCGGAAGGACCGCTCACCTTCAGCCACAACGGCCAAACCTTGCGGGTGAACTTCGTAGAGGCACCGGCCTTGGGCGATACAGCCGCGCTCACCGTGCACTACCACGGGCATCCCACGCGCGATCCCGACTGGGGCGGCTTCTACTTCGAGAGCAACTACATCTACAACCTGGGCATCGGGCTCACCACCATACCGCCCAACTTCGGAAAAGTGTGGTACCCCTGCTTCGACTCCTTCGTGGAACGGGCGACCTACACCTACCATGTGAAGAGCGCGGGCACCTTCCGCGCACATTGCCAAGGCGAATTCCTGGGCGAAGTGGCCTTGGGAGGCGATACGGTGGTGCGCAGCTTCCGGCTGGACCAGCGCATTCCCACGCACCTTAGCGCCATTGCCGTGGCCGACTACCGCGACAGCAACTACGTGCACACCGGCGCCTACGGCGACATACCCGTGCGGCTCACCGCCAAACCGGCGCACATGGCGGGCATGGCCGCTAAAATGGTGGACGTGGGCGCGGCCATCGACGCCTGCGAACATTGGTACGGCCCGTACGCCTGGCAACGCGTGGGCTATGTGCTCACCACCGACGGCGCCCTGGAGATCCCCACCAACATCGCCTACCCCGACTTCATGCCCGCGCAGCCCCAAGCCGACAACCGCGCGCTGCTCACCCACGAACTGGGCCACCATTGGTGGGGCGACATGGTAACGCCGCACACCCAGCAAGACATGTGGCTCAAGGAAGGCCCCGCCGAATACAGCGGCCACTTGGTGGAAGAATGGCTCGGCGGGCCTGAGGCCCTGGTGAATGCGGTGAGCTACAACCAGCTCTACGTGCTGCAACAGGCCCACCTGCAGGACGGCGGTTTCCAGGCGCTTTCGCCCATGCCCGATCCGTACATCTACGGCCTCACCACTTATTACAAGGGTGCCTCGGTCATGCACAACTTGCGCGGCTACTTGGGTGATACGCTCTTCAGCCAGGGCATGCACGCCGTGCAAGCGGCCCATGCCTACAGCACGCTGGACGCCGCCGGCTTCCGCGACGCGCTGGAAACAGCCACCGGCTACGACCTGCACCCCTTCTTCACCGACCAGGTGTTCGCCCCCGGTTTCTCGGTGTTCGTGGTGCAAAACCTTTCCGCGCAGGCCGGCGGTGGGGCGTGGAACGTGGCGCTGGAGGTCAAGCAGAAGTTGCGCGGGGCCACGGTCTTCCACCAAGCGGTGCCGCTGGACATCACCCTGGTCGCGGCTGACGGCCAACGGCAGGAATACCTGCAAACCGTGGGCGGTGAATACACTACCCTTAACCTGGAGTGCTCCTTCGAGCCGGTGATGGCCGTGCTCAACGGCCACACCCGCCTCAACCAGGCGCGCATGGCCTTTGAGCGAACCATGGTGCCCGGCGAAACCGTGCCCCAGGCCCAGCCTTTGGTGGAGTTCCGCCTTTACGCCGATGCGGTAGTGGACACCTCCCTCATCCGCTTCGAGCACATCTGGGCCGCGCCCGAGGCCGAACTCGGCGAGGGCATCGACGAGATCTCCGGCACACATTATTGGATCGTGGACGGGGTATGGCCCGAAGGCAATGCCCTGCGCGGGCGGTTGGCCTATTCCGCCCTCAGCAGTTCCTCCTTGGACCACGACATGCTGGGTGGCGATGAAACCGGCGTGATGCTGCTCTACCGCCCCGATCCCGGCACACCCTGGTCCATATGCCCCGACCAGGACGTGCACGCCAACGTGCTTACCGACGGCTCGGGCTACATCGGCATCGACGTGTTGCGCAAGGGGCAGTATGCCTTCGGCAAGGGCACCTTCACGGGGGTGGCCGAAACCACCGGCGCCGCCAAACCTTTGACCGTGTACCCGGTACCGGCGAACGAGCGGTTGGTGGTGGAGGGCGCGACGGAAAAGACGGGCCTGGTGGAATACGGCGTATTCAACAGCACGGGTGCCCGCGTATTGCAGGGCTTCAGGCACGCAGTGGCCGGGCAGGCGTTGCAACTGGACGTTTCGTCACTGCCCGCAGGCGGCTACGTGCTGCACACCCGATCGCGTGGGCAGGGTGCGGCGGGCCGTGCAAGCTTTGTCATAGCCCGCTAGCGGGCAGTGTTGGCGCGCGGGTGGAAGCGCATGATGTTGCTGCGCAGGTACTCGCGGTCCAGGTGGGTGTAGATCTCGGTGGTGGTGATGCTGGCATGGCCCAGCATCTCCTGCACGGCGCGCAGATCGGCGCCGCCTTCCACCAAGTGGGTGGCGAAGGAATGGCGGAAGGTGTGCGGGCTGATCGTCTTGGTGATGCCTGCCTTTGCGGCCAGGGCCTTCACCAGTTTGAAGACCCATACGCGCGAGAGGCCCGCGCCCCGGCTGTTCAGGAAGAGGAGGTCGCCGGCCTTTGGCTGTACGCGCAGGTGCACTCGTTCTTGATCACGATAGATGCCGATCTGGCGCATGGCCTCGGGCCCGATGGGCACCAAGCGCTCCTTATCGCCCTTGCCCACCACACGGATGAAGCCCTCGGCGAAACTTAGCCTGCTGATGCGCAGGTTGCACAGTTCGCTCACGCGCAAGCCGCAGCCATAAAGGGTCTCCAGCATGGCGCGGTCGCGGTGGGCCAAGGTGCGCGCCATGTCGATGGCATGGATCAGCGCATCGATCTCGTTCACGGAGAGAAAATCGGGCAGATGGCGGCCGGTGCGGGGGCTTTCCAGCAGCTCGGAAGGGTCGGCTTGGATGCGCCCATCGATCAACAAACCCTTGAAGAAGCCACGCACGGCGCTGATCAGGCGGGCCTGGCTGGTGGCCATCAGGCCCTGCTTGGCCTGATGCGCCACGAAGCCTTGCAGATCGTCCAGTTGTAGGGTGAGCGGGGCCAAGGGCGGCCGGTGCTGCTCGGCGTAGGCACGCAACTTGCCCACGTCGCGCAGGTAGGCCTCCACGGTGCGGACGCCCAAACCGCGCTCCAGCTTGAGGTAGGTGCGATAGCCCGCCAAGGCCTGCTCCCAGTGCATGGGCCAAAGATCATGCACCGCCCGCATGGCCCGAAGCGGGAGATCGTGCACTTTTGCGCAACGCCATGCACATCCGCATCATCAACGGCCCCAACCTGGACCTGCTCGGTACACGTGAACCAAAGGTGTACGGTACACGCACCTTTCCGGACTTTCTGGCAGAACTGCAGGCTGCATTTCCGGAACACCGGATCGACCATTTCCAGAGCAACCACGAGGGCGAACTGATCGAGGCGCTGCGCGCGGCGGGTGCCGGCTGCGAGGGCGTGGTGCTGAACGCCGCGGGCTATTCGCACACCAGCGTGGCCATCCGCGATGCGCTCGCCACCGTGCCGGTGCCGGTGGTGGAGGTGCACATCAGCAACATCCACGCGCGGGAGGCATTCCGGCAGGCATCGCTTACGGCGGTGCACTGCGCGGGAGTGATCAGCGGCTTCGGGCTCGAAGGGTACCGGCTGGCTGTGGACTACCTGCTGCGGCGCAAGCCCTGATCGAAGGCGCGTTGGTCGAGCTGGCTGAACTTGCGCCACCCCAGGATGTAGCGGTCGTAGGCAATGCTGCGGTGGTAGAGGCCGGTAAGGTCGGCGCCCCGTTCCAAGCGCTGCAGGTGCTTGCGCTGGCGCAACAGGCCGGGCAACCAGCGGAGGTACTGGCGATGGGCGCGGCCCACCTGCCAAGCATGGGCAGCATGGCCTTCCAAAAGGAACTTGAAGGCTGCGAACACGTCCAGCACCATGCGGTGGATGATGCGGGCGGCGATCCACCGCGATCGGAGGTGCTTGGTGAGCACGGCCAGGCTGTTGCGGAAGTTGAGGAAGGTCTTGCGCGGTTGGCCGTAACCCAAGGCACCGCCTCCCACATGGTACACGGCCACGGCCGGCGTATAGCCTATGCGCCATCCCCGGCGGCGCAGGTTCCAGCACAGGTCGATCTCTTCCATGTGGGCGAAGAGCTTGGCATCAAAACCGCCCACGGCGCGGAAGGCCTCCGCCCGGATGGCCAAGCAGGCACCGGTGGCCCAGAAGACATCGCGGGCATCGTTGTACTGGCCTTCGTCGGTTTCGGTGGTCTCGAAGATGCGCCCCCTGCAGAAAGGATATCCGTTGCGGTCGATGTAGCCGCCGGCCGCACCGGCATGCTCGAAATGCTGGCGCTGGCGGTGGCTGAGCATCTTGGGCTGGCAGGCCGCCATGTTGGGCTGCGATTCCAGCAAGGCACGCAACCGGTGCACCCATCCGGGGGTCACTTCCACATCGGAGTTGAGCAGCACGAAATACTTGGCCTGGAGCTGTTCCAGGGCGGCGTTGTATCCACCGGCGAACCCCAGGTTCTCCGCCAAGGCGATGACCTCCACCCCGGGGTGGTGTGCGCGCAGCCAAGCGATGGAATCGTCGGTGCTGCCATTGTCGGCCACGATCAGGCGGGCATCAGCGCTGCTGTGCGCCACCACCTGGGGCATGAACTGCTCCAGCCATTTCCGGCCGTTCCAATTCAGTATCACCACCGCCGTATCCATGCTTCACCGTTGCGTGAACGCGCAAAAATGGTGAAGATGCGCGAGGGGCGGTTCCGAAAAGAATTGAACGCGGTCCGGGGGCTTAACGCGGGCTGCGCGTGTGGTTGCCGCCGCCACCGCTGCTGCCCCCGCCGGTATTGCCCCTGCTGGGTGCAGGTGGCGCGGGGGCCGGCTGCCGGGGGGGCTGGGGGGCGTTGTGCCGCGGTTGCTGCGGAACGGGCCTGTTGTCCTGCTGATAGCCGCGGAAGTCCTTCACGCGCTGTTCCCCGCGGGTGCGTTCCTGTTGGATGATCCAAGGGTTGGTTGCGCGGTCGGTTGGTGGCATTTTGCCGGGTGCGGCCTGCTGATCGGCCGGGGAAGCGATGCCGCCGTTGCCGGGCTGCACCCCAGGTTGCCGGGAAGGCGTGGCCGGGGCCCCGCCCTGTGGGGCACGCGACTGTTCTTTCACGGCCGTCCAGCCGCCTTGGCTCAATTGCTCGGTGCGTCCGTTCTCGGTGCGGTATACGTTGCCGCGGCCGTCGGTGAAGTAGTCGCCGCGCAAGGGAGCCTTAGTGGCTGCGCCCGTGTTGGGGTTGCTGTTGCCGCGTTCGGCAGTTTGCGGTGCACGGGCCGGTCTGCTCGCCACCGTGGAAGGGGTAACACCCCTGACTTGGTGGTTTTCATACACATTGGTGCGTGCGCCCCGCAGCGGCTGGTCCGCCAGGCGCCCGGCGGTATTGGTGCGGCTGGCGAAGGCCGGCCGGTGCCCATAATAATGGCCCGTGCCATAGTAGCCGTGATCATGCCAGTGGCCGTAGTGCGGGGGGCAATAGGCGTAGGGTCCCCACCAGCCCCAGGAATACGGGTGGTAGTAGCCGTAGTAGTTCCAGGAAGGGTAGAACCAGTTGTAACCCCAGGAGGCACCAAATCCCCATCCGTACCATGGGTTGTAGTACATGTTGAAGCCCCAGGTGTACGGGCGCGGATACCAGTAGGCGCCGTGCCAAGGGTTGTAGTAGAAGCCGGTGCCGTACACCACCACGCCGCCTTGCACGTAGCTGCCCAAGTAACCCGGGGTATAGCCGATGTACACCGCGTCCGGGGTATGGTCGTAGATGTACACATAACGCACCTTGTAGGCGGGGTCGGAGGGCGGGATCTCGTTGACCTGCGCAGGCACGGCGGTGCTCACGGTCCACGGGCCGTCCGGGCTGTCGCCTTCGTACCACACGGCATTGTCGCACACGTGATACCTGCCGTTGATGCGCAGCACGGTGGTGCTGGCATTCTCGGCGGAGTACACGGCGGTGCCGGGGATCTGGCGGAACTGTGGTGCACCGTCGTAGGTAACGGTCACGTTGGCAGTGTGGCGGTCCACCTTGGCGGTTTGCGGGATGCTGGCATCGCGCACGGCTTCACGCGCGGCGGGCGTGCCGGCCACATGCGCCAGGATGCCGTCCTTGGCGGAACCTTCGGGTACCTGGGCGAAGCCCTCGGGCAAGGCGTCGGATGCCACGTAACGCCATGGTCCGTTGCTGAGGTTTTTGGTGGCATACCAACGGCCTGATGCCAGCAGGTAGTACTCCTGTGTGGGGATGTGGAGGAAGAGGTCCTCATCGGTGTTGGTCACGTACATCAACGAGCTGTTGTCGTACGGTTGCATCTGCGGCGGGCCGTTGAGGTCCAGCAGCACGGCGGGTTTGGTGCTCACCACCACTTCAGGGATCACACCTTGGGGCGTTTCCTTGCCGTACGAACTGTCCACCTGGGCGGCCAGTTCCTGCAAGTATTTGGGCGCCTGTTGTTGGTGGGTCCACGGTCCAGAGATGTCTTTGCTGCTGTACCACAGGCCCGATCCGTAGAGCCAATTGTTGCCGCCCTTGGGCCGCACCACGAAGTAGGGCGTGTTCACCACGCGTTCCACGACGGGAGTGTTGGCGGCATACACACCGTCCGAAGAGCGGTCAGTGTTGTCTTTCACGGCCTGGTACATGGGGTCACCATCGATGTACAGCAACAAACCGGGCTTTTCGCGGTAGATGATCTGAGGGGGAGTGTTGTTGAACGATCCGTTCGAGAGCTCCTCTTCTTCCAAGGCGGCCACCAGCCAGTCAATGTCGATGGTTGGTGCCTGTGCGGTGATGCCGTCGGCCAGCAGGGTTTTGATGCGGTTTTGCTCATCGGCGGCGGTGATGCCGGGGAAGCGGATGTCGGTGACCTTGAAGGAGGTGAGCTCCCCCATGCGCGTGGTGCGGTCCACGGCCAGCACGCCGTTGCCCCAGATGGCGCCGAACACGGGGCTTTCATCCTGCGGGCGTTGCAGGGCCACGGCGGCCCGGGCGGTGAAGCTGCTGCCGTCGAACGATTCCGGTTGGGGCTTGAACACCTGGACCTGATCGGTGCCGGAGGTGAAGACCAACGGCCAGGAGGCGGGTTGTTCCTGGGCGATCGCGGTGGCGGAGCCCAGCAGGGCGATCGCACCGGTGATCAGCAGGGGCAATTGGATCGCGCGTTTCATGGTTCAGCGATTGAAGCTGCACAAAGCTCTGCCAAGTTTCATGCCACAAAGCGGTTTGTCATTCCCCATGGATGCGAGCAAGTGTGGGGAAATTTCCTCATTCACGAAGTTTGGCGATAACAGGGTTACGGCCGTGGGTGGTTGAAGCTCTTGAACTTAGAACTTCGCGGCCCCAAATTGCGTGGGGTGGCACCCGATGTGCCACTGGCTGCGTCATGGTAAACGGTGGGATGAAGCGGATGTGGGGCATATGGATGTTGGGGCTGTTGGCCTCGGGGGCGCAAGCCGATGGGTTGCATGTGGACGGGGTGCTGAAAGTGCAGGGCATGAATATGCAGGGCGCCCGGGTCACGGTGGTGGACCGGAACGGCGGCGCGCAGGTGCTGGTGGGCGACTTGGATGCATTTGAGCTGGACCTGGAGCTGAACACCGTGTACCTCTGTTCATTTGAACGGCCTGGCTGCGTGGCCAAGGAAGTACTGATCGACACCCATGTGCCTGGCGCATTGCCCGGTGCGCAGGAGTATACCTTCCCGTTGAAGGTCACTTTGGCACCGCCGCCCGACGGCCAGGAATTCAACTATGCGGGGCCCGTGGGCCGCATCCGGTATGACGGGCATGTCGGCGATTTCCGCTATGAAATGGAAGAGCGCGCCCAGCGGGATGCAGTGCTGGAACAGCGCTTGGACCAAGTCCGTGCCGAACACGCGGATAGCGCGTTGCAGGGGCGTGGCCGGGAAGTGACTGCCAGCACCAGGGCCAAGGAGGAGGCTCCCGCCCAACCCGAAGCTGGGGTGCCGGAAACCTTTGTCACCGTGGCGCCCACGGTGGGCCTTTCCGCAGCATTGGTGCAAGTGACGGAAGTACCGGCGGAATCGGAGGTGGTGCGTGTGCTGCCCCACTTGCCCGAGGTGGTGCGCATGGAACCCGTGGCGGATGAGCCGGAGCTTTTGCTGGATGCCGGAATGCTGCGTATGGCCACGGAACGTTCGCAATTGCGCGGCCATGCAGTGGTGCGCACCAAGGAGGTCCGCACCGGCAAGTTGTTCCTGGTCACCACCGTGGAGGTGGACAATGGAACGCGCCGTGATGAGTACCGCCGCGTGGTGAGCTACTATGGGAACATCTCCTACTTCAAGAACGGGCAGCCCTGCTCGAGCCTCACGTATTTGCAAGGCGTTACGGAGTGATCAGTGCCGTTCCAGCCGCACCACATTTTCCACGTGTGCGGTGTGCGGGAACATGTCCAAGGGCTGCACGTGGGTGATGCAGTAATTATCCTTCAGCAGGGCCAGGTCCCTCGCCTGCGTGGCGGGGTTGCAGCTCACGTATACGATCACCGGCGGTGCCATCTCGCGGATGCGGGCTACCACGGCTTCATGCATGCCGGCGCGCGGCGGGTCGGTCACCAGCACATCCGGTTTTCCGTGCCGCGCAATGAACTCCGGGTTCAGCAGGTCCTTCAGGTCGCCGGCCTCGAAGGCCACGTTGTGGATCCCGTTGAGTTCAGCATTGGCGCGGGCGTCCATCACGGCATCGGGCACGATCTCCGCACCGATCACCCGGGCGCAATGGCGTGCCAGGAAGAGCGAGATGCTGCCCGCCCCGCAGTACAGGTCGTACACCCGCTCATCGCCTTTCAGCCCGGCCAGGCGGCGCACCAGATCGTACATCACCAGGGTCTGCTCCGGGTTCACTTGGAAGAAGCTCTTGGCGCCGATGCGGAAGCGCAGGGGCTCGAAGCCCTCATCGGGCAGTTGCTCCACGAGGTGGTCACGCCCGTGGTACAGCTGGATGTCGAGGTCCCAAATGGTGTCGTTCTTCTTCGGATTGATGCACCAGAGCAGGGCGGTGATGGTGGGGAATGCCTCCAGCAATGCGGCCATCAGGGCTTCACGGTGCGCTTGCTGCTCCTGGCCGAAGGCCAGCAGCACCATCAGCTCTCCGGTGGTGGTGGTGCGGATGGTGAGGGTGCGCAGCCAGCCCTCGTGCAGGCGGATGTTGTAGAAGCCCAGGCCGTGCCGGGCCGTGTAGTCGCGGATGAAGTTGCGAACGGCGTCGCTCGGGGAAGGCTGCAGCCAGCATTCGGCAATGTCAAGCACCTTGTCGAAGCGGCCGGGCAGGTGGTAGCCCAAGGCTTGGCGGTGGGTGGATCGCTCGCCGCTGTCCAGCTCTTCCTTGGTGAACCAGCGTTGTGCACTAAAGGTGTACTCCAGCTTGTTGCGGTAGTGCCGGGTGCGGGGTGAGGCCAGTGCGGCTGGCACTTCCGGCAGGTCCAGGCCGCCCAGCCGCTGCAGGTTGTCGATCACTTCCTGCCGCTTGAAGGCGAGCTGGGCGGGGTAGGCCATGTCTTGCCAGGTGCAGCCGCCGCAGGTGCCAAAGTGCCGGCAGAAGGGCGTTTCGCGATGTGGTGAGGGTGACACGATGCGGATGGCCTCCGCCTCGGCGAAACTCTTTTTCTTGCGGAATACGCGCAGGTCCGCCACATCTCCGGGCACCGCTCCGGTGATGAACACCACCAGCCCGTCCACTTTGGCCAAGGCCTTTCCCTTGGCGGCCCAACCGGTTACCGGCACATGTTCGAGCAGGAAATTCTTCGCTTTTGCCATCCGGCCGCAAAGGAACGCATGGCCACTGCTATTTGCTTCCCGGCACCAGGGCGCCCCGCATGACTACTGCTTCTTGAATTGCCCGCTCCGCCATGCCTGGATGAACTGCGCCCAAGCAATGGGATTGAACAGGTTCACGGTTGGCGCCATGCCTTGGTTGTAGATCCGCGTATTGTCCAAGGCCATCTGGTAGTGGGCGGCAAGGCCGGCATCGGGGGGCAGGTTCTCCAGGCGCTGGATGGCTTCCGCGCTATTGAGGTGCTTCAAGGTGCGCTGGTACTCACTGTCCGAGAGGTCCAAGGCCATGAAGGCCTCGCGGAACTGTTCCTTGCTGGGCCATGGGTACACCTCCAAGGGGCGCAGCATCACCGTGTCCGGCATCAGTACATGGATCATGGAGTACTTGTTGTCGGCGAGTGAATCAGGGATCACGTAATTGCCGCGCTTGAACCCCACGGCGGCAAACTCGATGGTGTCGCCGGTTTGGGCAACAAAGCTGAAATAGCCGTACACGTCGCTGATGGTACCGCGGAAGCTTCCTTTGGTGAGGATGCTGGTGAACGGAACGGGGGCCAGGCTGTCGCCGGTGACCACCACCCCGCTGAACTGTACCAAATGGCGCGGGCCGGTTTGGCCCAAGGCAGCGGTGGCCAGCACAAGCAGGGCAGAAAGGAGCAGGATGCGCATCGGGGCGAAATTACGCGTTGGCATCCGGTGGACCGGCGGGCCGCGCGGCGTGTTTGACGCTGAGTTCCGCAAGGTGCACCGAATGCGCGGCGCACCATTGGCGCACGTGTTCGGCATGGCCTGAATGCACAGCCTGTACCACCGGGTGCCGTTCGTGGTCCAATGCCACCAAGTCACGCAACACCTGCCGCCCGATGTCTGCCTCCCGTTCCAAGGGGCTTCCATCGTGCACGTGCGGCTGAAGCAGCAGTGCACGCACGGCATATTGCCACACAAAGGCGGCGGTGTACCGGGCCTTTCCGGGCAGGTGCTGCCCGAAGCGCTCGGCCTGCGGCAGGTGCCCCACTTCGTGCGCCAGATGCAGCAACCAGGCGTAGGTGGCCTTCAGGGAGCCGCTGCCCAGGCCCTTGGGATCGAACCAGTTGGCGGTGAACCAAATGGTGCGGCCCATGGTGAGTGCACCGCCGCGCCTCCGCCCGTACCACGGGGCATGCAGCCAGTTGCTGCGCGAAGGCCGGATGCGGGCCGCGCGCAACAAGGCTTTGTCCACGCCACTTACGGCATGCAACAGTTCCATGGCAGCTTCGGTGAGCGTACCGTCATGCACCAGCGGGGCGGCTCGCCACATGGGGGTCAGATCAGTTGGATGCCGTACAGTTTGCACAGCCAGCCCAGCTGCCCGCTGTGGCCGCCTTCATGGCGGATGGCATGGCTGATCACATCGCGCACGGTGCCGCCGATGGGCAGCTTGGTGGGGTTGGGCGCGTTCAAAGCAGCTTCATTCAATGTGGCCACATGGGCAATGGCCTTTCGGTGCACCGTGTTGAAGGTTTCCCAGACCTCTTCATACGGGGGGCATTGCTCCGGCGGCAACCCATGGGCACCCACGGTGAAATGTTTGGCCCACCAGAATTTCTCAAAGGGCCCTTGAGTGGCGGCCAACAGCAGGCCGTTCTCCGAGGTGGCCAAGTGCGCCACTTGCCAGAATACGGTGTTGAAGGCCTTGCCTTCGCAAACGAACCGCCGGTGCGGGTCCTGCCCGTTGAGCGGGGAGAGGTAATAGCGGGTCCATTCCCGGGTGCGGTCCATCAGGTGGCTGAGCACTTGTGCTTCAGTGGGCATGTTGGGTGTTTGTGCACAAAGGAAGCGGATGGCCGCGAGGTCCAGGCCGTTGCGGGCACGGTGTGCAACCGCAGGGCACCTACCTTCGCCGCATGGCGGGGAACACCATCGGCACGCTCTTCCGGTTGACCAGCTTCGGCGAGAGCCATGGTGCGGCGATCGGCGGAGTGGTGGACGGTTGCCCGGCAGGGCTGCAGCTGGATCTGGCCCGGGTGCAAGAGGAGCTGGACCGGCGGCGCCCCGGCAGTACACCGTTGGGCACCGCACGCAAGGAGGAAGACCGGTTGGAACTGCTCAGCGGCGTCCATGAAGGCATCACCTTGGGCACGCCCATCGGCTTTATCCTGCGCAACAAGGATGTGCGCCCGGGCGACTACGCCCACTTGCAGGATACCTATCGCCCGGGCCATGCCGACCTGGCCTGGGAACAGAAGTACGGCCTGCGCGACCACCACGGCGGGGGGCGTGCCAGCGCGCGCGAAACGGCCGTTCGTGTGGCGGCAGGCGCGATCGCTCGCCAGCTGTTGGAAAGCGCCGGGGTGCGCGTGCACGGCTGGGTGGGCCAAGTGGGCGGGGAGCGCCTGCTGAAGCCCTCCAAGGAGCTTGACCTGGCCCGGGTGTACACCAGCGATGTGCGGTGCCCGGATGCGGAAGCCGCCACGCGCATGACCGCGCTGATCGAGCAGGTGCGCGCCGAAGGGGACACGGTGGGCGGGCGGGTGTGCGGCGTGGTACTGGGCCTGCCGGCCGGCTTGGGCGAACCGGTCTTCGACAAGCTGCATGCCGACCTGGGCAAGGCCCTTTTCAGCATCAACGCGGTGAAAGGCGTGCAATTCGGCAGCGGGTACGAGGCCATCGCCATGCGCGGCTCGCAGCACAACGATGCCTTTGTTCAAAAAGGCGTGGCCATCGGCACCGGTACCAACCGCAGCGGCGGGGTACAAGGCGGCATCAGCAACGGCGAGGACCTGCTCTTTGATGTGGCGTTCAAGCCGGTGAGCACCTTGATGCGCCCCCAGGCCAGTGTTGACCGCGAAGGGCGCAAGGTGCTGCTGGAAGGCAAAGGGCGGCACGATCCCTGCGTGGTGCCACGCGCGGTGCCCATCGTGGAGGCCATGGCGTGCCTGGTGCTGGCGGACCACCTGCTGCGCCAGCGCTGTGCCCGGTTGTGAACCTATTCCTTGGCGGCAGTGCGCTTCTCAAGGCTCTTGATCAGCTCCACCATCTGGTCCACTTCCAGTTGCTTGGCCACGATCTTGCGCTCCTTGTCCATGAGGAAAAAGCGCGGGGTGCTGTACACGTCCCACGTGTCCGCATAGTTGAGGCTTTCGATGGTGGTGTACTTGGGGATGAACTTCCAAGAGGCCGTTTTGGCTTCTTGGTACACATGCCAGGTGAGGCCCACGTTGGTCCAGTCCAGGCGGTTGTCCCGGATGAAGGCCTTCCAGTCGTGGAAGAGCGTGCTGTCGGTGGCCTTGGCCACGGCGAAGACGCCAACGTCCATGGGCTTCAGCTTGGCTTCCCAGTCGGTGTGGATCTGGGGGAGCACCTTCTTGCAGTGGCCGCAGTGTGGGTCCCAGAAGATGATCAGCACGTACTTCTCGGGCATCTTGTAGTAGCTCAGCCAGTTGGTTTCCGTGGTGTCGGTGAGGATGATGTCCTTGCCCTGCGCGCCGATGATCAGCGGGGCTTCCTTGCGGGCGCGTTCACAGAGCTTGTCCAGCTTGTCGGCGGTCATCCAGGTGGCCCGGCCCGGCCGCCCGTCCTTGGGGCAGTAGTACGTCTGCGCCATGTGCACGAAAACGGCATCCATGCCCATCACATCGCTGGTTTCGTACTTGTAGGTAATGGCGTTCACGGCGAATTTGAAGAGCTCGTCCCCATCGTCCATACGGCGGATCAGCTCATCGGCATAGTGGTTGATGGTGTCGGGGATCTGGGGGATCACCTTGCCGATGTACTCGTCGAACTTGTTCTGGAACATGGGGATCCGCAGGTTGCGCACGTCCTTCAGGTCGATGTTGTCCCAGTAGTGCGCCCGGTAGCTGTAGTAGCTGGCCGCGCTGTCCAAGGCCCCGTCCGCCTTGTATACTTCCGTGCTTTGCACGGGCATGCTCATGCGCAGGATGCGTGCCACCAGGGTGTTGGGGTTCTTGGCGGCGAGGTCCAACTGGAAGCCTCTCATCAGGGAATCCAGCCCTTTCATGCGCTCGCGCAAGGCACTCTTGGCAATGGGGTCGCTGGTGGCATCCAACTTGGCCTTGACGGCATCGGCCTCTTGCTTTTTATCGGCCAAGAAGCGGATGTACTGCTGGAACAACTGGTTTTCCAAGGAGCGCTGCACGGTGAGGTGCTCGTTGAGCGCGGCGGTGTCACTCTGCATCTCCACCACGGGCTCGTTCACGATGAATTCAAAGTACTTCGGCCCCGGCACCACCACGGCATACACCCCGGCCTTGTAGCCATCCTTGCGGTCAAACACCGCCACCCCCGTGGCGTTGGCCACGGTGGTGTCGGCGTAGTAGAGCTTGTTGCCGTAGTAGTTGGCCAGGTAGATGGTGTCGTGGGCGGTACCTTCAATGGTGAACTGCAATCGGCGCTGGTCCTGTGCATGGGCCAAGCTGGTGCAGGCCACGGCCACGGCGAGGAGAAGGTTTTTCTGCATGGGGATCAAATGTAGAAGGGGCATGAACGACGGACTTGGCTTTAACGATCCTTTTACGCTTGGTGCCGGGAGGCCAAGCAAGCCGCATGCCAGCTCAGGCCATTTGGGTCTTGAATTCGTTGGTTAGGTGGAAAGTGATCTCCGGGTTGTTGCGGCGCTCCAGGTCCAGCATGTACGCCGAGGGGGCCATGAACACGGGGTTCTCGTCCTTGTCCAGTACGATCTGGGTGGATTTGGTGCGGATAAAGGCTTGCAGGGCGGCCGGGTCGGTGCTGGTGAGCCAGCAGGCCTTGTGTGCCTGGATGGCTTGGAACGAGCAGGATGCGCCGTACTCATGTTCCAGGCGGTAGCGGATCACGTCGAACTGCAGGTCGCCCACGCAGCCCACGATCTTTTTGTTGCCGGGCTGCTGGGTGAAGAGCTGGGCCACGCCTTCTTCGGTGAGCTGCCGGATGCCCTTCTCCAGCTGCTTGCTGCGCATGGGGTCCAGGTTGACTAGTTCGCGGAAGAGCTCGGGGCTGAATGCCGGGATGCCGCGGAAGTTGAAGTTGGCGCCTTCGGTGAGGGTGTCGCCGATCTTGAAGTTGCCCGTGTCGAAGAGCCCGATCACATCGCCGGGCCAAGCTTCGTCCACCAAGGTCTTCTGTGCGGCCAGGAAGGCGGTGGGGTTGGCGAAGCGCAGTTGCTTGCCCAGTCGAACGTGGTGGTAGAAGGTATTGCGCTTGAAGCGGCCGGAACAGATGCGCAGGAAGGCCACGCGGTCGCGGTGGTTGGGGTCCAGATTGGCGTGGATCTTGAACACGAAGCCGCTGAACTGGCCGTCGCGCGGCTGCACCATGCCCTGGTCGGTTTCCCGCGGGCCGGGGGGCGGAGCAATGCGCACGAAGGTTTCCAGCACTTCGCGCACGCCGAAGTTGTTGAAGGCGCTGCCGAAGAATACCGGTGCCACCTGGCCGGCACGGTAGGCTTCCAGGTCCAGCGGGTCGTATACCCCATTGACCAGTTCCACGTCGTTGCGCAGCTCCGTCGCCAGGTCGGCGCCCAACAGCCGGTCCAGTTCCGGGTCCTGGAGGTTGTTCACTTGCACCACCGTGGCCTCTTTTTTGGTCTTGATGGATTCAAAGAGCTTGAGGTCCTGGTCGTAGAGGTCGTACACCCCCTTGAAGGTGGCGCCCACGCCGATGGGCCAGCTCAAAGGGCGCACCTTGATGCTGAGCTTTTCCTCCAGTTCATCGAGCAGGGAGAAGGGGTCCCTGCCCTCCAAGTCCAGCTTGTTGATGAAGACGATGACGGGGGTATTGCGCATGCGGCACACCTCCATGAGGCGCTCGGTCTGGGGTTCCACGCCCTTGGTGGAGTCGATCACGAGCACGACGCTGTCCACGGCGGTAAGCGTGCGGTACGTGTCCTCCGCGAAGTCCTTGTGGCCCGGGGTGTCCAGCAGGTTGATCAGCACGCCTTCGTATTCGAAGGTCATCACCGAGGTGGTCACCGAGATGCCGCGCTGGCGTTCGATGTCCATGAAGTCGCTGGTGGCGCCCTTGCGGATCTTGTTGCTCTTCACCGCGCCGGCCGTTTGAATGGCACCGCCGTAGAGCAGGAACTTCTCCGTAAGGGTGGTTTTGCCCGCATCGGGGTGGCTGATGATGGCGAACGTGCGCCGCTTGGCGATTTCTTCTTGCTGGGCCATAGCTTGAAAAGGGCCGCAAATGTAGGCCGGGGGCCACCTGCAAGGCCAACGGGGCAGTGCGCAAACAGCTCCGGCCCCCAGGCACTCCCTAGCACGGCTTTCAAGGCCCGCTGGGATGCGTCCTACCTTTAACCCGATGTACCCCCGTCCTATGCACCGACCCATGAACAAGATCGTGCTATGTGCACTGGCTGCCCTGCCCCTTGCCTCCTGCGCCCAACAGAACCCGGTGGAGATCGCCTTGCACCAATGGGCCGTGGTGGCCAACCCCGTGTATGTGACCAACGCCGGGGACGACCGTCTCTTCGTGGTGCAGCAACAAGGTATCATCCGCATCATTGCGGACAGCATGCAGGTGCTGCCCGTGCCGTTCCTGAACATCACTGACCGGGTGAACGATGGGGCCAGTGAGCAGGGATTGCTGGGCCTGGCCTTCGATCCCGGCTACTTGGAGAACGGGTTCTTCTACGTGAACTACATCCACGGCAATGATGAAGGCACCAGCCGCATCTCGCGCTTCCAGGTCACCGCCGACCCCAATGTGGCCGACCCCGCCAGCGAGGTGGTGCTCTATACCGTGGAGCAACCGTACTGGAACCACAACGGCGGCTGCCTGCAATTCGGGCCCGACGGCCACCTCTATTGCGGCTTCGGCGACGGAGGCAGCGGCAACGACCCCCAAAACAACGCCCAGAACATGGCCACGCCGCTGGGCAAGATGATCCGCATCGACGTATCGCAGCACAACGACACCTTCCTCATTCCACCGGACAACCCCTTCGCCGGCAGTACGGACACACTTCCGGAGATCTGGGCCAGCGGCCTGCGCAACCCGTGGCGCTTCAGCTTCGACCGCTCCACGGGTGATCTCTGGATCGGCGATGTGGGACAGAATGCATGGGAAGAAGTGGATTTCCATGCAGCCGGCGACAATAGCGGTCCCGATTTTGGGTGGCGCTGCCGGGAAGGCCTGGTGGCCACCCCGGGCGTGAGCCAAACGGGGTGCGCCGCAGCGGGCCCCTTTGTCGATCCCGTGGCCGTGTTCAACCACACTGGCCAAGGCTGGTGCTCGGTGATCGGCGGCTACGTCTACCGCGGCACCCAATATCCACGCTTGCAGGGCAAGTACATTTTCACGGATTACTGCAACGGCGACTTCATCACCTTTGGGGAGAACTATGCGCTGGATACGCTGTTGCTCACGGGCACCTACGGGTTCTCCGCCATAGGCGAGGATGCCGGAGGGGAGCTCTACGTGACCGACGTGGAGAACAACAAGGTGTTCAAGATCGTGGATGCGTGCCCCATGGACGCGCCGCAAGTGGGCTTTGACGGCACCACGCTCACCAGCACCCTGGCCGATGCATGGCAATGGTTCCTCAACGGGCTGCCCATAGCGGGTGCAACGGCCCAGACGTGCATCCCCGAGGCCAATGGCAACTACCAAGTGGAAGCCTCCTTCGGCGATATCTGCCAGTTGTTGTCGGACACCGTGGTGGTGCTGAGCGTGGGGATTACCGGCGGCAACGTATTCCAACCGTCGATCTTCCCCCAACCGGCATCCGCGCTGCTCACCTTGCGGGCGGAGGCCGGTGCCCGTCCGGCGTACACCGTGGAGCTGGCCGATATGTCCGGCCAGGTGCTGCGCACCCGGTTCTGGGCGGCGGATGCAGCCAAGTTGCTGATCGACGTGGCCGGCCTGGCCGAAGGCACCTACGTGCTGCGCGGCAGGGAGAAAGGACTGTTGCGCTGGGCCAGGCAAGTGCAGGTTGTGCATTGATCAGGGGCAAGGCATGGCCGGAGCATGGCCCGGTTGATCCGGCAAAGCGCCCATGCACGAAGGGCCGCTCCTTGCGGAACGGCCCTTCGGCATGTACACCGGGGTGCCCGGGGACTGCTACCTCACAATGCTCAACCGTTGCAGGGTGCGTTCACCATGGGCGGTGATCGCCACCAGGTAAACGCCCGTGGCCAGCTCGCCGGGCAGTTGCAGCACCGTGCTGAAACGCGCGCCTTCAGTGCTGAATTCCCGGGTGTACACACGCTTGCCGAAGAGGTCCTGCACATCCACGGTGATCTGTTGTCCGGCTTCGGCCAGGCCGGTGATGTCCAGGTTCACCGCACCGTCACGCACCGGGTTGGGCCACAGGGTGGCCGCCGGCATGGCCTGCACCAAACGACCGCCCAGCACGGGGTTGTTGTTGATGGTGATGGTGCAGCTGCTGGGGCAGAAGCCGGAGTACACGCCGTTCACGTTCACGTTGATCTCCACGTTGTAGGTATAGCCGTCCAACAGGGGCGGTGCCACGAGGTTCGTCCATTTCAGTTGCAGGATGTAGGTGCTGCGCGTAAAGGTCTGGTCGTAGCCTTCATCCAAGTTGAAGATGCGGAACTGGTACTCATCGGCGCCCACCACCGGGGTGGCGTAGATGTAGCTGGTGTTGGCGTTGAAGACGCGTTCCTCGTTGCAGCTGTGGCCGTAAGCGGGCGTGGGGATCAGGCCGGAACAGGTGACCGTTTCGGCAATGCCCAGGCCCATTTCGCAACCACTGCCCCAGTGGGCGCTGGCCACCGGCCCGGCCACGTTGCTGCGCACGCGCACGAAGTACTTCACGCCGGGCACGGGCGGGTTGGCCGTTAGCTCATCGAAACGCATGTAGTTGCGGCTGGTAGTGAAGCGCCGCACAAAACCTGCATCGGGGTCGCTGAGCTCGAACTGGTACTGGTTGGCCCCGGCCACCTTGTTGCAGTACACCTTGTTGAGCATGGCGTTGTTGAAGATGCCGCACTCGTTGGCGGCGATGTTGGCAGGGCCTTCGGGCAGGCAGAAGCTGTGGTGGCTGCCGTAGCCCGGGCTTGCAGCGGGCAACGAGGGCGAACTGTAGCCGGTGGCGAAATCATCGGCCAGCAGCACCTTGCCGTCCAAGGTGCGCAGTTCCCAGTTGCCCACGCCGCTCAGGCCATCGCCGAAACTGTCGTACAGGTGGAAGCTGTAGCAGGCCACCTCAGGGGTACTGCCCAGGCAAACGGTTTCGGTCACCAAGGTGTTGTTCTGTCCCGTGTAGGGCCCGCCCGTGGCAATGGACACGTTGCTGCCATCGAGCACTTCCCAGGTCAACTGGTCCGCGTTGCCGTCGGTGTTGATGGCCACTACGAAGCTGTTGCCGCCGCAGGGCAGGGTGGTCGCCGCCATGGTGTTGGAGTTGCCGGAAACGCAAGCGCCGCTTTCCGTGCGCACCCGGTAGTAGTACGTGGTGCTGGTGTTCAGGCCCGCAACGGGTTGCGAGGTGCCGGCCACGGCCAGGTCGTTGTAGCCGGGCAGCAGGTCGGGCACCAAGTTGTCAAAGGTGTGTGCGCCCAAGTGGGTCACATCATCCTGGTCAAATACCGCCCACTCGGTGTCCAGTGTGGGGAAGCCGGCAACCGGAACGGCGGCCACGCCAGCCGTTACCGTGGCATTGCGCACCAAGGTTTGGTCGGCAGTGGACCGGCCTCCGGTGCCGGTCCAGCTGGAGCCGGGGTCTTCACCGATCTTGCCGATGATGTCCGCAAAGGTTGAAGTGCCGGTGTTGTACAGTGCGAAAGCGTCATCTCCGTTGAAGTTCACGGCGCTGCTGGTGATCACCGCACCGCCGTATGCCGAGGCGGAGGCGTTGGCGTACACCACTGTAGCGCCATCGGCCAGGGTGCCGCTCAAGGATTCAGTGGTGGTGGGGGAAGAGGCCCCGTTGGAGAAGAGCTGGAGCTCATACTGCGAGAGGTCGACCGCGGCGCCGGTGCCGTTATAGACCTCTACGTACTTGTTGCTGCCGCCGCCCTCCACGTATTCAGAGAAGAACAGGTCCGTGGCGGCCACGGTGTTGCCAAAGGTGGGCGAGGTGCTCACGTCCAGGCGGTACCCGATGGCGCCGCTCACGGCATCCCAGGTGGCGGTGAAGCTGTCCTGGCCGATGGTTCCGGGCGCGGTGGCCACGGGTGCACCGATGGCATCGGTTTCAAAACTGCTCTCCGCGCCGTAAGCGGTGCCGCCGTTGTTGGTGGCGTAGGCCACGTAGTAGTACACGGTGCATGGGGCAAGGCCGGTGATCACGCTGGAATATGCACCACCGCTTTCGTTGGTGCTGGGCACCTGGGTGCCGGTGCCGGGCGTGAAGTTCTCCGTGGTGCTGTACTCGATGCCGTAGCCGGTCACGGCGGAGCAACCGGCATCATCGATGGTGCCGCCCAGTTCAGCCTGGTCGCTGCCGCCGGCCAGCACGCCGCCAGTGGTGACCGTTGGCGCCGTATTGATGCCGCTGCCGGAAGCCGCCACCAGTATGCCCGGTGCGCCGCCGCCGCCCACGGGAATGTCCCCGTTGTACGATTGTTCGATCACCGGGGTCAACTTCACCCAGATCGTCTGGGAGAAGCTGCCGCCGGGTTGGGAGATGCTTTGCGCGGAGCTGTATGTGCCGAACTCGGTGTCTGAGAAGCTGAAGCCGTCCAAGGGGCCCACGGTCACATCATCGGCGGTGAGGTTGAAGCCGTCCAAGGTGAAGGAGAGGGGCCCGCCTTCCGCCCCCAGGCAAACGGCGCCATGATCGCCCAATGCCCCCGCTACCAATGCCGGCGTGATGCCCGCCAAGGTGGTGACATCCGTTACGTTGCTGTTGTTGCCCGTGCTGCAGCCGCCGCTGGAGCGTACGCGGTAGTGGTAGGTGGTCAGCGGGTCCAAGCCGGTGATCATCGCGCTGGTGGCCACGCCGGCATCGAAGTTCTCAAAGTCGGGCACATACACGGGCGTGCCGCCCAGCACGATGTTGTCCAGGTACACGCACCGTGTTGCGGAAGGGCTGCTGAAGTTGGTGTACGCGCCGAAGTAGCTGGTGCTGGAGTAGGTGTTGTCCGTCAAGGTGCCGGCACTGGTGGTAGGGGTGGCCGCATAGGTGAAACCGGTGGCGGTGAACAATTCGAAGACGCCGGAGCCGGAACGTGTAACACGCGCATCGATGCCATTGGTCAACGCGTTACCGGTGAAGTTGGGGCTGGCCGGAAAGCTGCCCACCATCGTTTTGGTGGTGCCGTCGCTTCGCCACAATTCCACGGGGTCCACAGCGCCGTTCACGCCCACTTTCAGGTAGTAGCCGTTGAAGGATTCCGAGATGTCGGAGACGATGTTGGACGCCATGAGCACCACACCGAAATAGTTGCCACCTGAAGGATCGAAGCCGGGTGATGCCAGGCTGAACTTCCATTCCGCCGTTTCGGAGGAAGGCATCAACAAGGCGGTGTTGGCCGAGCTGGCGTTCGATCCCAGGTAGGAGCCGTCCGTAACGGCCGACCCGCCGGGAACGGTCGAATTGGTCAGCACCGCGTAGTTGCTTGTTTGGCCCCCCCACGTGGGGCTCCCGGTGAAGTCGCCGTCATTGAAGTCATCCTCGTTGGTGGGAGAGGCGGTGTACACGTCCAAGTAATGGTTCGTGGCACCGTTCACCGCGTTCCAGTTCGCGGTAAAGCCGTCGCTGGCAACGGCCGTTCCTGCGGTGGTCACCGGGTCTGCGGGAGCTTCGTTGTCCTGCACTTCCAGCGCATAGCCATCATTGGCGCCGATGTGGGCCGTGCCTTGGCCGCCGGTTATGTTCTGGATCTGGAAGCTCAATGGCGCATTACCATCGCAGTCGCCATTGTCGGTCACGGTGATCGTCACCGTTTCATCCGAGGCGCTGCCCGCCGGAAAGGTCACGGTTTGCGTGGTATAGTTGTTGATGCGTGCGGCGTTCCCGCTGAGCAGCACCACGTCCACGGTAGTGGCGTTCAGGGCATCGGGGTCGGTGATGGACAAGATGAGGCTGGTACTGCCTCCGTTCTCGGCCATGCTGCCGGAGGTGGTTGCGAATTGCACGGAGGTGTTAGGCCCGCCCGCGCCAAAGCCGGTTACGCTGATGTCGTCCAGGGCGAACTCGTCGCGGCTGCCGCTGCCACCAACATCATCACCGTTCCAGCGCAGGTAGATATAGGCGTTGTTCGCCACGTTCAAGCCGCTGATCGTGCTGGCGCGGTTGACCACCACGTAACCCAAACCGTCACTGGCCGCAGGACTGGTAAAATTCAATGCGGGCACGGTGGTGTAGGATGCATCATCCGTGCTCCATGAGAAGTTGAAGCTGTTGGACCGGGCTTGGCTGTTGTTGTTCCACAGTTCATAGGCCACGTCCAAGCTGGTGATCGCGGCACCCGTGGTGTTCTGTAGGCGCAGCGTTACTGTTCCCGGGGTCCAATCATCGCTTCCGGGCTTGATGCCGAACGAGCTGCTGCCGATGTTGGGTGCCGTGAAGGCATAGAAGCCGCCCGTGCTGGTGCCCCCGGCCGCGCTGTTTGTTCCTCGGGCATTGTCGCCGCTGGTACGAGCACCTCCGAAGGCGAGCGCACCATCGCTCATGCCGGTGGTGGCCCACGCATTGGAGTTCAACTGGCCCGCGGTGGGCGCGGCCTGGAAACCGGCACCGGTGTAGGCCCCGTTGTTCACCCCGGCCACCGTGGCATCAAAGGTGATGGTGTAAGGCGTGTTGAGCGCGGCCACGTTCAACTGCGCCTGTGCCGCATGCGGCAGCAGGGCGCACAGCGCAAGGCCGGCAATGGCCGGCCGCCAAGCGCAAAGCGGGATCAGGGGTCTTCTCATCGATAGGGTGTTTAGGTGGGAAAGGTTTTTCGTTCGGGAGGGGTGGCCAGGTGCGCGATAAAAGGAAGCGCATTTTTCAGGGCCGAACGAAAGTATCGGAAATGGTGCGTCCGCAGCAAGCTGCAAGGCCTCCGGTCAAAAAAATGATCGGATGGTAATGGGGCGGCCAAGAACATGGCCAAATGTTAGGACAGGGGCAAGGCCATGGCAATGATCGACTTTCCGCGCGGCATGCCGATGGCATGGCGCCACGGCCCGCCCGGTGGTGCCGGGAGGGCATTCATGGCGTCGATCGGCACGGGCGGGCCGTACGGCCGTTCGTACAGGAGTTGCCGCAGTGCGCGGCAGCAGGCGGTTTTGGCCGGCTACGCCAGCACGTGGGAGTTGTCCACCTTTTCCAAGTGGATGATCTCCTCGCCCTTGGGCAGCAACCAAGTGATGTCGGTGCCTTGGCGATAGCCGATAAGGGCCGAGCCCATCACGGTGAACACCGAGAGCTTGTTGGCTTTCAGGTCGGCGTCCTTGGGCAGCACCAGTTGCAGGTTCTCCTTGCGGATGGAAGGGGAGCGGAAGGTGACCACGCTGCCCACGCGCACCACGTCGGCGGGCAAGGCGCTTTCCTCGCGCACATCGGCTTGTTTGAGTTCCTCGCCCAGTTTGTTCAGGCTCGTTTGCGTAGTGAGGTCGGGCGGGCTGAAGCCGGCGATCCAGGAAAGGATCAGTTCTTTCTCCTTGGCGGAAATGATCAGCTTGGGGTTCATGGTCAAATGCGTTTCAATTCGTTGATCACCTCCTCCAGGCTGCCCTTGGCATCGCCGAAGAGCACCTTGCAATTTTGCCGGTCGAACAAGGTGTTCACCGCGCCGGAGTAGCCCTTGGCGGTGCTGCGCTTGAGCACGATGACCTGCTTGGCCTTGTATGCCCGGATGATGGGCATGCCGTGGATGGGGCTGTCCGGGTCGTTCTCGGCGGCGGGGTTCACCACGTCATTGGCCCCGATCACCAATACGGTGTCATAGTGCTCCATGGTGTTGTTCACCTCGCTCATTTCCTTAACGGAGGCGTAGGGAATGTTGGCCTCGGCCAACAGTACGTTCATGTGGCCGGGCATGCGGCCGGCCACCGGGTGGATGATGAAGTGCAGGTCCACGCCTTGTTGGCGCAGCATCTCCTGCAGGGCGAAACACTCGCGCTGGGCCTGGGCCACGGCCATGCCGTAGCCGGGCACTATGGCCACCTGCTTGCTGAAAGCCAGCAGGGAAGCGGTTTCCACCGCGGTGATGCTGCGCAGCTCCTGCTCCGCATCGGCCTGTGCGGCACCGGATCCCTTGAAGGTGCCGGCCAGTACGCCCGAGAGCGAGCGGTTCATGGCTACGCACATCTGCAAGGTGAGGATCACGCCGGTGGCGCCCACCAGGATGCCGCCGATGATCATTACCGGATCGTGGAAGACCAGGCCGGCGAACAAGGTGGCCACGCCGGACATGGCGTTGAGCAGGGAGATCACCACGGGCATGTCGGCTCCGCCGATGGGCAGGGCGAAATAGATGCCGTAGAGCAGGGCCACGATGGATACCGCCAGCATCAACTGCGGAAAGGCGCCCATGTCCACAGGAGCGACGAGGTAGTAGGCCAAGGCCGCCAGGGTGAGCGCCAGCAGTACGCGCGCCGCGATCTTCTGGCTTTGCGAGGGGCGCGGCAGCTTTCGCCCGTCCAGCTTCATGTAGGCCACCATGCTTCCGGTAAAGGCCACGGCCCCGAAGATGTTGGTGAGCAGCAGCACGGTGCCGGCGAGCTTGTCGCCCGCCAGGTCGCCTTGTCCGAACACCTGGTTGAGGCCGAGCACCACGGCACAGGCCCCGCCCAGGCCGTTGAAGATGCTTACCAGCTGGGGCATGGCCGTCATGGCCACGCGGTTGCTCCAGATCTGGCCGATCACCGTACCGATGCCCAGCAGCACCAGCAGCAGCACCAAGTTGGCCAGGCTGGCCCAGCCGGTGGCGAGCACCAAGGCCACCAGGGCCACCAGCACGCTCACGGCGGCCACCAGGTTGCCCAGTTTGGCGCGGGCGGGCTCGCCCATGAACTTCAGGCCTTGCACCAACCCGATGGTGGCGGCCAGGTATGCGAACATCAACATCAGCCTTTGGTTTCTTTGGCAGGCTTGCGCTTCACCACGAACATGGAGAGCATGCGGTGGGTGACAAAAAAGCCGCCTGCCAGGTTGATGGTGCCCAGCACCACGGCCACGGAGGCTGCGGCAATGGTCCAGATGTCGGTGATCGGGGTGACCAGCAGTTGGGTGATGCCCCCGAAGAGGATGATACCGCTGATGGCATTGGAGCCCGACATCAACGGTGTATGCAGCACGGCCGGTATGTTCTTGATCACCTCGAAGCCCACCAGCAGGCTCAAGGCCAGTACGAACAGGCCATCAATGGGGGTAATGGAATAGCTCATGTCCATGGCGTGGGGGCGTTATTGGGCGGCGCCTTGCAAGGCAAGGATACGCTCATTCACCGGTCGCCCATCACGCACCACCGCCGTGGCGCCGAGGATGGGGTCGCTGTCCTGTTGTTCCTGGTGCTCCATCAGGTACTGGATGAAGGAAACGTAGTTGTTGGACAGCAGAAAGGAAGTGCTGTGGGCACAGCTGGATTCGATGTGCGAAGGACCGAGGATGGTGACTTCGTTGCGCATCACCGTTTGGTCGGCCTCGGTAAGGGCGCAGTTGCCGCCGGTGGCCGCGGCGATGTCCACGATCACGGCCCCGGGCTTCATGCCGTTCACCATGTCCTCGGTGATCAGCAAGGGTGCGCGTTTGCCGGGGATGCGTGCGGTGGTGATCACCACGTCGGCGGCAGCGGCTTCTTCATGGATGCGTTGGCGCACGCGCTGGAGGAATTCTTCCGATTGTTGGGTGGCGTAGCCGCCGGCGCTGCGGTCGTCCACCGACCCCTCGATCTCAATGAACGTGGCGCCCAAGCTTTCCACTTCCTCGCGGGAGGCTTTGCGCACGTCGTAGGCTTTTACCACGGCCCCGAGCCGTCGGGCCGTGGCAATGGCTTGCAGGCCGGCCACGCCGGCGCCCATCACCAGGAACTTGGCCGGGCGCAGGGTGCCTCCCGCACTGGTGATCATCGGTACGGTGGCCAAGGAGCGCTCGGCCGCAAGCAATACGGCTTGGTAGCCCGAGATGGAACCCACGGATGAAAGCACGTCCATGGACTGCGCCAGCGTGCTCCGCGGAATGAGGTCCAGGCTGTGCACGCCCACGCCGGCCCGTTGGTAGTGGGCCACCAAATGGGGCTCCCACAGGAAATTGAAGATGCCGATGAAGGTCTTGCCGTCGATGTGCCTGTTGCGCAGATCGCGGTAGCCGTAGCTCAGCACCAGGTCCGAGCCGGCCAGCAAGGCTTCTTCGCTGTCCACCAATTGGGCACCGGCGTCTTCGTATGCTTTGTTGGTGTATCCGGCGGCCCGTCCGGCATCGCGTTGCACCAGCAGCACGGCCTTCCCCTTCAGGCGTTCCACGCCTGAAGGGGTTAGCACCGTCAATTTCCGCTCGTCGGATTCCTTGAAGACGCCGATACGTACCATGGGCTAGGGGAAAATGCCGCGCTCCATGTAGGTGGTTTCCAAGCGGCGCAGGGCCACGATGTACGCACTCATGCGCCAATCCACCTTGAACTCGTTGGCCGTGGAGACCACTTGTTCAAAAGCGGTCTCGATCTTGTCGTGGAGCATCACCAGCACCTCGTCGATCTTCCAGATCTCGCTGCGTTTGTTCTGGAGCCACTCGTAGTAGCTGCCGATCACGCCGCCGGAGTTGCAGAGGATGTCGGGGATGATGTCCACGCCGTTCTTGCGCAGAATGGCTTCCCCGCCAATGTTGGTAGGACCGTTGGCCCCTTCGGCCACCACTTTTGCGGTGATGCCGCCGGCGTTTTCCTCGGTGATCTGGTTGCCCAGGGCAGCCGGTACCACGATGTCGCACTTCAGCGACCAGAAGGCCTTGGGGTCCATCTCCTGGGCCCCGGCGAAGCCGTTGATGTTGCGGCCGTTGGCATCGCTGTGCGCCAACAGGGCCTCGGGATCGATGCCCTTTTCATTGTACAGGGTGGCCGAAGCGTCCTGCACGGCGATCAGCGTGGCGCCCTCCTTGAGCAGGAAGTGGGCCGTCCAGTAGCCTACGTTGCCGAAGCCTTGCACAATGAAGCGCATGCCTTTGAGGGGCTGCTTCTTCAGGGCGGACCAGGATTTGAGCGTGGATACCACGCCGAAGCCGGTGGCGCGGTCGCGCCCGGCCAGGCCGCCGGCGCCCATGGGCTTGCCTGTAACCACGTGCAGGTTGGCGAAGCGCGTGGAGGGCGACTTGGTGCTGGAGAACGTGTCGGCGATCCAAGCCATGATCTGGGCGTTGGTGTTCACGTCCGGGGCCGGGATGTCCAGGTCGGGTCCGATGTTGTCGCCCAGGGCATAGGTGAAGCGGCGCGTGATGCGCTCCAGTTCATTCTTGGAATACTCCTTGGGGTTGAGCTGGATGCCGCCCTTGGCGCCGCCGTAGGGCAGGCCTGCCAATGCGGTCTTCCAGGTCATCCAAATGGCCAAAGCGCGTGCCGCGTCGATGTCCACCGTGGCATGGTAGCGCAGGCCGCCTTTGTAAGGCCCGAGCGCGTTGTTGTGCTGTACGCGGTAGCCGGTGAAGACCTCGATCTTCCCGTTGTCCAGGCGTACCGGGAAGTGGACCACGATCTCCGTGTTGGTCTTGCTGAGGATCTTGCGCACGCCGGGATCCAGGTTCATAATGTCGGCAGCGTGCTCGAACTGCTTCATGACCACATCATACATGCCTTCCTTGCGGACGGGTTTATCTTCGGTTGTAGTTGCCATTTGGTTTGTTGTGGAAAACGGTTGCTCTGAGGAGCGTGTGTGAAAATGGCAGGAAGGCGAGATGCTCCCTGCCGGTCAGGTTGTTCGGGTTGTTCAGGAGGTTGGCGGCGTTGGTACGCTTGGTTGTGCTGGCAGGTTGCCCGCCACGGTGCCGATCACTGATCGGCGCTGGCTTCCGTGGGGTCGACCGCTGTTGATCATCCTAGGTACAGGACTTCTCGATTTCCGCTCGTTCCGGTGGCAAATGTATGCTTCTTGGATCCATCCGCAAGGATCCTCCGCAGGGCCGCGGCCACCGGTCTCTTCCGGTGATCCCCGGCGGCGGCCGCTGGTGCAATTACCCTGCAGGACCGGTACCGGAGCGTGGTTGCCAGGCTGGAGCAATGTGCGATACCTTCGGCCGCCCGCCTGTTGGATGCACCTTCCGGCTTGGTACAAGCCGAAGGGTGATCAAAGCGGGGTTAACATTGTCTGATGGAAAAGAGCTTGCAACGTGTGAACCAGGGTTTGGCCACCCGGTGGAAGGTGAAGGCAGCCAGCCCGGCAGTGCCTTTGCGCGGGATCGCCAATTTCCACGTGGATACCGAACATGAAAGCGGCGTGCGCATGGCCGCGATGAAGCTGGATGCGGACGTGAGCCGGTCGCGGATCTATACCGGCCATGGCGACCAGCCCAACAACAAAGGCGGCTCGCGCTTCGGCACGGCCTCACAAATGGAGGTGGGCGTGAATGTAAAAGGCCGGTAGCAGCGGCTACCGGCCTTTTGTCATTGGGTTGCTGCAGGCATGTTGGCCGGGCTCACGCTTTGGTGCCCTTGAGTTCCACTTTCAGCACAATGTCGTCGGAGAGGATCAGGTCCTTCATCGGGGCCTTCCAGCTAACGCCGTACTTCTGGCGGTTGAAGGTCAAATCGCCGATGGCCGACACGTTGCTGCCCTCCTGGGTCACCACGATGTTGGTCACTTTTTCCTCGTGGGTGCGCCCGCGCACGGTGAGGTTGCCGGTGGCGGTGTTGCCTTCCACCTTGGTGATGACGAATTCCGCGGTGGGGAAACTGTCCACGGCGAAGAAGTCCGGGGACATCAGGTGGCCCATCAGTTTTTCACGGGTGCCTTGGGGCGAACCGTCGGCGGCATAGTTGGTGTCCGTGAGCAGGTAGCTGCGCATGTCCACCGTGAAGGAGCCTCCCGTTACTTGGTTGCCGCCCAGGGCCAGTTCGCCCTTGGTGAAATTCAGTTTGCCGGTGTGTGTTTTCACTCCGATCATGCTACCGCTCCAGTTCACGGCGCTCACGGCAGGGTCCACGGTGAGGGTGAAGGCGGCGGTGGCGGCGGAATCCACGTTGGCGTTGTCGGTGGCGGGAGCCTCGGCCGTGCCGCAGGAAGCTAGCATCAAAACGCTGGCCATGGCGCCAAGCATCAACGAATTGTTCAATTTGCTCATCAAGAGGGGTGTGGTGTTTAGGGCGGCAAAGGTAATTCGATATCTTACATGGAAGATATCAGCCTGTGCAAATTCACCACTTTTAGTAAAACGTGGTTCCCGTGCGGGCCATGCGCCGCAGCAGGGGCGAGGCCCGGTACCGGTCTTCACCATACTCTTGGTAAAGATCGTCCAGCACTGCGGCCCAGTGTGCGGCTCCCTGTTCATCGGCCCATGCCAGCAGGCCTTTGGGATAGTTCACGCCTTTGCGCATGGCCAAGTCCAGGTCTTCCTTGGTGGCCACTTGAAGAAAGAGGGCATCGGCAGCCTCATTGATCAGCATGGCCAGCACCCGCTCGGTGATCGCGGTGGCCAATTCCGGGCCGGGCTGTAGCGTGGGCACTGCCGCAGCACCGGAATAGTCGAAGAAGCCGCGGCCGGTCTTGCGTCCCAATCGGCCACTTTCCACTTGGCGCTGCTGGATAAGGCTGGGCTTGTAGCGCGGGTCATTGAAGAAGGCTTCCCACACGCTGCGGGTCACGGCGAAGTTGATGTCGTTGCCGATGAGGTCCATGAGCTCGAACGGGCCCATGCGGAACCCCCCTTGCTGTTTGAGCACGTGATCGATGGTGGCCATGTCCGCCACACCTTCTTCAAACAGGCGGAGACTTTCCCCGTAGAACGGGCGGGCCACGCGGTTCACGATGAAGCCGGGCGTGTCCTTGCACACCACGGGGCTTTTACCCCATCGCAGCATCAGCGCGTGCAGCTCCAAGGGCAATGCAGGGGCGGTGGCCAGGCCGGGAACCACTTCCACCAGCGGCATCAAGGGCGCCGGGTTGAAGAAGTGCAGGCCGATGACCCGTTCCGGCCGGGCACTGGCAGCGGCGATGGCCGTGATGGACAAGGAGGAGGTGTTGCTGGCCAACACGGCCTGCGGGCCCACCATGGAGCCCAATGCGCGGAACAGCTCCTGCTTCACGGGCAGCTGTTCCACAATGGCCTCGATCAGCAGCCCGCAGGATGCCATTGCGCCCAATTCCTCCGCCGGTACGATCCTGCCGTGGACGGTACGGGCCTGCTCCTCGGACAGCTTGCCTTTGGCCACCAGTCTGGCCAGCGTATCCCCAAGGTTGGCCAACGCGGCGGGCACGGCATCCTTGCGTGCATCGAACAATACCACGCGGTGGCCGGCTTGGGCGGCAACCTGTGCAATGCCCAAGCCCATGGTGCCGGCACCGATAACGCCGACGATAAGATCTTCGCTCATGGGCCAAAGATGACGATGCGGGCAAGTGTGAGTTCAATGCCCGGTGTAAACGGGCTTTCGTTTTTCCAGGAAGGCGGCCACGCCTTCCTTGCTGTCATGGCTGCGGCCGGCAATGGCCTGCAGCTCTCCTTCCACCAGCAGCTGCTGTTCCATGTTGCTGCCTTGGGAGCGGTTCAAGGCATATTTGGTGAGGGCGATCGCCAAGGTGGGCATGGTGGCCAGTTGCTCGGCCACGGCATTCACTTCATCGGCCAAGGAAGCATCGGGCACGGCTTTCCAGATCATGCCGAGTTCCTCGGCGCGTTTGGCGGTGACCTTGCCGGCCAGCACCATCTGGCCGAAGGCCTGTTGCATACCCACCAGGCGCGGCAGGGTGAAGGTGCCGCCGCTGTCCGGGATCAGGCCGATGTTGATGAAACTCTGCACGAACACGGCGCTTTCCGCGGCAAAGGCCAGGTCGCAGGCATAGGCCAAGTTGGCACCGGCACCTGCGGCAATGCCGTTCACGCCGGCCACCACCGGCTTGGGCATTTGGCGGATGGCACGGATCATGGCGTTGTATTGGCGTTCCACCACGTCTTCGATGCGTACGCCGGGTGCCGTGGCTTCCGCCAGGTCCTGGCCGGCACAAAAGGCGCGCCCTGTGCCGGTGATCACCAGGGCGCGCACGGCCGCATCCGCTTGGGCGGCCGCCAGGGCATGGAGGGTTTCTTCCGCCATACGCGCCGTAAAGCTGTTGAGTTTGTCCGGCCGGGCCAAGGTGATGGTGGCCACGCCGGCGGACACAGTGTATTGGATCTGTTCGTAGGTCATTGTGTATCGTAGCGGATCGGTGAATTGGAGCTGCTTACCACAAGAAGCGTTGAACCCTGCGGCCCCTGGCGGTGGATACGGCGGCGATGTACACGCCGCGGCCGGCCTGGAAGGCGATGTGGCTTTGCCCTTCGCCCACCGGCGCTTCCAAGATCAAGCGCCCGGAGAGGTCGTGCACTTGCAGCCTGCCTTCCAGGTCGGTACCACGGTCCAACAGCAGTCCCGTGGCATCGGTGCGCAGGTGCAGGCCTTGTTGGTGCGGCTCCTCCAAGCCCAGGATCAAGCCCCAGATGGCGTGGACCCATTCGGGCCGGTCGATGTACGGATTCCGGTTGTCCTGCAAAGCAAATACGGCATTGTTGCGCGCCGTCTCCTTGGAGCTCACGGGGTCCTGGTCGTGCCAATCGATCAGCAAGGCCATGGCCCAAGGGGAAAGGTCGCCGCCCTGCAGCATGTCCGAGTTCCAGCCGGACATTTCCCCGTAGTAACGGGTCATCATGTAGAAGTAGGTGCGCGCCAGGTCGCCCTTGTATTCATCGATGGGTTCGAACACCGTGCCGTTGTAGCCCGGGCTGATGCACAGGCCCACCTTGGAGCCGTTCTGGCTGGTCCAGTCCGCACTGCCCACCTCGCCGTAAGGCAGGTTGCCGCGCTTGTTGTTCACCCAGCCGTCGGTGGGGTAAACGTGGAAGAGGTCCGTGCGCATGGGGTTGGCGTCGTTGAACCAGCTTTGTGGAAAGCTGTGCTCGCGGTTGTAGCAGTCGCCCTCGCTGTTGTAGCTGCCGCATTGGTCGCTGAAGAGGGTGTACACGTATGGCGGCGTGCCGCCCGGCACATCGCTGTACATGTCCCACACCTTGTTGCCCGGCTTGGCATCGGTAGTGGCATAGGCATCCCACAGGTCGCCGTAGGAGAGCACGGTGTGGTTGTCGATGATGTTGTGCAGCGCCACGCGCAAGGGTTGGCCGGAGAGGCCTTCGGCACTGGCGTAGTAGCCTGCGGGAGGTTGGGCCGATGCGCAGGAGGTGAGCAGTGCGCCCAGGGCGCCAACGGCCCATGTGCGGGTTCGGGAGAGGTAGGAATGCTCGGTCATTGCGTGATCACCGGTTTGCCATCTTGTTGCCATGCCTGAATGCCTCCCTGCAGATCATACACCTTGGGGAAACCGGCCTGCAACAATACAGCTTTGGCCTTGGCGCTGCGCACGCCCGAGCCGCAATACAGCAGCACGGGCGCTGACCTGTCGATGGCGGAAAGGTCCCGGAGCAGGGATCCGCCCGCTTGGTCCAGATTGACCGCACCTTCCAGGTGGCCCGCTGCAAACTCTTCCGCGGTGCGCACATCCACCACCAATGCGTGCTTCTTCTTCATCAACTTGGCAAACGGCCGGGCGTTCAAACTGGCGCCGTTGGGTTGGGCCAACACGGCCATGGCCGCCAACACCAGGCCGAAGGAAAGCAACAAACGCCTCATGGCGCAAAGTTCGTGATCCGGGCGCGAGCACGGCCCGACCGGGCGATAATACCAATTGGACATTCAATTCCGGCCAAAGATGCGCAGCTATTTTTTCGTAGGGCGATCCGAGACGGGCATTGCGCAGCGGTGCCTACGGAAGGCTTGGCACGGAGAAGCCATGCGGAAAAAGAGCAAGCAGATCGGCTGATAATGAATGTCCGATTGGTATAGCTTGTTGGGCGGCCTTTCCCATCAGCAGGGGGCAGGCACCTTGCTGCCGCGGGGGGAAGGCCCGCACCGGAAGGTGCTTGCGACCATCGCAGCCAAGGGTTCAGTGGTGCGGACCGCCCTGGTCCAGATCTTCGAAATGCAGATCGTCATACAGTGAGCCCGGTACCGGGCCTTCATCCGTTCGGGTGTTGGCCGGGTGTGCATGGGGGCGTTCGCCGGTGGTGCGGATCTGCTCCAGCATGGCCAAGGTTTCTTGGAGGCCTTCCACGAACTTTTCGAAATCTTCCTTGTAGAGGAAGATCTTGTGCTTTTCGTAGCTCACCCGCCCGTCGGGATGGCTTTGTTTCTTGCGCTCCGTTATGGTGAGGTACAGGTCATTGCCCCGGGTGCTGCGCACATCGAAATAATAGGTGCGCTTGCCCGCACGGACCACCTTGGAATACACATCTTCGCGTTCATCCTCCATCGTAGACCCCGGCTTTGATTTTCAAATATAGCAGGGTAGGGATGTTCCATGGAGCCTGAAGGGATGCGCCAGCCGCAGCGGGCAACTTCCATAGTTTGCCCGATCGGGGCCAGGGCCATGGAACAGCAGTCAGCATCCACCGGGCTGCACATGGCCCGTTCCCCGGAACCGGGGCCGTTTGGATGGCACGCGCGGTGCCTTGGCCTACTCCTGCCTGGCCTCTTCCAGCAATTGTTCCTCGTACATGGCGGCATAGCGCCCCGCATGCGCGAGGAGCTGCGCGTGCGTGCCCTCTTCCACCACGCGGCCATGCTCCAGCACCAAGATATGGTCGGCGGCCTGCACCGCGCTGATGCGGTGGCTGATGATCACCGTGGTGCTCCCGTGCATCACCTCCTTGAGGCCGGTGAGGATGGCGTCCTCGGTGGCGGTATCCACCGCGCTCAGGGGGTCGTCGAAGATGAGGATGCGCGGTTTGCGCACCACGGCACGGGCAATGCTGACGCGCTGTTTCTGGCCGCCGCTGAGGGTGATCCCCCGCTCGCCCAGAATGGTTGCGTAGCCGTGCGGAAATCGGCTGACATCGCCGTGGAGCTGCGCGATGCGTGCCGCTTCCTCCACGCGTTGCTGCACCTCGGGGCCGGGTTCCAGGCTGAAGGCGATGTTTTCCCGGATGGTGCCGCTGAACAGGAACACATCCTGAGGCACCACGCCCAGGTTGCTGCGCAGTTTTTCCAGGTCCACCTCCGGGAGCGGCACATCGTCCAAGAGCACCACGCCCGCCGTAGGGTCGTACTGGCGCGCGATGAGGTCCACCACGGTGCTCTTGCCGCTGCCGGTGTGGCCCACGATGGCAAGGCTCCCGCCGGCGGGCACATGGAAGCTCACGTCATCCAAGGCTTGAATACCTGTTTCCGGATAGGTGAAGCCCACCTTGCGGAAAGTGATGCTTCCCTTTACTTCGGCCAAGCGGTCGTGCACCGGGCGGATCGCCGGCTGCGTGCCGAGGAATTCGTTGATGCGCTCCATGCTTACCGCGGCTTGTTGCACTTGGGAAGTGATCATGCCCAAGCTGGCGTAGGGCCAGGTAAGCTTGGTGACGTAGAGGGTGAACTCGGCCAAATTGCCCACGGTAACCCCGTTGTCGCCTTGGATCAGCAGGATGCCCCCCACAAAGATCACCAAGGTGGTGCTCAGGCCCACCAGCAGCATAATGGCCGGCATGAAGAGCGCATCCACCTTCGCCTGGGCCAGGCTGGTCTTGCGGTAATCCTTGGCCACCTGGCGGAACCGGGCGGCGACCTGCTCCTCCTTGGCGTAGGCCTTCACCACCCGTATGCCGCTGAAGGATTCCTGGGCCATGGTGCTCAGCCGGCTCTGCTCCTGCTGGGTGGCCATGCTGCGCCGGTTGATGGTTTCGCTCACCAAGTAGATGGCCACGCTCAGCAACGGCAAGGGTGCCAGGGACCACAGGGTAAGCTCCATGTTCACGTCCATCATCACCCACACGATCATCACCGTCAGGGCCACCAGGTTGGTGATGTACATCACGGCCGGGCCGATGAACTGGCGCACCTTGCCCACATCCTCGCTGATGCGGTTCATCAGGTCGCCGGTGCTGTTGCGCTTGTAGAAGGCCCGGTCCAGCTGCTGGTAATGCGCGTACACCGCATTCTTCATGTCGTACTCGATCAACCGGCTGACGACGATGATGGTTTGGCGGGTGAGGAAGAGAAAGAAGCCGCTGAGCAAGGTGAACACCAGGAACAGGCCCGCATGGAAAATGGCGAACCAGAGCACCTTGTCCTTCAGCGAGGCATCGTCCATGGGGCCTTGCAATCTGGCCTGCAGGTCAATGCCGGTCCATGCCGTCCAACTGAGCAGGCGCTCGGACACCACCAAGTGGCGCTCTGCCACCGGCAGGTTCAATTGGGCGATGCCTTCACCGATCAGGTTGAATGCCTCGCGTACCACCTGCGGCGTGTAAACGGTGAACAGGCAGGAGAGCGTGATGAAGAGGAAGCCGAGCGCCATACGGCCCCAATAGCGGCCGAAATAGGGCATCACGGAAAGAAGGGATCGCATGGGCCGGGGTTGCTACCTTTGCGCGCTTCAAAACAGCAACAAGCGGCAAAGCCCCCGCAAAAGTAGACCGGTAACGTCCGCTGGTGCGCCATGCAAGGAAATCCGTCAACGGTGCGGCCCCGACCGGTACCGGCCGCATGATCGGCCTGCCTGCAGGCAAACTGCATTACAATACGACCAACCCACAGAACCTCATCCGAATCCCATGACAGCGGTATCCGAAAAGCTCGCCAACACCGGTCTGGTCCTTGAACGTATGAAGGACCATGGCCATGAAGAAGTGCTGTTCTGCAACGACAGCACCACCGGCCTGCGCTGCATTATCGCCGTGCACGACACCACCTTGGGCCCGGCCTTGGGCGGCACCCGCATGTGGCCCTATGCCAGCGAAGCGGAAGCCTTGCAGGATGTGCTGCGACTGAGCCGCGGCATGACCTACAAAAGCGCGCTGGCCGGCCTGGACCTGGGCGGGGGCAAGGCCGTGATCATCGGCGATCCGCGCAAGGACAAGACCGAGGCCATGTTCCGCCGCTTCGGCCGTTTTGTGGACAGCCTCAACGGCCGGTACATCACCGCCGAGGATGTGGGCATGACCACCACCGAAATGGTGAACATCCGCAAGGAGACCGGCAATGTGGTGGGCCTGCCGGTGAACATGGGCGGCAGCGGAGACCCTTCGCCGGTAACGGCCTACGGTGTTTTCTGCGGATTGAAGGCCGCCGCCAAGACCGCCTACGGCAGCGATGAGCTGCACAAGCGCAAAGTAGCCGTGCAAGGTGCGGGCAACGTAGGGCGCAACCTGGTGGGCCATTTGCTGAAGGAAGGTGCCACGGTGTACCTCACGGACATCCACGACGACAAACTGGCCGCCGTTAAGGCCGCTCATCCGGCGGTGAACCTGGTGAAGCCCGATGAACTGCTCGACTTGGACATGGACATCTACTCACCCTGCGCCTTGGGCGCCACGGTGAACGACCAAACGATCCCCCGGCTGAAGTGCAGCGTGATCGCCGGTGCGGCCAACAACCAGTTGGCCGAGGAAGCCAAGCATGGCAAGGCCCTGATGGACAAAGGCGTGCTTTACGCCCCCGATTTCCTGATCAACGCAGGCGGCATCATCAACTGCGCCTGGGAACGTATGGGCTATAACAAGGATGCCGCCCTCGCACAGACCGAAGGCATCTATCGTACGGCCTTGGCCATCTTCAAGCGCAGCCAGGAAGAAAACATCCCCACCTACCTGGCCGCCAATGAAGCGGCCGAGCAACGGATCCGCAGCGTGCGCCAGGCGGGCCTTTCATTCTGACCGCTCCTTCCATGCTCAACCGCCGATTTCTCCGCACCAAGGTCTACCAGGCGCTCTACGCCCATGAGCAGAGCGCCGGGGGCAGTGCGGCGAGGAACGAGAAGGAATTGCTGCTGGGCGTAGCCCGCACGTACGACCTGTATGTGCATCTGCTGATGATCTTCGGCGAATTGCGGCGGGCTGCGGAAAATCGCATTGAGGAGCGCAAAGCCAAGCGCCTGCCCACCCAGGAAGACCTGGCGCCCGATCGCCGCTTCGCGGACGATCCCTACCTCGTCCTGCTCAGTGAAAGCCGGAGCTTGCTGGCCGAGGCCGAACAGCGCAAAGTGGGCTGGGTGGGGGAAATGCACCTGATGGCCCAGTTGTACAAACAGGTGGAATCCAGTCCGCAGTACAAGGCGTTCATGTCAGCGGACCAGGTGACTGAAGCCATGCAGCGCACCTTGCTGGTGGACCTGTTCGTGGAGCACATCGCCCAATCGGAGCATTTGCATGAGCATGTGGAAGCACGCTCGATCCATTGGCTGGAGGATCTGGACCTGGCCTGCGCCATGGTCAAACGTTTGTTGGAGCACATGAACCTGCAAGCCATGGACCTCGATCTGCAGGAGCTGGGCGCCGATGCTGCCGAGGAAAAGGCCTTCGTCACCACGCTCTACCGTGAAACCATCGGGAACAAGGCGCAGGATGAGGCGTTGATCGCCGAACGTGCGAAAAACTGGGAAGCCGACCGGATCGCATTGAGCGACATGTTGCTCATGCGCATGGCCCTCACCGAAGTGCGCAGCTTCGAACAGATCCCGGTGAAAGTGACGCTCAACGAATACATCGAGATCGCCAAGGCCTACAGCACCCCCAAGAGCAAAAGCTTCATCAACGGCATCTTGGACAAGCTCTTTGCCGAGATGAAGGCAGACGGAACCATCCGCAAGGTGGGTCGGGGCCTGCTCGAAAATTGAACATCATGTGCACTTCACCCAGGACACGCCAAAGCACGGGGGCCATGCCGCTCATCACTCCGGTGCTGCTGCTGGCGCTGGTCTCATTGCCGGGCTGCCTGCTTACCGATCACAGTGAAAACACGGACGGGATCTCCACCACCGATATGCAGATACCGGCATCGGGCTACCAAAGCGGAGATGCCTCCCGCCAGCCGGTGATCAGTTTTGACAGCACGGCCTTGGACATGGGCCGAATGGCCGAAGGCGTTCAAGTGGAAAGAACCTACTCCTTCGTGAACACCGGCAAGATCGATCTGGTGATCACCGATGTGCGCGCCAGCTGCGGATGCACCGTGGCCAAAAATTGGCCGCGCATGCCCATTGCGCCCGGCGCGCGCGGCACCATAACCGTGGGCTTCAACAGCCAGGGCCGTCCGGGCAAACAGCACAAGACCATCACCGTGGTGGCCAACACCACACCTCCCACCACGGTGCTCACCTTGTCCGGTGAGGTGATCTCACCGGACCGTCCTTAGCACCTCCGAACCAACAAACCCATTTCCATTCCCCATTCCATGAACAACCTCTCCATGTTCCTCCAGGCCGGTGGCCAGGCATCCGGTACCAGCACGATCATTATGATGGTCCTGCTCTTCGCGGTATTCTATTTCTTCATGATCAGGCCCCAACAGAAAAAGGCCAGGGATGCCCGCAAGTTCCGGGATAGTCTGCAGAAGGGAGCCCGTGTGGTGACCATTGGCGGCCTGCACGGCAAGGTGGTGGAGGTGAATGAGAAGACCGTATTGCTGGAGGCCGCCGACGGAGTGAAACTGCGCTTTGAAAAGAGCGCGGTGGCCATGGACAACAGCATGCAGCTCACGGAAGACACGGCCAAGACGGCCTGAACCCTGCTCGTTGATCCTGCGGCATGTTCACGGTAGGGATCACCGGTGGCATTGGCAGCGGCAAATCCACGGTGTGCCGCGTGTTCGGTGTGCTGGGCGTGCCGGTGTTCAGCTCGGATGAGGCAGGCAAGCGCATCCTGGACACGGATCCCGCCGTGCGCGAGCAGTTGGTGGAAGCCTTCGGCGCGGCACTCCACCGCCAAGGAACGCTGGACCGCAAGGTCCTTGCAGGCCGGGTGTTCAACGACCCTGCAGCCCTGGCCCGGCTCAACGCCATCGTGCACCCCGTGGTGCGCGAGGCATTCGCAAGCTGGGCCGCTGCGCAGCACGCGCCCTACGTGCTCAACGAAGCCGCGATCTTGGTGGAGACCGGTGCATACAAGCAGCTGGACCATTTGATCGTGGTGGAGGCACCGGTCGCCGAGCGCGTGCGGCGGGTGATGCTCCGTGACGGCGTCAGCAGCGCGGAAGTACAGGCCCGCATGGACAACCAGGCCAATGATGCACAACGGGCGGCCGTGGCCCATACCCTTGTGCGCAACGATGGACACACCATGGTGATCCCCCAAGTGATCAACGCACACCGGCGTTTGTTGGCCCTGGCGCAACAATGACCCAAGAACGGAACCTTCCGCTCAGCACGGTCACCCTGGTGTTCGGTGCCGCAAGCATTCCGTTGGCCTTCGTGCGGCAATTGTGCGTGCCTGCCGTGATCATGGCGGTGTTGGCGGTCCTTTTCCACCTGTGGGGGAAACGCAGGCAGCGCACCGCAAGCATCACGCCAGCAAGCATCAAAAGGTCCCGGCAAGGCTTTCTCATGGCCATTCCCGGAGGGGCGTGTGCATTGATGATGTGGGTGCTTTGGGCCACCGGGGCCTTGCTCTGATCCCCTTCTTGGTGTGAATTGAAAAGCCCCGCGTTGGGCGGGGCTTTTCATCAAGGCAACCGTTGCTGCTAGTGGATGCTGAGCTTTTTTTCCAGATCTTCCAAGTAGCCGCGGAACTGTTTGTCGGTTTCCTGCAGGTTGTTCACCGTGCGGCAGGCATGCAGCACCGTGGCATGGTCCTTTCCGCCGCAATGTGCACCAATGTTGGCCAAGGAACTTTTGGTCATCTTCTTGGCGAAGTACATCGCGATCTGGCGCGCCTGCACCACCTCGCGTTTGCGGGTCTTGCTCTTGAGCAGTTCGATCGGCAGGTCAAAGTAGTCGCATACCACCTTCTGGATGTAGTCGATCGACACTTCGCGTGCCGTGTTCTTCACGAACTTGTCGATCATCTGCTTGGCCAGCTCCAAGGTCACCGCCTTTTTGTTCAGTGAACTTTGGGCGATCAGGCTGATCATGGCACCTTCGAGCTCGCGGATGTTGGTGGTGATGCTGTAGGCCAAGTACTCCACCACTTCCTTGGGCAGCTCGATGCCCTCGGCATACATCTTCTTCTGCAGGATGGCGATGCGCGTTTCGAGGCCGGGGGCTTGCAGGTCGGCGCTCAGTCCCCACTTGAAGCGGGAGAGCAGGCGCTGTTCCATGCCGGCCATTTCCACCGGTGCCTTGTCACTGGAGATCACCAGCTGCTTGCCGCTTTGGTGCAGGTGGTTGAAGATGTGGAAGAAGACATCCTGCGTTTTTTCCTTGCCCGAGAGGAACTGTACGTCATCGATGATCAGCACGTCCATCATTTGGTAGAACTGCTGGAAATCCCCGATGGTGTTGTTCTTCACCGCTTCGATGAACTGCTGGGTGAATTTCTCGGCAGGCACGTAGAGCACGGTCTTCTCGGGGTGGTTGCGTTTGATCTCCAGCCCGATGGCGTGGACCAGATGGGTTTTGCCCAAGCCCACGCCGCCATACACCAGCAGCGGATTGAAGGCGGTGCCTCCGGGTTTCTGGGCCACGGCAAAACCGGCGCTGCGCGCCAGGCGGTTGCAATCCCCCTCGATGAAATTCTCGAAGGAATAGTTCGCGTTCAGGTGGCTTTCGATCTTGATCTTGCGAAGGCCGGGAATGATGAACGGGTTCTTGATGGGGCTGTTGGCCACATCAATGGGCAGGCTGACGGCGGGGTTCTTCACCTCGCGCACGTTGCTGGTGGGCACGCGCACGGTGTATGGGCTCGAGCTCTTGTAGTTGTTCTCCATGATGATGGAGTACTCCAAGCGTCCATCGGCCCCGATCTCCTTGCGGATGATCTTTTTCAGCAGGTCGATGTAGTGCTCTTCGAGCCATTCGTAAAAGAACTGGGACGGCACTTGTATGGTCAGGACATTGCCGGAAAGCTTCACGGGCCGGATCGGTTCGAACCAGGTCTTGAAACTTTGTTGGCTTACGTTGTCCTTGATCACTTCAAGGCACCGGCCCCAGATCGTCTCAGGGTCTTTCTTCATAACTGGGAGCGGCGGATCGGAAGGTGAGTAGGGTGGGTTCAATGGCTAACGCACAACTGTTGGACGTGCTGCGGAGGGAGGCAAATATGAGCACCTCGAAGTGAAAAAAAAAGTGTGCGCACACTTGCGCCGATCAAATTTATTTCGATGGAGCGGCCGAACTCCGCTTGTGCTGAAACCCGCGCCCGCCAAGGGTTTGCGGATGAGGGCTTTACGGCGGGGCCGGTGGTCCAACTGTTGGCGGCCAGCTTGATCCACGATCCACTGCGCACTGTTCCGGCAGTTGTTCCGGAAAGCTGTCCATGGTGATCACCGCAGATGGATTTCCGGAATTGCATGGCCGTGAAGGTAGTGCTTTCCTTTCTGCTTGTCGAGTCCTGCCTGGCCCGCCGCCGTGCCTATATTCCGCACCATGTTCAGCCATGTGATCCACCTCCGCGTCCGCTATGCGGAGACTGATAAAATGGGCTATGTGTACTACGGCGCCTATGCCCAATATTTCGAGGTTGGCCGCGTGGAGGCCTTGCGCAGCCTGGGAATTTCGTACCGCAGCCTGGAGGAGCAAGGGGTAATGCTGCCCGTGCACGACCTCACTGTGAAGTACCACAGGCCAGCGCACTATGATGACCTGCTCCGTGTGCGCACCACCATCCTTCAGGTTCCGGGCGTGCGGATCCAGTTCTCGTACGTGGTGCACAACGAAGCTGGTGAGTTGATCTCCGAGGCCACTACCACGCTGGTGTTCGTGGATGCCGCCACCATGCGCCCGCGCCGGGCGCCGCAGGTGCTGGTCGATCTGCTTGCGCCGTTCTACCCCTGATCTACCGGCACGCGCTTGGGGAGTCAGCCGGGTACTGCGGTGATGCCACGGGTGGTCCACTGGTTGATCAATGCCTCCGCTGCGCTGACCGGTATGGCCAATTGCAGCCGGCACTGATGGGTGTATGCGGCGTTCAATACCTGGCCTCCGATCTGGCCGGTATCACGGCGCACCGCTTGTTCATCCGCGTAGCTGCACCGTACGATGACCGTGGTGAGCAGGCGCCGCCCGACGATGTGGTTGTTGTGCAAGGCGGCCTTGGCGGCATCCGAAAAGGCATGCGACAAACCGGCCTTGCCGAGCAGCGTGCCGCCGAAGTAGCGCACCACCACGATCGCGCTGAACGTAAGGCCGGCCCCTTGCAATTGCCGCAAGATCGGTTTGCCCGCGGTGCCCGCCGGTTCGCCGGCATCGAAGGCGCGGTACCGCTCTCCGGCAACGCCCAGAACCCATGCATAGCAGATATGGCGTGCGCTGTGGTGCTCCTTGGCGATCGCCGCCAAGCGCACCTTGAATGCGGTTTCATCCGCAACGGGAAAAGCGTAGGCCAAGAATCGGCTTGCTTTTTCACGGACCTCACCGGCACTTTCGGCGGAGAGCGTGTTGTACTGGTCCGGGCTCATGTTGCAGCACCGATGAGCAGGGCCAATGCAGCCACTGATACCAGGATCCCGGCCCAGTGCACGGGGCGCAACCGTTCGCGGAACAGCAGCACGGACGTTGCCGCGCCAAAAAGGATCACTGCCACATTGGCCAAGGGAAACACGGTGCTGGCGGCCAGCCCGCTGCGTGAGAGGCCCAGCACCAGGCAATGGATGGAGCCGTAGTTCAGCACGCCCAGCAGCCCCCCGGCGATCCAGGTGCGCGGTTCACGCAAGGCTGCACGTTCGGGCCGGAAGGCCAGCCAGCAACTGCCGAAGATCGCGGCAAAGCCGAAGATCAACGGCGCGAACGCCGCTTCGGTGAGCGGGGTGAGCCGGATGCGCTGCACCACGGCCAGTAAAAGGTCTGTGATGGCACTGGCGAAGAAGATCACGGGCAGGGCCCAGCGCTGCCGGCCAGCTACGGGATTGTCGCCCCAACTGCCCAGCATCACGCCGAGCAGGGCGAGCACCATGCCGGCCCAGGCCGGTGCCTCGGGTTGCTCACCGAACAGCACCACCGTGCCGAGCACGGTGAGCGCCAGGCTCATCTTGGCGGCGATCGTGGTCGGTGCAATGCCGTTCCACTGCGTGGAGAGGCCCATCAAGCGGAACAGGGCGATGAACAGTGCGCCTTCGATCAGTGCGGGGAGCCAGAGCAGGCTGAGGTCGGCGGCCCATGGTCCGGTCCAGGCCATGCCGAACAGGAAAGCCACCAGGTAGTTCACCACAATGGCGGGCAGCAGGGCAACGCGCCGCTTGCCGAAGATCTTGAACAAGGCGTAGATCGCAGCGTTGAACAGCGAGGAGAGGATCACCAACGCCATGCGGGGTCCGGTTGCAATTGGCGCAGGTACAAGTGGACCCGGTCCGGGCTGGTATGGAAGGAGCGCAGCGGTTGTTGCAACATGCGCGGCGCTGGTGTTCCGTGCAGGAAGAGCGGTTTGCCGACGATCTCGCGGGCCTCGTCCCAAAACCCGGCAGCGATGAAATGGCCGAGCAGCTCACCTCCGCCTTCCACCAACAAGGAGCGGATCTTTCTGCGGTGCAATTCCGCCAACAGGCATTCCAACGGAGCTTTGTCCGGGGGAAGGACCACTTCCTCAACCCCGTTCAGGCCACGTGCTTTTCCGGTGAACAGCAGGGTAGGGAAGCTGCCGTCGTAAACGTTGGAAGCTTCCGGGGTGATGCCTTGGCGATCCAGCACCACGCGCAGCGGTGGACGGCCTGCCACGTGGCGGACGGACAGGTGCGGGTTGTCGTTCAGCACGGTGCGGCTGCCAACAAGAATGGCGTGTTCCTCACTTCGCCAGCGGTGGGCCAGCACGTCCGTGGCCATACCGCTGATGCGTTGCACCCCGCGGCCATCGCGCGGATGCCGGTCGAGAAAACCATCGGAGGTGCGCGCCCATTTGAGGATGATGTAAGGCCGCTGTTCTTCCATGGCCGTGATGAAGCGCCGGTTCACCCAACGGCAGGCATCGCGCAGCACATCGGTGACCACCGTGATCCCGGCCTCCCGCAAGCGCGCGATGCCGCTCCCGGCCACCCGTGCATCGGGATCTTCGCAGCCTACCACCACCGTGCGCAGGCCGCGTGCGATCAGCAGCTCGGAGCAGGGTGGCGTGAGGCCGGTGTGTGAACAGGGCTCGAGCGAGACATGCATCACCGCATCATGCGGTACGGGGCCATCACCGAAGGCATGCAGGCACTGCACTTCGGCATGCGGGCCGCCGTGGGCGCGGTGCCAGCCTTCGGCCAGGATGCGCTCTCCTTGTACAAGCACGGCGCCCACCAAGGGATTGGGCGCCACCAGTCCGGCACCGTTCCGTGCCAGTTGCATGCAGCGCTCCATCCACCGGGCATGTTCCATGGCGCGAAGGTCGGGCAATGGGAGGCATTTCAGGCTGGCACTGCATTTCTGCTCCGGCACACGGCTCGGCGGATCTAGCAAGACCTACGGCCTGCCGGCCGCCCTTGCTTACCTGCTTTCCAACAAGCGCTTGATCCGTTCCAGATCGTCGTCGTTGCGGAAGGAGATCTCGATCCGTCCCTTTCCCGCATCGGCTTGTTTCACGGTGACCCGGCTGCCGAACATGCCCGATAGTTGTTTGCCCAGGTCTTTGTGCCGGGTGCTGCTGAGCTTGGTGCCACCATTGCTGCGCGCTGCCGGTCGTTTATCCTCGCGGGCCAGCTCTTCCACATGGCGCACGGAAAGTTGGCTTTCCACGATGCGGTGGTAGAGCTCGGCTTGTTTGGCCGGATCGGCAATGGTGATCAAGGCCCGGGCATGGCCCATGCTGATCTGCCGTTGGCGCAGGCCCAGCTGGATCTCGGGCGGCAGCTTCAGCAACCGCAGGTAGTTGGCCACGGTGGCGCGGTCCTTGCCCACGCGTTCGCTCAGGGCTTCCTGTGTGAGGTTCACTTCTTCGAGCAGGCGCTGGAAACTGATGGCCACCTCGATGGCGTCGAGCTCTTCGCGCTGGATGTTCTCCACCAAGGCCATTTCCAGCATGGCCTCGTCGTTGGCAATGCGGATGTAGGCGGGCACTTCGGTCAACCCGGCCACTTGGCTGGCGCGGAAGCGGCGCTCCCCGCTGATGAGCTGGTAGCGGTCATAGCCCAGCTTGCGCACGGTGACCGGCTGGATGATGCCGAGTTCCTTGATGCTTTGGGCGAGCTCCAAGAGGGCTTCAGGCGCAAAGGTGGTGCGCGGCTGGAACGGGTTGGGCTCGATCTGGGCCACCGGTATGGCTGCCACATTGCCCGCGGTGCGTTGGGCCGCGGGTTCGGCCGGCGGGTGGTGTGCGGTGATGTCCGTTCCGGGATCCTCCAGCAGGGCGCTCAGGCCGCGCCCCAATCCTCTTTTTTTGGTCATTGGGGTTCCGTGATCGCGATGGTCCGCTCGTTCTCCTTGATGCGGGTCAGGTCGTTCTTCTGCAGGATCTCGCGCGCCAGGTTCAGGTAGTTGGTGGCGCCTTTGCTGCTGGCGTCGTGCATGATGATGGTCTGCCCGTGGCTGGGCGCCTCGCCCAAGGCCACGTTGCGGTGGATCACCGTGTCGAACACCAGTTGCTGGAAGTGCGTCTTTACTTCCTCCACCACCTGGTTGGCCAAGCGCAGCCGGCTATCGTACATGGTAAGCAGCATGCCCTCGATCACCAGTTCGGGGTTGAGGCGCTGCTGGATGATCTTGATGGTGTTGAGCAGCTTGCCCAAGCCCTCGAGCGCGAAGTATTCGCATTGCACCGGGATCACCACGCTGTCCGCCGCCACCAAGGCGTTCACGGTGACCAGGCCCAACGAGGGCGAGCAATCGATGATGATGAAGTCGTATTGATCCCGCAAGGGGTCCAGCACCTTTTTCATCTGCCGCTCGCGTTCGGGCATGTCGATCATTTCGATCTCCGCGCCCACTAGGTCGATGGTGCCGGGCAGCAGGTCCAGGTTGGGGTTGTCCGTGGAGTGGATCACCTCTTGCGCCGCCGTTCCGTTGACGATGCAATCGTAGATGCTCGCCTTGGCCTCGCGCGGGTCGAGCCCGGTGCCGCTGGTGGCATTGGCCTGCGGGTCGGCGTCCACCACCAAGGTGCGGCGCTCCAGAATGCCCAAACAGGCCGCCAGGTTGATGGCGGTGGTGGTTTTGCCCACGCCGCCTTTTTGGTTGACTATGGCAATGATCTTGGCCATGTGTACTGTGGTTGTTTCTTGCTCAAATGTTGATGGTGGTGCCGATGGCGGGCAGCAGCAGCTTGATGCCCGCCTTGGCGAAGGCGTCCACGGCTTTCGGTTTGTCGATGGCGATGGGAGGGAAGGTGTCGTAGTGCATGCCTACCACTGTTTCCACACCCATGTATCGGGCGGCTTCCACGGCGTCGTCAATGCCCATGGTATAGTTGTCGCCAATGGGCAGGCAGGCGAAACGCAGGTTGTGGCGCTTCAAAAGCTGCATGTCCAACATCAGCGCGGTATCGCCGGCATGGTGGAAATTGCCTTCCGGGGTGAATACCACAAAAGCGCCAGGAGAACCGCCCGAGGAGCCGTCGGGCATGGTGCTGCTGTGCAGGGCAACGGTGCTCTTCACCCGGAAACCGCCCAAGTCGGCCTGGCCGCCGAGGTTCATCGCATGCAGCCGCTTGATGCCCTTGGCTTCGTACCAATTGCAGATCTCGAAGTTGCTGATCAGTACCGCACCGGTGCGTTTAAGCACGGCCTCGGCATCGGCCACATGGTCGCCATGCCCGTGGGTGAGCAGCACGTGACTGGCCGGGATGTCCTCCACTCGGAAGTGCTTGGCCAATGGGTTGCCCGAGATGAACGGGTCGAAGAGCAGGAAGGCGCCACCGGTTTCCACGCCCAGGCAGCTTTGGCCGTAGTAGGTCACTTTCATGGTTTTTTCCCGGGGAGCGTTCGGCCCGGGGTGAAGTACCGGGTGTAGTCGTTGGGTCAACGGTTCGACGGCAGCGAAGGTAGGGAAGGCGGCAGGGTGGTACCCCGGGGCACCATTGGCTACTTGTTAACGATCCCGTGTCCGGCATTTTGTGGATAACACGCCTGTTGGCGGGGAACTCCCTTGGCCACATGGGCCTTATGGCCAAGGGCCGTCCATCGGCGATCGTTGATGGAATCCCGAACGGTTGCGGTTATGGCATTGATCTTGCTCGTCCGGTGCCCATCATTTCAAAAAACCTGCACCATGATCGAACAACTGCTTTCCGCCTTGCAACAAGAAGCCGGCCCCGCCCTGAAGTCCAAGTTCGGGTTGAATGACGGGCAAGTGTCCGGTTCACTGAATGCCGCCAAAGACAGCTTGGCCCAAGTGATCGGCGGCGGTGATGGCTTCGGCCTGGATGATGTGCTGAGCCTCTTCAGCAGCAACACCAACACCAGTGGCGCCGAGGGCATTCTGGCCAAGTTGGGCCCGGTGTTGCAGGGCAAGCTTACCGGCGAGGTGGGCTTGGACGCCACCCAGGCCGGAGGCATCAAGGATATGCTGCTGCCCATGGTCACCAACCTGATCAGCAAGCATGTGGAGGGCGACAGCAACAAGCTCGGCGGCTTGCTGCAGGGCCTGGGCAGTGGCGGCGACCTGGGCAACGTGGCCAAAGGCATGTTGGGCAAACTGTTCCGCTAGCCCAATGCCATTTGTTGCAACCTCGGGGAAAGGGGCTTCGGCCCCTTTTCACATTTTCGTTTCTTCGCTCCGCAGATCCAGTGATCATGGGCAACATCAACAACTTCACCCAAGCCATGCAGGCCGGGTACGCCTTCCAAGGCGAAACATTCGATCTGGGCGGTGCCCTGTACAACGGGGAATGCCCGCCGGGCGCCACGGTGAGGGTGCCCCTGCGCATGATGAACCGCCATGGCCTCATTGCCGGGGCCACGGGCACTGGCAAGACCAAGACCTTGCAGGTGATCGCCGAGCAGCTCTCGCTCAAAGGCGTGCCCGCCCTGTTGATGGACATCAAGGGCGACCTCAGCGGCATTGCCGCCCCGGCCGTGCCCCACGCGAAGATCGACGCTCGCCAACAGAAGATGGGCGTAGCTTGGGAGCCGCTCCGGCTGCCGGTGGAGCTGCTGAGCCTGAGCGATGAGCCTGGCGCACGCCTGCGCTCCACGGTGAGCGAGTTCGGCCCGGTACTGCTCAGCCGCATCTTGGAGCTCAACGACACCCAAGGCAGCATCCTGTCATTGATCTTCAAGTTTTGCGACGACAAAGGATGGCCCTTGCTCGACCTGGAGGACCTGCGTGCCGTGCTGCGCTATGCCGGCGACGAGGGCAAGGCGGAAGTGGAGAAACAATACGGCCGCGTAAGCGGGGCATCCGTGAGCACCATCATGCGCAAGCTGGTGGAATTGGAGCAGCAAGGGGCGGCCTCCTTCTTCGGCGAGCGCAGCTTCGACCCTGCGGACATGCTGCAACTGCGCGACGGCAAGGGCGTGATCCACATTGTGCGCCTGACGGACATCCAGGACAAGCCGCGCCTGTTCAGCACCTTCATGCTATGCCTGTTGGCCGAAGTGTATGCCACCTTCCCGGAGGTCGGCGATGCGGAAAAGCCCAAGCTGGTGATCTTCATCGATGAGGCCCACCTGATCTTCGACAATGCCACCAAACCGCTGCTGGACCAGATCGAGAGCATCATCAAGCTGATCCGCTCCAAAGGCGTGGGCATCTATTTCTGTACGCAGGATCCCAGCGATGTGCCCGAGAGCGTGCTGGGCCAGCTGGGCATGAAGGTGCAGCATGCGCTTCGGGCATTTACCGCCAAGGACCGGCAAACCATCAAACGCACGGCGCAGAACTATCCGGTCACGGAGTTCTATGAAACCGAGGCGTTGCTCACGTCCATGGGCATCGGTGAGGCCATGGTGACCGTATTGGGCGAGAAGGGCATGCCGACACCCTTGGCCCACACCTTGGTGAAAGCACCCGGCACGCGCATGGACATCCTTGCTCCCGCGGAACTGCAAGCCTTGGTGGCCATCAGCCAGCTGGGCCCGAAATACGATCAGGTGCTCAACCGCGAAAGCGCCAGTGAACTGCTGGCCAAACGACTGAAGGAACACCAAGATGCGGAGGAGGAGCCGCGAAAGCGCGAGCCGTCCAAGCCGGCCAAGGAGGAACCGGGCTGGGTGGAACAAGCCTCCAAAAACACCATGGTGCGCCAGTTGGGGCGAACGGCGCTCCGGGAGATCACGCGCGGGCTGTTGGGCGTGATCGGCATCCGCACCCGCCGGCGTTGATCCTGTTGCTCGGTAGCCGGTTCAGGGCACCAGTTGGGCATCCACGCACCGGGTATCACCGGCAAGCCCGTGGTGGAATGACCCCTTGCGTCCAATGGCCCTCCCGCGATCGCTGTGGGTCCGGGCCTACTCCTCTTCCAGGTCCGCTTTGCGGATCTCCTCATCCAAGATCTCGTCGATCTTCTTGCGGGCGGCCTCGCTGATCTTTTCGTCGGTCTTGGCCTGCTTCTTCATGTAGCGGAACATGGCGTTCTTCTTGATCTCGAACGCCACGTATTGTGTGTACTCCTTGGTGGTTTCGTTGTAGCGCGTCTCCTCACCGATCTTCCGCAGGTCGGCCAGTTCGGTGTTCATTACCTCCCGGACCAAGCTCTGGAACTTGTCTGCCACTTCAGCGGCTTCGGCATTTTCCGTTTGCCCCAGGTATTGGTCGGCAACGGCACGGATGTTCGTGCCGGCTTGGGCGGCCAGTTGGTTCTTCGCGTCAAGATCGGCCTTGCTGCGGGCAATGTTCTGCTTCACGCTCACTCCCGTGCCCGTGCCCCGGAAGAACCGGTTGGTGCTTTCGTACTTGCTGCCGCTGAAAGGCATGTTCACTTTTTCACCGGCCGGGTTGCTGCTCTTGCAGGCGGCCAGCATGCATACCGCTGTGGCAATGATCGCCAGTGGGATGCGGGGATGGGTCATGGACATGGAGTTGAATTTATGGTGAACAAAGAAAAATCATGCCGGAAAATAATAAGCAGGCCGCTTCAGGAACCGGTGGGGAAAACCGACATTTGAGGAAACAACGCACCCATGAGAGCACTGAAAACCATCCTCATCATCCTGCTGTCCTTGGCCGCCTTGGTGGTGGTGCTAGGGTTGGTGGGACCGAAGCACTCGCGCATTTCCCGGTCCACAATGATCGCCGCACCGCCCGGGCTGGTGTGGGAACATATGAGCACCTTGGCCAAGCAGAACGAATGGAGCCCGTTCCTGGCCATGGATCCGGGGGCGAAGGTGACCTATGAGGGCACCGATGGCGAAGTGGGGGCCAAGAGCGCCTGGCAAGGGGAGCAGACCGGTACCGGGGAACAAGTGATCACGCGAGTGGAGCCGGGCAAACAAATGGACGTGGACCTGCATTTTATCGCTCCCTTCGAAGGCCAGGCCAAGGGTTCCATGGTGTTGGATGCGGCCAGCGACAGCACTCGGGTAACCTGGAGCTATGATGGCGAGAACAACTTCATCGCGCGCATCATGTGCGTGTTCAAGGATATGGATGCCATGATGGGGCCGGTGTTCGCAAGTGGTCTGGAACAGCTGAAAAAGAGGTGCGAAGCAGATGCGGCCGAGCAAGCAAATGCGGCCAAGGCAAAGACATTCCGGGGGTACACGGTAGAAACCGTGGACCGGCCTGCCGTGAGCTATTTGGGCAAGCGGCAGAAGGTGAAGTGGGAAAAGCTTTCCGAGTTCTTCGGCAGTACCTTCCCGATGGTGGCCCAAGCCGCGTCGAAGGCGGGCTTAACGCTCTCCGGTGCCCCAACGGGGCTGTATTTTGATTGGGATACCACGGCCAAGCAAGCGGATGTGTTCGCTGGAATTCCGGTGCAAGCCGCGCCGGGCACTTCAGTGGCGGGGCTTCAAGTCCAAGACGTGCCAGCAGGTAAAGCCGTGATGGTGGCCTATACTGGCGCGTACGAAAAAAGCGGGGAGGCCAATGGAGCTTGTGAGGACATGATGAAGGCCAACGGCCTTGAGCTGAACGGTGCAGTGATCGAAGAGTACATAACGGACCCCGGCCAGGAGCCGGACACCGCGAAGTGGCTCATGAACATTTACTATCCCCTCAAGTAAGGAACTGAACGCACGTTGACCAAAGGGCCATGTGGAAGCATGGCCCTTTGTTGCTTCCTGCCCCACAAGGTCTCGCGAAGCTGACCCTGAGGTTCAGGAGATGGTCAACGCTACAGGACTCTGCGTTTTCGGGTCAAGATTGCGCGAGGCGCGTTTTCCCCGAAGGGGGGATGCTTCAACGCGGAAATCCGCTTCGCGGTCTTTGGATCCTTTGGCCCATCCCGCTGTTGTGAGCAAGCTCGCCAGCGGCTTGGACCGAAGGATCGCCCGCTTTGCGGGCCGCGTTGGCGGAGAGGGAGGGATTGCGCGTGCTTCGGCTCCTCAGCCGTACCGGCTTGCGGAGCGCCACTTCATTTATGCTCAGCATCGCGCCATCCCCAAGGGGGAGGCTTCAACGCGGAAATCCGCTTCGCGGTCTTTGGATCCTTCGGCCCATCCCGCTGTTGCGAGCAAGCTCGCCAGCGGCTTGGACCGAAGGATCGCCCGCTTTGCGGGCCGCGTTGGCGGAGAGGGAGGGATTCGAACCCCCGTTGCCCTTGCGGGCAAAGCGGTTTTCAAGACCGCCGCATTCAACCGCTCTGCCACCTCTCCTTGGTGTGCCGGGCCAATGGGCCGCGAAAGTACCTGACGGAAGCCAAAGAAAAAGCCCCGCAACAGCAGGGCTTTTCGTGGAGCAAAAGAGATTCGAACTCTCGACCTCCGCATTGCGAACGCGGCGCTCTAGCCAGCTGAGCTACTGCCCCAGGCCGCAAATATCGCAAAGATCCGTGCTTCGTCGGTCAATTGCTGACCCGGACGCAACCCGAAACCAGCAACGCGTCACGTAACTCGTATGCCGTTACTCTCCACACGCTCCTCAATGACCGATCTCCTAAATTGCATCCACCCCAATTCCCCCTGTCCATGAAACGTGAATTCACTCTGCTGTTCGTATCGGTCTTATGGCAGGCAATGGTGTGGGCCCAAACCCCCATGCTGTTGAGCGTGGCGTTCGACACCTTGGACACCCAGGCGGAAACCTTCGATGGGCAATGGACCCACACTGTGAATGCCAACCTGGCCACGCAGGACGCGCTCACCACCTATGCCGGGGTGCAGTACGCGTCTTGGTTCAGCACGGACAACCGGCTGTACTTGGCCAGGAAAGCGGAGGGGCAGTCCACTTGGGAGACCATTGTCTTTATGGACTACCTGAAAACTTCTGCCGACAGCCACAATGGCATCGCCATCGGCATCTGCCCCAACGACGGCAGCCTGCACCTATCCTTCGACAACCACAACGACCTGATGAACTATCGCGGCTCCCAACCCGGCCTGATCACCGGCGCAGTGCCCTGGTCCGCCAGTTCCTTCCTGCCCGTGCAGCATACACTATATCCGGTGAGCACCTTCACCGATCACTTCACCTACCCCAGGTTCCTCACCACGCCCGAAGGCAACCTCCTTCTTCAATACCGTTCTTGGGTCACGGAGGTGAACAATCGCGTTGCATTCTACGACGGCAGCACCAGCGCCTGGACAGACGAATGGAAGATGGTCAGCGGCTCGGGACCATACACCGATCCCATTGCCGGCACCTGCACCTCCCGGCGCATGTACGACAACAACCTCACCTATGACCATTACGGCACGTTGACAACCACCTTCACCTGGCGTGAAAACGACGTGCCTGCATACAACCACGATTTCGCCTATATGTACTCGGAGGATGATGGGCGGAGCTGGAAGAACAATGCCCATACCGTGGTGAGCGATGCCAACACCGGCTTGGCTGCCAGCTACGCCACGCCCGGCATGAACGTGGTCAGCGTACCCCCCGCATACGCCATGATCAACGACCAAGGGCACGCAGTGGACCCGCGCGGCGGTATCCACATCGTGGCCAATCAGGCGGATGTGCCCGTGGCCGTCTACGGTTTCACCGGTACCGGCTATTACAGGCATCATTGGGGGAAGGCCGACGGTACGTGGCACACGCGTGTGCTGGACCTGCGCGGTGATCGCCCCCGCCTGGTCTGCGATGCGTACGGCAACCTCTTCCTGATGTACACCTATGCCAACATCTTCAAGATCGCCACTGCCTCACCTGTGGACGACTATGCAAGTTGGGAGGTGCTCTATTCCGTGAACCTGAACATCGGCAACTTCTTCTCCGTGGACCATGTGCGGTTCCGCGAAACCGGCGACCTGAACCTGATGGCCCAGACCAGCCCGGCCGTCCGCGGTGATCCCACGCCGCTGTTCGTCCTGCGTGCTCACTTGGACTATGCCCCGGATCCCTGCGGCGCCATGGATGAAGGATGCCCCGCCATCGTTGCGGAACTACAGCCGGAGGATGATGCTTTTACACGCGGCGGCGCGCAGGACGATGTGGTCTTCGGCGTTTCACAAGAACGTATCCTGCAGGCCAAGGATGTAGCCGGCGAGGTGGACAAGGATACACGCACCTACTTGCGTTTTTTATTGGATGACTACGTGAACGCCGGCAAACTGACCCGGGCCACCTTGCGTCTGTACGTGAAGAACATGCCCGCCGGCACCGGGCCGGACGATGGCTACCTATTGCGCCTGGGCGCGCACAACTTCTGGACCGAGGAGAGCATCACCCATAATTCCATCCTCAAGCCCGGGCTTACCGATACGCTGGGCACGGCCTACGCCAATTCCGATTTCCTGGAGTACGACATCACGGCGGTCATGCGGCAGGAACTTGCCGGGGATGCTTGGGTGACCTTCGCCGTGGAAGGTGCCGGGGGATCTGGTAAACTGGTGTTCTTCAGCAAGGAGGTACCCAACGCCGCCAAATGGCCAGTGCTCACCCTGGAGTTCGCCTCCAACGTCATTGCTCCGGAGGCCGACGCCCAAGTGCGCGCCGGTACCTATGCCAACGACAACTTCGGCGCCGACCAGGAAATGGTGATCAAGGAAAACGCCGGGGAGAACTACGACCGCATCGCCTACCTGCGGTTCCCGGTGGGGCACTTTGCCGGCTCGCAACCTGCACGCGTGTACCTGCGCATGGACAAGAAGGCTTGGAGCGGCCAAGCCGTCACCACGCCCTATGCCGCCTACCCGGTGCAGGACGACACGTGGCAGGAACCGGCGATCACCTTCAACAACAGGCCCGTCTTGGGCGATTCCCTGCTCGATGCACACTACGGCCGCGAGGCCATGCGCTGGGACGTGACCCGGGCCTTCAACGAAGCCACGGCCGGTGACGGCCTGCTGTCCTTGGCCGTAAAAAGCCTGGTTGAAGGCGATGCCCGCAATGTGAACGTGTACAGCCGGGAGTTTCCCGATTCCACGTTGAGGCCACGGCTGGTGGTGCTCTTCGACCAGGCGCTGCCCGCCACCATGCCCGCCCTGTACCAGGAACCCGTTGCGCAGCAGGAGGGAGCCCAAGAAGCGCCATGGTCCGGCCAAGCCCACGCAATGGCGATCTACCCCAACCCGGCAACGGACCGGGCGCTAGTGCTGATCCCGGGGGCGGCACGCACAGGAGTGGACCTGTTCGCACCAACCGGGGCTTTGCTGCGGCAGTACACCACGGATCAACAAGGGCGCGCGGATATCGCCGTGATGGACCTCGCACCCGGGCTGTACCTGCTACGGGTGCGCGATGGTTCCGCCATGGCGCGGCTGGTGGTGCAATAGGCAGGGTTCACCTACCGGGTGGACGGTCCCGCGCGAATGCGCGTCCGCTCTGCGCGCTGATGGTCATGGACCGGAACCGGATGGTGGTTCTCCGGTGGGCGGCATAGTGCCCAACTTTGTGCCATGCCTGTGCCATCGGAACACACCACCGTGGGATCACTGCTCATCGCAGCCCGCCAGCGCTTATCCCTGCTGCATGGGCCCGACGGCGCGAAGGCGATCACGCGCGCCTGGGTGCAGGACCGGTTGGCCCTGGCCGTTCCTGAACTGGAGCGTGAACGAACGATCCCCGCCGGGCAAATACACCTGCTGGACAAGGACCTGGACCGCCTGGCCGCCGGTGAACCGCTCCAGTACGTTCTGGGCCGGGTGGAGTTCCACCGGTTGCGCATCGCCGTGGATCCCCGCGTGCTGATCCCGCGCCCGGAAACAGAGGAGTTGGTGGAACTGATCATCCGTTCATGTGCCAAAGTGCCGGACCGCATCGTTGACGTGGGCACTGGCAGCGGGTGTATCGCCTTGGCCCTGAAGCAGGCTTTTCCCTCGGCACAGGTCATTGGTGTGGATATCAGCGAAGCCGCGCTGGAACTGGCCGGTGAAAATGCCAGCGCAAATGGTCTGGAGGTGCAATGGATCAAAGCCAATGCCTTGGGCGAAGAACTTCCCGGGTTGATGCAGTCCATGCTATCCGGCCCCGGCAACCTGGTGGTGAGCAACCCGCCCTACGTGCCGCGCAGCGACAGCAGCGCCATGCAGGCGCAAGTGCTTGACCATGAGCCGCACTTGGCCCTGTTCGTGGACAATAGCGATCCGCACTGTTTCTTTCGGGCCATCGCCTCCGCTGCTGCACCATCGTTCCACCCGGGTGATGCGCTTTGGTTCGAAGGCCACTACCGCCATGCGCCCGAAACAGTGCAAGTGGTGGTGGACGCGGGCTTCCCGCATGCCGAAATGATCGCCGACCTCAGCGGCAACCCGCGGTTCATTCACGCATGGGTGTGATCTTTGCACGCATGGAGCGGGATCAAGCGGCCAAGCGCATCACGGAGCTGGGCGAACAATTGGAACGCCATAACCACCTGTACTATGTGGAGGCCAGGCCGGAGATTTCCGACCAGGAGTTCGACTTCCTGATGAAGGAATTGGAGGCGTTGGAGAAGCAGTACCCGGAGCTGGCATCGCCCAACAGCCCCACTCAGCGGGTGGGCGGGGACATCACCAAAGCGTTTCCCACAGTGGCCCACCGCTGGCCCATGCTTTCGTTGGACAACAGTTACAGCCGCGAGGAGGTGGCCGATTTTGTGCACCGCGTGGAGAGGGAGGCCGGCCCCGTCCGATTCGTTATGGAGCTGAAATACGACGGTGTGGCCATCAGCTTGGCCTACCGCAATGGCGAGCTGGTGCGCGGCGTCACCCGGGGAGACGGGGAGCAGGGCGAGGACATCACGGCCAACGTGCGCACCGTGCGCACCATTCCGCTGCACTTGCGCGATCAGCCCCCGGCCGACCTGGAGGCGCGCGGCGAGATCATCATGGGTCTCCGCGAATTCGAATCCCTGAACCTGGAACGCGAAAAGCAAGGGGAGGAGCGCTTCGCCAACCCGCGCAACACCACCGCAGGCACGTTGAAGCTGCAGGACCCCAAACTTGTGGCGCGCCGCCGCCTGCAGAATTTCATCTACGACCTCTACACCGCAACGCCTCCTTCGCGCAGCCACTACGACAACATCATGCAGGCCCGCGCCTGGGGATTCCGCACCCCCGATCCGCACAAGCGGTTCATAGCCCGAGCCAATGGCCTGGAGGACATCATGGACTTCATTGCGCACTGGGACAAGGCCCGGCACGGGCTGGACATCGCCATCGACGGGGTAGTGATCAAGGTGGACGACCTCGGTGTACGGGAAGACCTCGGCCTGCGCGCCAAAAGCCCGCGCTGGGCCATTGCATACAAATTCCCCGCGGAGAACAAAGCCACCCGGCTCAATGGGGTGGAATTCAACGTGGGCCGCACCGGGGCGGTGACACCCGTAGCCTTGCTGGAACCCGTGGAGCTGGCGGGCACCACCGTGAAGCGGGCCAGCATCCACAATGCGGACCAGATCGCCAAGCTTGACCTGCATTTCGGAGATATGGTGCAGGTGGAAAAGGGCGGCGAGATCATCCCAAAGATCACGGGGGTGGACCTGGCCCGGCGGCCCGCCGGTGCCGTGGCGGTGCGCTATCCGGCCAACTGCCCGGAATGCGGCACGCCGCTGGTGCGCGATGAGGGCGAGGCCCAGCACTATTGTCCCAATGAACACGGTTGCCCCCCGCAGATCACCCGCCGCATCGAGCATTTTGTGGGCCGCAAGGCCATGGACATCGGCGGCTTGGGCGGCGAAACCGTGGAAGCGCTCTACCAAGCCAAATTGATCGGCAATGTGGCCGACTTGTACGACCTGAAGCAGGAACAGCTGCTGGCCATGGGCAAAGGCTGGGGCGAGCGCAGTACGCAGCTCATCATCGAAGGCATCGCGGCGAGCCGGTCTGTACCGTTCGAGCGGGTGCTGTTCGCATTGGGCATCCGCCATGTGGGCGAAACCGTGGCCAAGAAGATCGCCCGCGAGGCCGGCAGCATAGACCGGTTGGCGGCGATGGCACGGGAAGAACTTACCGGCATCAGTGAAGTGGGGGCGGTGATCGCCGACAGCATCATCGATTTTTTCGCGGCGGAAGGCAACCGGCGCATCGTGCACCGCCTGCGCGAGGCGGGTGTGCAGATGACCGGGTCCGCCAACCATCAACGCCCCCAAAGCGGGCTCCTCAAAGGGTTGAGCGTGGTGGTATCCGGCGTTTTTAAGACCTTCACCCGCGATGGCATCAAACTAGCCATTGAGGACAATGGGGGGAGAGTGAGCGGATCGATCAGCAAGAAGACGAGCTTTGTGGTGGCCGGTGCGGACATGGGCCCGGCCAAACTGGCCAAAGCCTCGGAACTCGGCGTGAACGTGATCGATGAAGAAGCATTCAGGCGGATGATCGAACCATGAAGGTACTGGACAGGATCAAGGAATGGATGGGGCGCCGTGCCCTGGTCAAGGAGGCGCAAACCGACCGCAAGCCGCTGGCCAAGAACTTGGCCATGTCGGTTAAGGTGGGTTTGATCTACTTGGCGGCCGATGAGGTGGCGCACAACCAGGTACGCAACTACGTAAAGAAGATCAAGGAGGAACTGGGCCTTACCCGGATCATGGCCTTGGGCTACTGCGACGAAAAAGCGCTGCCCCACTACCTGCACCCCAAGCTCAACTTCGACGTGTTCAGCGTGAAGGACCTCAATTGGTACCGCATTCCGCACGGCAATGTGGTGCAGAACTTCATGGCCGAGGAGTTCGATGTGCTGATCGACCTAACGGTGCACGACCTATTGCCCCTCCAGTATATCCTTGCCAAGAGCAAGGCCCGCTTCAAGGTGGGGCGCCAAAGTGCCACCAATGCCCACTTTTTGGACATGATGATCGACACGGCCGGCGCGGACAGCTTGCCCCAGCTCATCGCCAACCTGGACCGCTACCTGATGATGATCAACTCGCCCGAAACGGCGCACATGAACTGACCCCCCGAACCGGACAACCCCATGGACAACCGTTTTCAAGGCCTCGGCGTAGCCTTGGTCACCCCCTTTCTTCCCGATGGCACCATCGATCAGGCGGCCTTGTCGCGCGTGATCGATCACCAGATCAGCCGGGGCATCGACTATTTGGTGGTCATGGGCACCACCGGCGAAAGCGTTACGCTCAATGGCCCGGAAAAGAAGCAACTGCTGGACCTGGTGCGCGCAGGGGTGAACGGCCGCGTTCCCCTGGTGCTGGGCGTGGGCGGCAACAACACCATGGCCGTGCTCGAGGCCTTGAAGGGTTTCAACATGGACGGTGTGGCCGCCATCCTCAGTGTGAGCCCCTACTACAATAAACCCACGCAGGAAGGCATCTACCAGCATTACAAGGCCATTGCCGGGGCCAGCACCCGGCCCATCATCCTGTACAACGTGCCTGGCCGCACCATGAGCAACATGGCAGCAGAGACTACTTTGCGCCTGGCCCGCGATTGCAAGAATATCATCGGCATCAAGGAGGCCAGCGGCAACCTGGACCAGATCGGGCTGATCCTCAAGCACCGCCCCAAGGACTTTTTGGTGATCAGCGGGGATGATGCGCTGACCTTGCCCATCCTGGCCATGGGCGGCGACGGCGTGATCAGCGTGGTGGGAAACGCCCTGCCGGAGGAATTCGCGCGGCTCGTGCACGCTGCCATGAAGGGCGACATGAAAACCGCGCGTGAGGAACATCTGCGCCTGATCGAACTGATCTCGCTGCTGTTCGTCGAGGGCAACCCCGGGGGTATCAAAGAGGTGATGAAATACCTTGGCCTGTGCGAAAACCACATGCGCTTGCCCTTGGTGCCCGTGGGTGAAGCAACGCGGAATAAGCTCCACCGGGCCCTTGCAGACGCGGAGCTGGTGAAGCGGTGAAGGGGGGGCAGGTTGTTCGTTGCCAGGTGCCAGGCGTGGCCACGACCACATGCAGCCCCGCTAATTCCACGAACAACCACCGGCCACCAACGCACAGCGGCTTCCCGCTCCACCCCCATGGATTTCCTCGCGCTCGACTTCGAGACGGCCACCAACGATGCGGACAGCCCGTGCGAAATGGGCTTGGCCATTGTACGCGGCGGAGCGGTGCGCGAGGTGCGCAACTGGTTGATCAAGCCGCGGCAATGGCCATATTTCTCGCCGTTCACCATCGCCGTTCACGGCATCCGGCCGGAGCACGTGGCCGATGCACCACGTTTTGCCGAAGTATGGGAAGAAGCTTTGCCGCTGATGCAGGGCGCCACGGTGGTGGCCCATAACGCCGCGTTTGACATGAACGTGTTGCGCAGCACACTGCTCAGCCATCGGCTGCCGTTGCCCACCTTCAGTTATTTCTGTTCGGTGAGCCTGTGCCGCCGCGTGTGGCCCGGCCATCGCAGTTACGGCCTGGGGCCGATGTGCAGCACGCACGGCATCGGCCTGAAGCACCACCGCGCCGGAAATGATGCAGAGGCGGCGGCGGAACTGGTGTTGCGCGCCGGCCAAGCCGCTGGCGTAAGTACCACTGATGATCTGTTGAGGTGCACCCACGTGAAGCAGGGCAGCCTCAGCCCGCAGGCCCACCGCACACCCGGTGGGAAGGTGACGGTGTTGGGGGGATAGTTCGCAGTTCATAGCGCAAAGGACGCAGGGAGGAGTCCCCTGCCTTATGCCCTACGAACTGCGCCCTACGAACTCTCCCCAACAAAAAAGCCACCCCTTTGCGGAATGGCTTTTCGGTCCCGAACTTGGATGGGTTACTTCACCTTGTCCACGATGGCGGTGAAGGCAGCCGCATCGCTATAGGCGATCTCGGCCAAGGCCTTGCGGTCAAGGGTGATGTTGGCGGCCTTCAGCTTGTTCATGAACACGCTGTAGCTCATGCCGTTCATGCGGGTGGCGGCATTGATGCGCTGGATCCAGAGCGCGCGGAAATCGCGCTTCTTCACCTTGCGGCCGATATAGGCGTGGGTATATCCTTTTTCAACGGTGTTCACCGCTACGGTAAACACGTTCTTGCGGCGGCCGAAGTTGCCCTTGGCCTTCTTGAGGATCTTCTTGCGCCGGGCAATGCTGGCGACTTTGTTCTTGGAGCGTGGCATGGTGCTCTTTGGTTTTCGGGCGGGAGCGCCCCGTGGGTCCGGGATCTTTTGTGCTGCACGCCCTGGTTAACCCCGCCTGTGTACCCGGCGGGAAACGGTCTTACTTCAGAAGGGCCAAGATGGCTTTTTCGTCAACGCTGGCGACCATGGCGGTCTTTTGCAGGTTGCGCTTGCGCTTCTTGTGCTTCTTGGTAAGGATGTGGTTGTGGAACGCGTGCTTGCGCTTCACTTTGCCCGTGCCCGTGAGCGCAAAACGCTTTTTGGCACCGGCTTTCGTCTTCATCTTGGGCATGGCCTCGCTGTATTGATCGATACGTTCGGGGGCGCGAATTTCGCAATTTTCCCCGAATGTGGGAGCTTTTTCTTTCGGAACGGTTCCCCGAAGGCTATTTCTTCTTCTTGGGGATAAGGTACATCATCATCCGCTTGCCCTCCAGTTTGGGCATGCTCTCCACCACGCCGATGTCCTCCAGCTCCTGGGCGAACTTGAGCAGCAGGATCTCTCCGCGCTCCTTGAAGACGATGGTGCGGCCCTTGAAGAACACGAAGGCCTTCACCTTGTGGCCTTCCTCCAGGAAGCGGCGGGCGTGCTTGAGCTTGAAGTTGAGGTCATGCTCATCCGTGTTGGGGCCGAAGCGGATCTCCTTCATTTCCACCACGGCCTGCTTGGCTTTGATCTCCTTCTGCTTCTTCTTGAGGTCGTAGAGGAACTTCTTGTAATCGATGATCCGGCACACGGGCGGATCGGCCGACGGGCTGATCTCCACCAGGTCCAGTTGCAGGTCTTGCGCCATGCGCAAGGCTTGTTCAAACGGATAGATGCCCTGCTCAATGTCTTCACCCACCACGCGTACCTGGGGCACGCCGTAGATACGGTCGTTGATGCGGTGGGGATCTTCGCGTACCACGCGCCCGCGCGGGCGTGGCGGGCCTGAGGGGCGGGGCGGGCGTGGGCCCATGGGGCGGAAGGGAGGTCGTGTTGCCAAACTTGCTTTCGGTAAGTGTAACTTGGGAGATCAGTGCCCGGCAAGGCCCGCTTGGATGCGTTCCTGTACCAAGGCGTGGAATTGTTCAGGGGTCATGGCGCCCAGATCGCCTTGCCCGTGCTCGCGCACAGAGAGCGTGCCCGCCCCGGCTTCCTTTTCGCCAATAATGAGCATGAACGGCGTTTTGGCCATTTCCGCGTCGCGGATCTTGCGACCGATCTTTTCGTTCCGCTCGTCGATGATGGCGCGAATATCGCGATCTTTCAGCAATTCAGCCGCCTGCTTGGCCGCCTCATTGAATTTTTCGCTGATGGGCAGGATCACCGCCTGCTCCGGCGCCAACCACAGGGGGAACCTGCCGGCGGTGTGCTCGATCAACACGGCGGTGAACCGCTCCAGGGAGCCGAACGGTGCGCGGTGGATCATCACCGGGCGGTGCCGCTGGTTGTCCGCGCCCACGTATTCGAGCTCAAAGCGCTCCGGAAGGTTGTAGTCCACCTGGATGGTGCCCAACTGCCATTTGCGGCCCAGGGCATCCTTCACCATGAAGTCCAGCTTGGGGCCGTAGAACGCGGCCTCGCCGTATTCCACCACGGCCTTCATGCCTTTCTCGGCCACGGCTTCGGTGATGGCCCGTTCGGCTTTCTCCCAGTTTTCCTCGCTCCCGATGTACTTGCTGCGGTCTTCCTTGTCCCGCAGGCTGATCTGCACCTCATACTCCTTGAAGTCCAGCGCGCGGAACACCAGCAGCACCAGGTCGATCACCTTTTTGAACTCCTCCTTCACCTGGTCGGGCATGCAGAAGAGGTGTGCATCGTCCTGCGTGAAGCCGCGCACCCGGGTAAGGCCGTGCAGCTCGCCACTTTGCTCGTAGCGGTACACGGTGCCGAACTCGGCCAGGCGCAAGGGCAGGTCCTTGTAGCTGCGCGGCCGGCTGGCGAAGATCTCGCAGTGGTGCGGGCAGTTCATGGGCTTGAGCATGAACATCTCGCCTTCCTGCGGGGTTTCGATGGGCTGGAAGCTGTCTTTACCGTATTTCTCCCAGTGGCCGCTGGTTTCGTAAAGGGCCTTGCCACCGATGTGGGGTGTGGCCACTTGCACGTAGCCGGCCTTTTCCTGCGCGGTTTTCAGGAAGTTCACCAACCGCTCGCGCAGTGCGGTGCCCTTGGGCAGCCACAGCGGCAGCCCGGCGCCCACGCGCTCGCTGAAGGTGAACAGGTCCAACTCCTTGCCCAGTTTGCGGTGGTCTCGCTTCTTGGCTTCCTCCAGCAGGACCAGGTATTCGTCCAGTTCTTTCTGCTTGGGGAAGGTGATGGCGTAGAGGCGCGTGAGCTGTTTGCGCTTTTCATCGCCGCGCCAGTAGGCCCCGGCCACGCTCATCACCTTGATGGCCTTGATGGGGCTCGTGTCCGGCAGGTGCGGCCCGCGGCACAGGTCGGTGAAGTTGCCCTGGGTGTAGAAGCTGATGCTGCCGTCCTCCAGCCCGTCGATCAGTTCCAGCTTGTACTCGTCGCCTTTCCCGGTGAAGTACTTGATCGCCTCGGCCTTGGATACTTCGCGGCGGGCAAAGGATTCCTTCTTGGCGGCGAGCTCCTTCATCTTGGCCTCGATGGCCGCGAAGTCGCCGTCGCCGATCACCTTGTCGCCGAGGTCGATGTCGTAGTAGAAGCCGTTCTCGATGGGCGGCCCGATGCCGAACTTGGTGCCGGGGTATAGCGCCTCAATGGCCTCGGCCATCAGGTGGGCGCTGCTGTGCCACAGTGTGGCCTTCCCTTCGGGGTCGTTCCAGGTGAGCAGTTGCAGGGTGCAGTCGCCGGGCAGGGGGCGGTTGGCATCGCGCACCTCGCCGTTCACTTTTGCGCTAAGCACGTTGCGGGCCAGGCCTTCGCTGATGCTGCGGGCCACGTCCATGGGCGTGGCGCCTGGCTCATATTCCCGAATGCTTCCGTCGGGCAGGGTAACGTTGATCTTCATGCAATGCGTTCACCACCTTACGAACGGTGGTTCTTTTGAAGGGCCGCAAAGGTACTGGTCCATAGGTGAAAAAAAGAAGGTCCCGTATTGCCACGGGACCTTCAGCAGGGGAACGGGACAGGCTCAGAACTTGGCAGCCAGGCCCAGTTGCAGCACGGCATAGCCGAAGCCCACTTCTGCAAATGCGCCGATGTTGTCGGTAAAGTAGTAGCGTGCGCCCAACAGGCCGGAGAAGCTGACGCCGCTGCCCGACCAAGTGTATTTCACGCCGGTCCAATTGTTCGGGTAGTTCGAATTGTCCTTGAAGCTGGCACTGCGGTAGGCCAGCATCAGGCCGCCATAGGTGTCGAACTTGTCCGAGCCATGCCACTCATTGTAATGCCAAGTGCCGCGCAGGCCGATGGTGAGATAGGTCCACTTGTAGTCGGTGGTATAGGCCCAGAACGGGTCGTCCAGCTTGTAGCTGAGCGATTTGTAGCCAATGGCGCCGCCCAAGCCCCAAGTCCCGGAGCCCAAGTCGCCCATGCAATGATCGAAATGCACGCCCAATGCGGGCGTCTGGGATACGCCAGTACCAGTAAAGCCGATGCCGTAGCCGCCACCGATGCCCACGCCAAGGCCGAGTACGTTGTCGCCTTCTTCAAATTGGGCAACGGCAGCTGCTGGAATGCTTGCCGCCAAGGCAAGTGCGCCAAAGAACTTGAGAATAGTATTTGAACCCATCAGTGGTGTTGTGTTGGTTGGTGCAAATATGAGGCTAAGGTTGGTATCGCACCATACGGTAAACTACGTGTCAGCACGCTTTTTTTCAGACAGGCCCACACGGGATAACTTATTTCCGTGGGCGCCATGTTGTTCCGCGCAAAGTACTGGTGAAGGCCACCAGCACAGCAGCGGCGCGGATCGCGCCGCCATTACCTTCGCCCCGAGTTTCGCGATCATCATGCTCAATTCAGACGAAGTTTCCATTGATCTGGGGGCATTGCTCCTTCGCCTTACCGCCGGTGGTACCATGTTTTGGCACCACGGCTTGGTGAAGCTCATGAAGTTCGGCGACCTGAGCGGCACCTTCTACGATCCCTTCGGTCTGGGGTCCACGCTGAGCTTGGTGCTCATCTTGCTGGCAGAAGTGGCATGTGCCATCCTGGTGGTGCTCGGGCTGTGGACACGGCTGTCCACGCTGCCGCTCATCATCGGCATGGCCGTGGCGGCCTTCATGGCCAATGGCGACGGCACCTTTGCCCAGCAGGAGTTGTCCTTCGTGTATATGATGATGTTCATCGTGCTCTTCTTCACCGGCAGCGGGAAATACAGCCTGGATCGGCTCAGCTTCCGCTGACGGCTACTGCCGGATCCGGTACTGGATCCAGTCCAGCTTCGCCCGTTTGGCAAAATTGATCAACCCGCCGTACTGGACGCGGAAGGTGAGCGGATGCCCGCGGAATTCCACCACGTTGTTGGCGGTATGGTCCGTCCAATGGTACTTCACTTGGAACCCCAGGTAGCTGTACGGTTTGAAGTAGAAACGGTAGCCCTGGCCCAAGCTCAGGTCCATCGAGCCCGCCGATGCGCTCTGGTCGGGATCTTCGGCCACGGAACTGAAGGCATCGAATCCGTCATATCCGAAACCGCCCACGGCTTGCAGTTCATGCTTGGCGTGCCGGACCAGGTCGTAGCCGACGTCCAAGCTGATGTGCGCCCCAAAGAAGTGGGCGGTGGGTTCCAAGGTGTCGGCCGCATGGATCCGGCGGGCCATATAGGTATGTCCGGCCGGCCCTGTGCGAAAGCCCATGGTCAGGTCGTAGTTCATCCGCGCTTTTTTGTAGCCGATCTGGAAACCGAACTCAGGATGCGGGCCCAGCAAGGACAAGCCACCGAGCGGCACCCATGCGCCGACCGAGAAGGCCGCATGCACTTCGGACATGTCCAAAACGGGTTGCACTTCCTTGGCGTAGTTGCGCTGCAAATTGCTACCCGCATAGTCCCCTGCCTGAAGGGCGGGAAAGAGCTTGTTGGGGTCCGGCCCGTAGAACTCGGCCAGGCCATGTTCCACCATGCCCGGTGAGAAGCCCGCCATGAGCTGCGTTGACCACGCCGCAGTGAAGGCCAGGTTCTGCGACAGCTCAGGTGCTTCCGCTGCCACCGCTTCCTTGGGCAAGTTGGCAAAGTAGCGGTAAGTGGCCAGGTAGTTGAGCAGGTTTTCCGGCAGTGCTGTGTCCACCAAGGCCGGTTGGGCGAGCAGCAGCAGGATGCGCGATCGTTGCCAAGCCTCCGAACCGGGGCAAAGCCCGCGCCAGCGGTCCAGTACGAGCGCGGCAGAATCCAGCTCACCCCGGCCTACATACCCGGCAAACAGGGCCCGCGCATTCACGCCGACCTCATCACAGCGTACCAAGGGGCGTTGGAGCAAGGAATCCAGGGCATGCTGGCCATAAGCGCGGCCGCCGGCCGTCAAAACGAACAAGGCCGCGACCACCGCAGCCTTGAACGAAATGGAGCCAGACATGCTGCTTACACGTTGGCGATGGTCTCCGCCTTGTATTCCCCGGCTTCCAGCTTCTTCTTCACTTCCTTGAAGCTCGCAATGGTGCGCTTCACGTCCTCTATGCTGTGCGTGGCCGTTGGGATCAAGCGCAGCAGGATCTCGCCCTTGGGGATCACCGGGTATACCACAATACTGCAGAAGATGCCATGGTTCTCACGCAGGTCCAACACCACGTTGGTGGCCTCGGGAATGTTGCCCTTCATGTACACGGGCGTTACGCAGCTGTTGGTCTTGCCGATGTCCAGCCCGGCTTCCTTCAGGCCGCTCTGCAGCGCGTGGGTGATCTCCCACAGTTTGGTGCTGAGCTCCGGCATGGTGCGCATCATTTCCAGGCGCTTCATGGCCCCGATCACGATGGGCATGGGCAGGCTCTTGGCGAAGGTTTGGCTGCGCATGTTGTAGCGCAGGTACATGATCACATCCTCCGGCCCGCTGATGAACGCACCGATACTGGCCATGCTCTTGGCGAAGGTGCCGAAGTAGATGTCGATCTGGTCCTGCACGCCTTGCTCATCACCGGTGCCGCGGCCGTCACGGCCCATTTGGCCGAAGCCATGGGCATCGTCCACCAAGAGGCGGAAATTGTACTTGGCCTTGCGCTGTACGATCTCCTTCAGCTTGCCCTGGTCGCCGGCCATGCCGAACACGCCCTCGGTCATCACCAGGATGCCGCCGCCGGTTTGCTCCACCACCTTGCGGGCGTGCTCCAATTGCTTGTCGAGGCTCTCCATGTCGTTGTGCTGGAAGCGGAAACGTTTGCCTGCGTGCAGGCGTGCGCCGTCCATCATGCAGGCGTGGCACTCGCTATCGAACACCAGCACATCGTGGCGGGTGAGCAGCGCGTCGATGGTGCTCATGCAGCCTTGGTAGCCGAAGTTGAGCAGGAAGGTGTCCTCTTTGCCCATGAACTCGCTCAACTGGTCCTCGAGTTGCTCGTGGTACTTGGTCTGCCCGCTCATCATGCGGGCGCCCATGGGATAGGCCATGCCCCAATCCTTGGCTGCCTGGGCATCCACCTTGCGGACCTCCGGATGGTTGGCCAGGCCCAGGTAATTGTTCAGGCTCCACACCAGTACTTCCTTGCCGCGGAAGGTCATGTGAGCACCCAGTTCACCCTCCAGCTTGGGAAAGGAGAAATAGCCGTGGGAAGCTTTGGCGTGGCGGCCGATGGGGCCGGCATCCTTGCGGATCTTGTCGAAGATATCGTTCATGTTGGAGGTTGATTCCGGCCGCGAAGGTAAGCGCGGGCGGAGGGATGAGTACGGGAGCCGCGGGCGGGGCCTCCAGTTCCCGTTGTCCGTCAGCTGGCCAGCGCCCTTTCAGGTGATGCATCCACTGGTCACCCGGGCGGGAGGCGCCGGCCCGCCGTGCCCCCGGAACCTTGGCCGTGCGCGCGAATTGAGTAGTGGTTGCGGGGTACTTGAAGGGGGGATATCGGAAGTGGCACCAGCAGCTACCTTTGCGCCCCTCCATGCGCAGGCTATTCCCGTTTTTCCTCCTCGCAGCGGCCCTGTTGGCCTCGTGCAGTGAGTACAGCAAAGTGGTGAAAAGCACGGACGTGCCTTACAAGTACCGCATGGCCGTCCAGTACTTCGAGAAGCCCGATTACGACCGGGCCATGCCCCTGTTCGAGGAATTGCTGAGCCTGACCCGCGGGGATACCCTCTTTGAGCGGGTGAGCTACTACCACGCCAAAGGCTACTTCGGCATGAAGGATTACCTGATGGCGAGCTACTATTTGGGCAACTTCGCCAAAACCTTCCGCAACAGCCCCTTGGCGGAGGAATGCAATTTCCTTTCCGCCTATTGCCACTACAAGGAATCGCCGGAACACGAGCTGGACCAGCAGGATACCCGCACCGCCATTGACAAGTTGGAACTGTTCATGGTACGCTATCCGGAAAGCTTGCTCAAGGACTCGTGCCTTACGCTGATCGACGAGCTGCGCTTGAAGCTGGAGCAGAAGGACTATGCCGGGGCGCAGCAGTACCTGCGGCTGCGGCAATACCGCCCCGCAAGCGAGGCCCTGCGCGATTTCCTGCGGGTTTGGCCCAATTCCCGCTTCAGGGAAGAGGCGCTTTTCAGCATCCTGCAAGCCGACCATGACCTTGCCGTGAACAGCGTGGAGGCTAAAAAGGCCGAGCGCATGGAGGCCGGTATCCGTTCATTCAATACCTTCGCGGACGCTTTTCCGAACAGCACCCGGATGCCGCAGGCCAAAGCCATGCTCAAGGACCTGCAACCCGGACAGAACCCATCGACCAGCCAATCGAACCCATGAACGCCCACTTCCTGCAAGCAGCCAAGACCACCATCACCCGCGACGTGAACCGCCTGGACGAAGAGACGGGGAACATTTACGAGAGTGTTGCCATCATGGGCAAAAGGGCCAACCAGATCGCGGTGGAGATCAAGGAGGAGATCAATGGCCGATTGGAAGAGTTCGCCGTGAGCGGTGAAAACATCGAGGAGGTGTACGAGAACCGCGAACAGATCGAGCTGAGCAAGCAGTATGAGCGCATGCCCAAGCCTTCGGCCATCGCGGTGCAGGAACTGCAGGAGGGACGCATCGTGTTCCGCCGCCCGGAGCTAGGCGGAAAAGCCGCCCACTAACCGGCAGCCCCCATGGTGATGGCTGCACCGGGCGTATTTCCGCGCAGGGTGTTGCTGGGCGTCACCGGAGGTATTGCAGCCTATAAAACTCCGCACTTGGTACGGGCCTTGGTGAAGGCCGGCGCGGAGGTGCAGGTGGTGATGACCCCGGCGGCCCACGATTTTGTATCGCCCTTGGTGCTCTCCACCCTGAGCAAGCGGCCTGTGCTCACTGAAATGGTGCAGCAACAGCCCGGAACGGCCGTGTGGAATGACCACGTGCACTTGGCCCGCTGGGCGGACCTGCTGCTGATCGCCCCGGCCACCGCGCACACCTTGGCCAAGATGGCCCATGGCCTTTGCGACAACCTGCTGCTGGCCTGCTGGCTCAGTGCCGAATGCCCGGTATTTGCTGCACCCGCCATGGACCTGGAAATGTACCAAGACCAGGCCGTGCGTGCCAACCTGGCCTTGTTGCAGGAGCGCGGAGTGCACCTGATCGGGCCGGAAGAAGGCGAGCTGGCCAGCGGCTTGTACGGCTTGGGGCGCATGACCGGGCCGGAGGCCATAGTAGAACAGCTGATCACCTCCCTTGCAAGCCGGTCGCCCTTGGCCGGCAAGCAGGTGCTTGTTACGGCCGGGCCCACCCGGGAGGCCATCGACCCGGTGCGCTACATCGGCAACAGGAGCACGGGCAAAATGGGCTTTGCCCTGGCCGCCGAGGCCGCGGCCCGCGGGGCCAAGGTGGAATTGATCACCGGCCCGGTGGCCTTGCGATCGGACCACCCGGCCATTCGCCGCACGGATGTGGAATCGGCCGCTGAAATGGCCCGCTCGGCGAAAGCGCAGTTCCCCCATTGCGATGTGGCCATCCTCAGTGCAGCAGTTGCCGATTGGCGGCCGGTGCAAGCTGCAAGCAGTAAAATGAAGAAGGGAGAACAAGCGCCGGCACTGGTGCTGGAACCCACCGAGGACATACTGGCGTGGATGGGAAGTGAAAAACGGCCAGGGCAGGTGCTCGTAGGCTTCGCGCTGGAAACGGACAACGAACGGGCCCACGCCGAAGGCAAGTTGGCCCGCAAGAACCTCGACCTGGTCGTGCTCAATTCGCTCCGCGATGCCGGGGCCGGCTTCGGCCACGATACCAACAAAGTGGCCTTGATCGATGCCCGCAAGAATTACGCGGAACTGCCGTTGATGACCAAGACGGACGTGGCCCGCGCCATACTGGACCGGATCGAGATATTATTGTCCCATGCGAAGTAGGTTCATTCTGCCCTTGGTGCTCTTGTGCATGGCCGTGCCGGCGCGGGCGCAAGAGTTCAACTGCAAAGTATCGGTGATCGCGCCACAGGTCCAGAGCACGCCCAAGCGGGTGTTTCAGAGCATGGAGACCAGCATCGCCCAAATGATGAACACCCGCCGTTGGAGCGCCCTGAACTTCAGCCCGGCCGAGCGGATCGATTGCAACATGCTGCTCACCATCAATGAACAGCCTTCCACCGACCGCTTCCGGGGCACCCTGCAGGTGATCTATTCCCGGCCGGTGTATGGCACGGACTATTACAGCCCGGTGGTGGACATCCTGGACAATAACGTCGAGTTCAGCTTCTTGGAAAACACGCAGATCGAGTTCTCCCCGGAGCGGTTCACCAACAACCTCTCCTCCGTGATCGCCTTCTATGCCTATTTCATCCTGGGCGTGGATGCGGACACTTACGCTGCCATGGGCGGCGGTGATTTCTATGCCCAGGCGCAGACCGTGGTGAACAATGCGCAGAACACCAGTGAACCGGGCTGGAAGGCCTTCGAGGACCAGAAGAACCGCTACTGGCTCATCGACAACCAGCAGCAAGCAGTGTTCAAACCCCTGCGGCAATTCCTGTATGATTATCACCGCGCCGGCTTCGATACCATGTGGGAGAACGTGGCAGCGGGGCGCAAGGCTTGCGGCGCCGCCATTGAAACGCTCAAGAGCGTGCACCAGGCCAAGCCCAGCAGCTACAACCTGCAGGTGCTCTTCAACGCCAAGTACAACGAGCTGGTGGAACTCTACAAAGGCGCCGATGCACAGGAACGCGCCAAGGTGTACAACACCCTGCAGATCATCGATCCCGGGCACATCAACCAGTACATGGAGATGATGAAAGGGGGGCGCTGAGCCGCCGCTCCATCCGTTGTGCTTTCAGGGCCATCCACAGCTTTGCCATCCGCAGCCATGCTCCGGCGCCTCTTCATCCGCAACTACCTGCTGATCGGTGAACTCGACCTGGAGCTGGGAACCGGCCTCACGGTGATCACCGGCGAAACCGGCAGTGGCAAAAGCATCCTGCTGGGCGCCTTGGGGCTGGCCTTGGGTGAACGCGCCGAAGGGAACCTGCTGCGCAACCCCGGACAGCGGTGTGTGATCGAGCTGGAAGCGGAGCCGGGTGAAGGGAACGGGTCAGTGCAGGAGTGGTGCGCGCGCCATGGTGTGCCACCGGAAGAGCCGTTGATCCTGCGCAGGCAATTGGAGCCGGGAGGCCGCTCACGCGCATTCGTGAACGACACGCCGGTGCGCTTGGAGCAACTGCGGGAACTGGGCGAAACCTTGGTCCACATCCACAGCCAGCACCAAACGCTGCTGCTCAATACACCCGCATTCCAGCTGGGCCTGTTGGACCACTTTGCCGGCCAAGCCCCTGCGGTAAAAGCCTATGCTGGCCGGTACCGCGCATGGCGCAAGCTGCAGGAAGAACTCGAGGCCGTGCAACAGCAGCAGGGCCAGGCCCAAAGCGAACGCGATTACCTCCAGTTCCAACACGACGAACTGGTTTCCGCCCGCTTGGTGGCGGGGGAGCAGGAAACATTGGAGCGGGCACTGGCACGGGCCGATCATGCGGAGGAGCTGGCCAAGGCGCTGCAAAGCATGGAGGACGGCATCAATGGTGAAGATGGCCTGGATGCTCGCCTGGCGGCCATGCGCCAAGCCGCGGCCAAGGCGGCCCGGATCGATACCGGTGTGCATGCCTTGCTGGAGCGCCTGCAGAGCATGGCCATCGAGCTCAAGGACATTGCCGGCGATGCGGGGCATTTGGCCGGACAGGTGGTGCTGGAGCCCGCTGAGGCGGAACGCCTGCGCGAACGGCACGATCTGCTCACACGCCTGCAACAGAAGCACCGGGTGGCCGATGCCGATGGCCTGATGGCCATTCGGGATGACCTGGCCCGGCGGATCGATGCGATCGGTTCGCTGGAAGAACGCGTGCACGAACTGGAAAAGCAAGTGGGAGAAGGCCGTGCGGAGGTCATCGGCCTGGCCACCGGGATCCGCAGCGGGCGCACCGGGGCCATGGGCCCGGTGGCCGAACAGGTTGTCCAAGCGCTTCATCAACTGGGCTTGCCCCATGCGGAATTCCGCTTCAGCCACGAGGCCGTGGAACCCGGCCCCACCGGAATGGACAGCATACGTGCGCTGTTCAGCGCCAATAAGGACCGCCCTGCCGAACGATTGGACAAGGTGGCCAGCGGGGGAGAGCTCAGCCGGGTGATGCTGGCCTTGATCAGCCTTTCCGCGGCCAGCAAGGAGTTGCCCACGGTGATCTTCGATGAGATCGACAGCGGAGTGAGCGGCGTTACCGCGCACCGCATCGGCGAAGTTCTGGCCGGCATGGGCGACCAACGGCAGGTGATCGCGATCAGCCATTTGCCCCAGATCGCCAGCCGCGCCCGTACCCACCTGCTGGTAAGCAAGGATCAGGAGGCCGCAGCGGTGCAAAGCGCCATCCGCCCCTTGAGCGGGGAGGAGCGTGTAACGGCCTTGGCGCGCATGCTCAGCGGCAGCAAAACCACCAAGGCCGCCATGGACAATGCCAGGGAGCTTCTCCGCAACCGGTGATCGCCCGCCCCATCCACAGGAACAGGCATTGATTGCCGCGCCCACAGGTCGGAAACGCTCCCATCCTTCTATATTCGGCCCGTAAACACGCACCACATGGCTTATGGACTGTTGAAAGGAAAGCGCGGCGTGATCAGCGGCGCCTTGAACGAGCAGAGCATTGCATGGAAAGTGGCACGCATGGCCCATGCTGAAGGTGCCCGCATTGTGCTTACCAACGCCCCGGTGGCCATGCGCATGGGCGAGATCGATAAGTTGGCCCAGGACACCGGCTCGATCATCATCGGTGCCGATGCCACCAAAGATGAGGACCTGGAGAAGCTCTTCAGCGGCGCCAGGGAACACTTGGGCGGACCGGTGGATTTTGTGCTGCACAGCATCGGCATGAGCCCCAACGTGCGCAAAGGCCGCACCTACGACGACCTGAATTATGACTGGTACCGCCAGACGTTGGACATCAGCGCGATGAGCTTCCACCGCATGATCCAAGCTGCGGTAAAAACCAACTCCCTGGCCGATGGCGGCTCCATCGTGGCGCTGAGCTACATCGCGGCCCAACGGACTTTCCCGGGCTACGGCGACATGGCCGATGCCAAAGCCCTGTTGGAGAGCATAGGCCGCTCCTGGGGGTATCATTTGGGGATCAAGAAAAAGATCCGCGTGAACACCGTGAGCCAAAGCCCCAGTGTCACCACGGCCGGCAGCGGCATCAAAGGCTTCCAAGGCTTGTTTGACATGGCCCAGGCCATGAGTCCCTTGGGCAATGCCCCCACGGAGGACTGTGCGGCCTATGTCATCTCGCTCTTCAGCGACCTTACCCGGTACGTCACCATGCAGAACCTTTACCACGACGGCGGGTTCAGCAGCACGGGCGGCACCCCCATGGTGGTGGAGAAATTCACTCCCGGCGAGGAGTGATCGCCGGGGCGGGCCTCGATCGCCGATGGCAGCTCCGGTGCGGCCGACCTAATGCCGCATGGTGCGGCTCGGATCCGTGCTCTTGGATCGCCGGAAGTTGGCTTGGTGCGGGCCCGGGTGGTTGCTTGATCGCCTTATAGCAATTGGGCCGATTGTTGTTCCTGTATCGGGGACCGCACGAACGGCAACGGCCCCATCGGTGGTTTCCGATGGGGCCGTTGCCATGGGCATTGATCGATGCTCAGCGAGATACAACGCGCTCGGTCAACACTTCATCCAGGCCGTGCACGCGCAGCAGGTATACTCCCTTGTCGAAGCGCGAAAGGTCCAGCGGAACCTTCACCTGGCCAACGGCGCCGGGCCGGGTTTCACTCCACACCACTTGGCTGGCAGCATTGAGCAGTTCAAACCGCAAGTCGCGGGCCTGGTTCATGTCCATGGTGATCATGGTGGCCTTTTCCGCCGGATTGGGCATCACCCGCAAGCCGCTGTTGACCGTTTCGCCGGGCACAAGGCCGGTGCTCAGATCGCCATAGATGGCTCCTGTTTCATCCGTGCCGGCCAACGCCAAATAATAGTCGGCATTGTTCGCGGCGGTCCAGGAATCGTTCGCCAAGCTGAACACTGCAGTCCCGCTGACCGGGATGGTCAAAACGGTGTACTCCTGTCCGGCCACCCAGCTGGCAGGCAGGGCACGCATGGGGGTGATGCCGAAGCCGGTGAATGTTTGGTACCGGCTGCCCCCATGCACCTGTTCACTGCTGCTGCGGCTGATGGGCAGGAATGTGGAAGCGGGATCGGTTTGGACCGGATCGCCGAGGCGGGCATCCGAGGCGGCATCCCATTTCACGGTGAAGACCAAGCTGCTCACCACCCCGTCGAAATTGGCGGTCGGGCGCAGCTTCACCTCCAACTGGCCGTTGGAATTGGCATGCAGGGTGATATCGACAGCATCGGCCCATGCGGAAGGGGCGATCGCCAAGGCGGCAAGTACGGGCAGGCTGTAACGGCAAAAACGTAGGATCATGGTGCGTGTCATGGGCGAAATTATTCCAAGCCCATGGGGCAACAACAGCACAGGGCGGATTGTTCATTCATGGCCCTGCCCCCATGATGGGGAAACGGGGAATCCCAAGACGGAGCGGAGTTCGGCGATCATCAGGGCGGTGGCTCCCCAAACCACTTGCCCTGCAATATCCCAATAAGCGGCCATGCGCTCGGTGCCGTCCGGGCCCATGGCAATGGGCTTTCTGCGCAGGATGTCCGCGCGGAGCAGTTCGGCGAGCGGGATGTCCAGCAAGGCATCCACCTCGTGCGGGTCGGGTGCGAGGGGGCCCAATGCCGGCGCCCATGCAACTACTGGTGTCACCAAAGTACGGCTGGGAGGAATGTGGATGCGCGAAAGCACGCCTACCACCTCGAAAGCTGAAGTTTCCGCCCCGGTTTCTTCCCGGAACTCGCGCAAGGCTGTTGCATGCAGGGAGGGATCCACGGGTTCGCGCTTGCCGCCCGGGAAGCCGATCTGTCCGCTGTGCACCCCGGAATAGACCGGGCGCCGCATCAGCAAGGTGTGGTCCTGGCCCCCTCGCGGATAGATCACGATCAACACGGCGCTTTCCCTGGGCGGTGGTTGCAAGGCCAAGGCTGCTTCCACCGAGGGACGCGGGTAACCATTGAGCGTGGCAAAGTCGGCGTGGCCCGGCAGGGGGGCGCTCAGGGCGGTGCGGAGATCGGTTGCGGTGAGCGCCAAAATATTACAGGTCGTTGAGCGCCTTGGCCAGTTCGGCCGCCTCCTTGCGGTACGTGTGCGGCCGTTCGGCGATACGGAGGGCTTGTTCACGGGCTTGTTCCAGGTTGCCCTCGCAAAGCCAGCACAGCGCGTTGTACCAGTCTACTTGGTCGCGGTAGTTCCGGTCCCGGTCATTCTCCATAAAGTCCAGGTGCATTTCTGCTTTGTAGGGGTCACCAACGGCCAAGAGCGCATTGACCAGGTAAAGCCGGGCGGCGATGTTCCTGGGATCGCGTTCCACCTCCTGCTGCAAGCCGGGAATGGCCTGTTGGTAATCCCCGGTTGCGTACAAGGCCATGGCATCGAGGAATCGGCCGTTGGCCGCCGTGCGTTGCCGTTGGCTCACCAGGTCGGGGTAGGGGGTGAAAAAGCGGTTGCAACGTGTGCTGTTTCCCGAGCATGCCCCCAATACCAAGAGCAGGGCCAGCGTGCCGATCGCCGTTCGCATGGGGCCAAGGTACGGAGCCCTATAGTCCGATGAACCAGTGGCCCTTGCGCGCAGGCGACCCGTTAGCGTGGGCATTGAGCAGCACAAACCCGGCGCGGCCCATCACATGATCGGCCGGCACCAAGCCCCAGTACCTGGAATCCGAACTGTGGTCACGGCTGTCGCCGAGCACGAAAAAATAATCCTGGCCAATGACATAACGGTCCGTGGCGGCCCCGTTGATCACCAGCTCGCGCTTGGCCACGGCCAGTTCATTGCTTTCATACCTGCTGATGATGCGGTCGTAGATGGGCAGCGTATACACATTGACCTGCACCGTGTCTCCGACAGCGGGAATGTTCAGCGGCCCGTAGTTGTCGTTGTTCCAGCGAAAACTGGGGCCAAAAGGAAACAGGTAGCCTTTGGTCCGTGAAGTGCTGCCACGTTGTTCCAAGCCTGCCACCTCCGGCCGTGACTTGAGCAGTTCCGCCAGCTGCGCGTTCAGCGGCAGGTCGAATACAGTGCGGCCGGGCAGGACAAGATCTTCGGGCAGGCCCACGGCCCGGAGGATCTCCGGCACGTTGGCCTGTGCCTTGACGCGCATGGTCCACCGGGCGGTTTGGCCGGGCGGCGCCGGCACCGGGCGCCCGTTGATCGACAGCTGGCCATCGCGGATCTGCACTTCGTCGCCGGGCAGGCCGGCGATCCGTTTCACCAGCAGCTGGCGGCGGTACAAGGGACGGTCATCCTGCACCGGGTCATGGAACACAATGATGTCCCCGCGGTGAAGTCCGGTCCATGCGGCCCAACGTTCCACGCCCAGCAGGTCGCCGGGCAGCAGGGTGGCGTACATGCTGGTGCTGCGCACGGTGACCCAGCGCAGCACAAAGAGATGCACCAGCAGCAACAAGGTGAAGGCGAGCAGAAAGGCCTTGCCCCACTCGGGGATGCGCTTCCACACGCCTTTCAACTTCATCTTACGCGGGTAAAGAGGCGCTTCCAGCGGATGCCGGTGGGGAAGCCGCCCTTTTCGGGGTCGACCGTGAGCCATACCAGCACGGCCTTGCCCACTACATGGTCGAAGGGCACGAAGCCCCAGAAACGCGAATCCTGTGAGCGGTGGCGGTTATCGCCCATCATCCAGTAGTAGTCCTGTTTGAACGTGTAGGTATCGGTTTGCACGCCGTTGATCCAGATGCTGCCGTTCTTTACTTCCAACTGGTTCCCTTCGTACACGGCAATGGCTCGCCGATAGAGCGGCAGGTTCTGCGGGGTCAGTTGGATCGAATCCCCTGCGGCGGGGATCCACAGCGGCCCGAAATTGTCCTCGCTCCAATCAAAGGCCGGATCGTTCGGGAAGATGGGCCAGTAGTCCTTGGCCCCGTAAGTGCCCTTGGGCTTGTCCTCCTTGGCCATGCTCACCACATTGCCGAATTTGGCCAAGGCTTCCGCATTCCGTTGGGTCAAGGGCATGTTGGCCGTGCCGTTGTCCTCGGCCACATCGGTGGTAGTGATGTCGTATTGGTCCTTCAGGATCTTTTTGTTGAACTGGTCCTTGATGGTGAAATCATAGGCGTACTGGCCCGTGGCCACCAGCGGCGCTGGTTTGCCGTTGATGTGGACCAGTCCATGGACAACCTCGATGGAGTCGCCGGCAATGCCCACGCAGCGTTTGATGTAGTTCTCCTGTTTGTCCACCGGGCGCACCAGGATCCCACCGGTGGGCCTGCTGGCCTTGCGCCCATCGGGCAGGGGGAAGACCACCCGGTTCCGGTCCACCAGGTTGGTGCGGCCGCTCATGCGCGCCAACTGGTAGTAGCTCATGTTCTGGAAATTGGCCACCACGGTATCGCCTTCGGGGAAGTTGAAGACCACGGCATCCCCGCGTTGCGGCTTGCCGAAGCCCGGCAAGCGCAAGTAGGGGAGTTCGAACCAGTTGGTGAAACTGGGGGTGCTTGCCGTAAGGGGCAGCGTATGGTGGGTGAAGGGGAAGGTCACCGGTGTCATGGGCAGGCGCGGGCCGTAACTGAGCTTGCTCACGAAGAGGTAGTCGCCCACCAGCAAGGATTTCTCCATGGATTCGGTGGGGATGGTGAAGGCCTCGAAGGTGAAGGTGCGGAAAGTGGTGGCCACGATCACTGCGAACAGGATGGCATCGCCCCACTGGCCGAACAGGTTGCGGTGGCGCTGGCCCACGGGAACGGGCCCCGCCCATTTGTACTTGGCGGCGAATGCCAAGGCCGGCAATTCCACCCAGGGCGCCAGCACCATGATGATGTGCTCTTTCAGGGAGCGCTTGCCCAAGGTGATGCTGGTGTTCACATTGTAGATGATCAACATCAACAGGTTCACGCCCGGTGCCAGCAGCAGGATCAACCAGTACCAAGGCTTGCCCAGGATCTTGTTCCACACCACCAGGTTGTACAACGGCACGTAGCCTTTCCAGGCAGGCACACCGGCCTTGGCGAAGACCTTTGGCAGGCAGATGAACAGGAGCACGACGTAGAGGGCAAGAAGGATCCAAGCGATCATAGGGGGAGGTTCAATGCTGGGTAAATGGTGGGCAAAAGGCGCTGCAAGCGTGTTGGAAGGATGCAAATGTACCCGGCCTGATCAGGCATGGCGGAGCACATCGTCCAAGGTGAACAGGCCGGTGCGTCCCTTCAACCATTCGGCCGCAACAACGGCACCGGTTGCGAAGCCTTGCCTGCCGAAGGCCTCGTGCGTAATGGTGATGCGGTCTTCTTCGCTCCTCCACTGCACCGCATGGGTGCCGGGCACTTCATCGATGCGGTGGCTGGTGATGGGAAGTTGGCCCGGGCCGGCGACCTGGTCGTGCATTTTCTGCAAGGCCCAACCCGTATAGCGGTTGTTGCAGGCCAGCAGGTCCTTCGCCAAGGTGATGGCCGTGCCGCTTGGCGCATCCAGCTTATGCACATGGTGCGTTTCCTCCACGCTCGCCGCGTAGTTGGCATGGCCTTTCATCAACCGCGCCAGTTGCTCGTTCAGTTTGAAGAAGAGGTTTACGCCTATGCTGAAGTTGCTGGCCCACAGCAGCGCGCCGGAGAGTTGCGCCACCATGGTCCTTACGTCGTTCATCCGGTCGTACCACCCCGTGGTGCCCACCACTACCGGAACGTGGTGTTCCATGCAGAGGCGCATGTTGGCCAAGGTTGTCGTCGGCTTGCTGAACTCAATGGCCACATCCGCTTCGCCGGGCGGCGTACCGGCGTTGTGCTGGTCCACCCGGAGCACCACTTGATGACCGTGGGCCAAGGCCGCTTCTTCAATGGCCTTGCCCATCTTCCCATAGCCGTAGAGAGCGATCTTCAATGCCATGCCGTGGTGTTGGTATTAGTGCAGTTGCAGCGACAGCGTCAGCCCGGCAGCCCCGTGTGCCGCCAGGTCCAGCGAGGGGCCGGCGCGCAAGGCGAGGTCATTGCCCACATCGAAGCGCACGAAATAGCCGTCCACGGAGGCATCAATGATGTTCAGCGCATAGACCAGCCCGATCGCCACGTAGCTCAAGTCGCGCCATCGCTGGTAGGTATCGGCCACATTGCGCAACTGATCGGCGGGGTAGCGCCCGTTGAACTCGTCGGGCCGGTTGTTCAGCACATCGAGGTAGGCCGTTTTGTAGCGTTGGAACTCGCGGTTGTTGTCCTGGATGAACCAATAGGAAATGCCGAGGCCTGCGAACACAATGGGCACTTTCCAATACTTGCGGTTGTACACCTGGCCTGCGCCCGGCAGCACCGCCGAATAGATGGCTGCCCGGGCGGGTTGGTGGCGGGCACGCCGATCCAGGCCTTCACGGGTGCTGTCCGGAACGTTACCAGGGCCTGCGTGCGTGTGTTGTGCGGAAGTGCCAACGGCAAGGCCGAGCAGGCAAGGCAAAAGGAGCAGGCGACGGAGCATGGCGCGGAGGCGCAAAGATCGTGCTCGCCCATGATCCATGGCATGGATCGGAAATGTTACCTTGGATCTGCTCCTTAATGAAGGGGCATGCACCATCCACCTCCAACGCAAGTTCCGGCATGTACGGCAGCATGGGTTTTACCCGGGCCATGATCCGTGCCCCCATGGCACGCGTGGCGGCACCATTCCTCTGCGGCCTGCTTGCGGGGCAGTACGCAAGCCTGCCCTTGGCCATGTGCTGGGGCGGCCTGTTGGCCGGCTTCGGCGCTTGGTGGTGGCTCTCCGCCCGCAAGCAGCAATACCGGAGGCGTTGGTTGCCCGGCATGGCCTTCTGGGGCTTCTTTATCTGGCTGGGCTTCAGTTGGCAGGCCATGCACAACCCAGCGGCCCACCAGGACCACATCAGCCGCTTGGGCCCCCAGGCAAAAGGCTGGCAGGTGGTCGTTTCCGAAGTGGCCTCGAACAAGGAGCGGTCGGTGCGGGCGTGGGCGGAAGTGCGCGCTGCCGTGGTGGATGGTTTGGTTCGGCCGGCGCGTGGCAGTGTGCTGCTCACGCTGCTCAAGGACAGCACGACGGCCGGCCCGCAGCCGGGCGATCGACTGGTGTTGACCAGCCCCATCGATACCATCGACAAGCAACCCGATCCGGGCGGGTTTGATGTGCGGGCGTGGGCAGCAAGCAGGGGAGTATACCACGAAGTCTTCGCGCCCCGGGAACAATGGCGCAGCATGCAACGGTCCGCCGGGCGGTGGGACCCGTTCGGGCGCATGCGGGACCAGATCAATGCTTGGTTGGGCAACTCGGGTTTGCCCGACCGGGAACGCGCCTTGACCAAAGCGCTGCTGCTGGGGCAACGCGATGACATGGATCGCGACCAGAACCAGGCTTTTGTGCGCAGCGGGACGATCCACGTGTTGGCGGTGAGCGGCACGCACGTGGGCATCATCTATGTGGCCGTGCTGTGGGCGTTGCGCTTCCTGGGCAAGTCACGGAAAGGCCGCGCCGCCAGGGGGCTGGTGGCCCTGCTCGCCTTATGGACCTATGCCGGACTCACCGGCTTCACGCCGTCGGTGATGCGTGCCACGGTCATGTTCACCTTGTTCACGGTGGCGGAAATGGTGCGTTGGCGCACGAATTCCCTGAACAGCTTGGCATGTGCGGCGGTGGCCTTGCTGCTCTGGGACCCGCAGCTGCTCGGGCAGCTTGGTTTCCAGCTTTCGTTCCTGGCCGTGCTGGGCATTGTCGTGCTGTATTCACCGATCCAACGGCTTTGGGCAGCGCCGAACGCGGTGGTCGGTTTTTTCTGGTCGTTGATCGCGGTGAGCGTGGCGGCCCAAGCGTTTACGGCTCCCCTGTGCCTATATACCTTTCACGCCTTTCCCGTTTGGTTCCTGCCGGCCAACCTGGCGATCGTGGGGTTGGTGGGCATCGGCGTATACGGGGGTGCGGTGCTGCTGCTGGTGCATGCCATACCGGTGCTGGGGCCGCTGGTGGCGGTGTTAATGAAGTGGCTGCTGCTGCTGCTGGGCTTTTTGGCGGGGTACTTCGCGGAACTGCCGGGCGCCTATCCGGCCTTGCGCGTCGGCTTCTGGGGCATGGTAGGGCTATACCTGCTGCTCGCCTTGCTGTGCCTCTGGCTGTTGAACCGCCGGTCATGGGCCCGTATTGCTTCGTTGGCCACGCTGGCCGCATTGCTCTTCGGCTGGGCATGGACGGCCCGCCAGCACAACCGCCAGCGATCCATGGTGGTTTACCAGGATCGCGAAGGCACCGCTTGCGCCTTTGTGCAGGGCCGCACCATGCATGTGTTCAGCCCGGTGCGTTCGCCATGGCTGGAACGCAGCATTGAACAGCACCTGCGCGGGTCCGGGGTCTATCGCACCATCCGTGCCGACAGCCTGCCATGGACCGTGGAGCAGGGCGGGTTGATGTACCGGTTTCGGCGCGTTGACCAAGAGCTGGACGTGGATCCGACCGTAGCCAGCTCAGTAACCGTGATGTACGGCAAGGGCTGGATGGTTGGGGACCTGTTGGACACGTTGCCTGCGGCGCAGTGGGTGCTCGGCCCGGACCTGGAAAGCGGAGCACGTGCCCGCCTGCGGCGCTGGGCGGCCGAACATGGGCATGAGGTGTTTGATGTGCGATCGGACGGCGCCTATGTTCGCACCCCATGATGGTGGAAAGCATCCATTGGAAGCGTGTGGAGGACCACCGCGCGCTATCCCTTGCGGAGCACGGGGTGCTGCGCGTGCAGGCGGGAGGCAGGCCGATCTGCCTGGTGCGCCATGAAGGACGCCTGCATGCCTTGTTGGACCGGTGCCCGCACCAAGGCAGCAGCTTCGCTGGAGGATGGTGCGAAGACGGTTACCTGGTATGCCCCAGGCACCGCATGGGCTTTGCTCTGCTCACCGGCCGGGCCCGCGCCGGCGGAACCGATGCGGCGGAGGTCTTTCCGGTGGAGGAGCGCACGGACGGCGTTTACATCGGTTTCGCCTGCACCACCATTAAATTGTTCGGGTTGGAACTCTGGTAGTTCACCAATCCGCAAGCGGCATCGTTTCCTTGATGCGCACCCCCTTTTCGGTGCGCTCCACCAAGGCGCATTCCGTTACGCTGTCGTGCTCAAAGTACAGGATGGAGTCCTTGTCCGCTGCACCTTCCAGCACCAGAGCCTTCTCCTGCATGCTCAGCAGCGGGCGTGTATCGTAACTGATCACCCAGGGAAGCGGAAGGTGGTGCGCGCTGGGGATCAGGTCGGCCAGGTAGATCAACGTGCGGCCTTTGTAGGCGATGTGGGGGATCATCATGGCATCGGTGTGGCCGTTCACCATCAGCACATCAAACCCGGGGAACAGGTTGGTTACATACGGGGTGCCGGTCTCGTGCCCGCGTTCCGCCTCCACGAACTTCAACCGCCCGCTCAACTCAATGGGCAGGATGTTCTCGCTGAGGAAGCTGGCCTTTTCGCGCGGGTTGGGCTTGGTGGCCCACTCCCAATGGAAGCGGTTGCTCCAGTAGTGGGCATTGCGGAAGGCCGGCACCAGCTTGTCGCCATCCCGCCGGATGCTTCCCCCGCAATGGTCAAAGTGCAGGTGGGTAAGGAACACGTCGGTGATGTCGTCCGGGGTGAATCCGTGCTTCTTCAGTGAACCGGCCAAGGTGTCGTTGCCGTGCAGCTCATAGTGGCTGAAGAATTTGGCGTCCTGCTTGTCGCCAATGCCGTTGTCAATGAGCACCAGGTGGCCTGCGGTCTCCACCAGCAGGCAGCGCATGGCCCAGGTGCAGAGGTTGTTTTCATCGGCCGGATGCCGCTTGCTCCACAGCGTTTTGGGCACCACGCCGAACATGGCCCCGCCATCCAACTTGAAGAATCCGGTATCAATGGTATAGAGCTGCATGCGCGATCCGCCACCGGCAACGGGCCACTGGCTCGGGCAAAGATGTGCATTGCCGGCAGGAACCGCAGGATGCACGGATCACTTGGTGCCCAAGGGCCCCAGCCAATCCTTGACGACCTTGTCCACTGCGCCGTTCTCCATCATGCGCAGCAGCACCACGTCCATCAGGGGCGTTTGGGCAGCATCGGTCCGGAAGGCGAAGCCGTAGCCCTCGGGCAGGTAGTGTTCGGCGGAGATCGCCAGGTCGGCGTGCCGCGTTTCCTGTTGGAAATAGAGCAGCTGCGGCCGGTCGAACAGCACGGCATCCACACGGTGCGCCTGCAATGCCGCATAGCACGAGTCCAACGCGGGCATGGCCACGGGCGTGCCGCCGTGTTCGGTAACGAACTTGGCGTGGGCCGCCCCTTCCAGCACGGCCACGCGCTTGCCCGGGAACTGGTCTGCGGTGGCCACCACGGACCGGTCCATGCCGGTAAGGGTGAGCGTGCTGGCAATGCCGGCCACCATGGAGGTGGCAAAAAGCAGCGAGATCACCATCCACGCACCGGCGATCACGCGGCCAAGGAAGGTTTTAGGCGCCACATCGCCATAGCCGGTGGTGGTCATGGTAACAATGGCGCACCACATGCCATTGGCGATGCCGCGCGCTGGCCTCGGCGGGAACTGCTCATTGCGCTTGCGCTCGGCCAGCCACAACAGGGCCCCCACGCTTGCCAGGATGCACAAGAAGACCCCGACGGCGTAGGCCAGCCGCTTGCTGAAAAAGGGCCTGATCCGGGCTTGAACATCCAATTCATCCTTACGGGAAAGAATGGAAAGGCTCGATCGGAAATACGGCTGGGTAAGGCTAACGCGGGCGGCATGGTCCGCGGTGATGGCAACCGGCCCGGCCACGGCATCCACTTCACCGGCCTGCAGCGCTTCCAGGGCGGCAGCCACCGTGGGGTATGTGCGCGTTGTGCATCTCCAGCCCAACACCTCGGTGGCCTCATTCCACAGGTCCATGGATATCCCCGAACCATCGGGGTTGATGAACGGGGAGCTACCTGCCACCCCCACCCGCAGGGTATTGGTGGCATGCGCAATACCCTGGGCGGCCTGGGGCCATAGCAGCCCAAGCATCAAGAGGGCGATCAAGGGTAGCGGGCGAATGTGCAGCATGCTCCTTTGCGTACGCCCCTGCTGCGGGACAGCGGGGAACACGCGGCCCAAAACTAGTTCCGATGCGCAATGGACAAAGGCCAGCACGGCCGATCCCGGGATCACCGCTGCCGCCCAAATGGGCAAAGGGCGTTCCGCTGGTACAACCCGTGTTGTGCGGCCAAGCATGATCACCATGGGAAAGGGGCCAGGCCGGCCAGTCACCGGCCATTTGGAGAAATGCCGGATGAAGCTGATCATCACGTACCTTTGCGCCCCCAATTCGGGAAAGTCCATGCAGCGGCACCATGGGCCAAACAAAAAAACCTTCCGGGCGGTGCCGCCTGGGTCCGGGATACAAAGCGACAGTGCATGTCAGCAGTAGAAAACAACCAGGTGAAATTCGCCGAGCCCGCAGCCGATTTTGATTGGGATGCCTTGGAAGGCAACCGGGTGTCCACCTCCGCCCAGCGCGAGCAGATGGAACAGGCCTACGAGCACACCCTCAGCAGCATTTCCGAGAAGGAGGTGCTCATGGGTACCGTGGTGGGCTTGAACAAGAAGGAAGCCGTGATCAACATCGGGTACAAATCCGAGGGCGTAGTGCCCTTGAGCGAGTTCCGGTACAAGCCCGATCTGGCCATCGGCGACAAGGTGGAGGTGTACATCGAGAAGCAGGAGGACAAATCCGGCCAGATGATCATCTCCCACAAAACGGCACGCGTGCACAATGCTTGGGGCAAGGTGAACACGGCCATGGAGGGCAATGAGATCATCACGGGCTATGTGAAGTGCCGCACCAAGGGCGGCCTGATCGTGGACGTGTTCGGCCTGGAGGCCTTCCTGCCGGGCAGCCAGATCGATGTGAAGCCCATCCGCGACTATGACCAGTACGTGGGCAAGAACATGGAGTTCAAGGTGGTGAAGATCAACCAGGAGTTCAAGAACGTGGTGGTCTCGCACAAGGCCTTGATCGAAGCCGAGATCGAAGCCCAGAAGAAGCAGATCATCAGCGGCCTGGAGAAAGGCCAGGTGCTGGAGGGCACGGTGAAGAACATCACCAGCTACGGCGTGTTCGTGGACTTGGGCGGTGTGGACGGCCTGATCCACATCACCGACCTGAGCTACGGCCGTGTGAACCACCCCGAGGAACTGGTGAAGCTCGACGAGAAGATCAACGTGGTGATCCTGGACTTCGACGACGAGAAGCGCCGGATCGCCCTGGGCCTCAAGCAGCTCAGCGCCCACCCATGGGATTCGTTGAGCGAGGGCATGCAGGCCGGCGACAAGGTGAAGGGCAAGGTGATGGTGATCACCGACTATGGCGCGTTCGTGGAAGTGGCCCCCGGCGTGGAAGGCCTGCTGCACGTGAGCGAAATGAGCTGGAGCCAGCACCTGCGCAGCCCCAAGGAATTCCTCAAGGAAGGCCAGGAGGTGGATGTACAGATCCTCAACATCGACCGCGAAGAGCGCAAGATGAGCCTGGGCATGAAACAGCTCTCCGCCGACCCCTGGGAGGATATCGAATTCAAGTACCCGGTGGGTTCACGCCATACGGCCAAGGTGCGCAACTTCACCCACTTCGGCATTTTCGCCGAGCTGGAGGAAGGCGTGGACGGCCTGGTGCACATCAGCGACCTGAGCTGGACCAAGCGCGTGAAGCACCCCAGCGACTTCTGCAAGATCGGCGATGAGATGGAGGTGCAGGTGCTGGAAGTGGACAAGGAGAACCGCCGCCTCAGCCTGGGCCACAAGCAAGTGGAGGAGAACCCCTGGGAGGTATTTGCCGACACCTTCAAGGAAGGCAGCGTGCACGAGGGAACGCTCGTGGCCCGCGCCGGCAACACCTTCACCGTGGCCCTGCCCTACGGTGTGGAAGGCACGGTAGCCCTGAAGCACCTGCGCAAACAGGACAACAGCAAGGCGGCCCTGGAGGACAAGCTGCCCTTCATGGTACTGGAGTTCAATGCCGAAGCACGCCGGATCGTGCTCAGCCACACCCGCACCTTCGAAGAAGGGGATGAGACCTTGGAGCACGTGCCCGCCGCAGCCAAGCGCGGCCGCAAGGCCGGTGAGGAACATGGTGGTGGCCAGAGCCCCAGCATCCGCAGCATCAATGAGAAGGTGGAAAAGTCCACCCTTGGCGATCTCGGAGTACTGAGCGACCTCAAGCACGCCATGGAGCACAAGGAGCGCCAAGGCAAGCCCAAGAGCAAGGGCCGCCGCATGGAGGACATGGATGACATGGACGACATGGAGGGCTGAGCCCGTTGGACCAGCATGAAAGAAAAGCGGCCGGACCGGCCGCTTTTCTGTTTTTCAACGGTTCCCGGCTTGCCCTCCAGTACGCACCGTGATCCCCCATTACATTCGTGGCGCATGTTCTCCAGCATCTCGCGGGCACTGCTCCGTTTGTTCGGTTGGCGCGTCATCGACCGGCGGCCCGCCCAATTGGGCAAGGTGATCTACTTGGTGGTGCCGCACACCAGCAACTGGGATTTTTTCCTGGGGCTTTTTGTGCGCAGCGCCTTGCGGATCCAGGCGAACTACCTGGCCAAGAAATCCCTGTTCGATTCCCCTCTGGGCTGGTGGTTCAGGGCGTTGGGCGGCTATCCGGTGGACCGCTCCAAGAACACCAATATCACCGACCAGGTCGTGGCCTATTTCAACACCATTCCCCAGTTTGCCATCGCCATCACCCCGGAGGGCACCCGCTCCAAGGTGGCCAAATGGAAATCGGGGTTCTGGCACATCGCCCGCCGCGCCCAGGTGCCCTTGGTGCTCACCAGCTTTGATTACAGCCGAAAAGAAGTGATCCTGAGCGAGCTGTACTGGGTGGGGGACAACAAGGAGCAGGAGGTCGCCAAGCTCACCGAATACTTCAAGCCGTTCGTAGGCAAGAACCCGCAATGATGGTGTCGCCTGCTTCGGCACCTTTCTTGCGGTGGCGCGGGGCGATCATGTCCCCGAAGATGTTGTTTTTACTGCCGGCATTGCTTTTCTCCATCACCTTGGTACAAGGCCAGGAGGTCTTTCCCCGCATGGTGGGTGAAACCTCCGCAGGAACCACCGTTGCACTGCCTTTGGCCCCGCACGAAGGCTATACCGTCGTGGCCGTAGCCTTCGGTAAAAAGGCCGAACCCTTGCTGGAAGCATGGTATGCCCCGGCCTATGCCCGCTTCGTGGCCAAGAGCGGCTTGTTCGCCGGGGACTACCAGGCTGAGCTCTTTCTGGTGCCGTTGTTCACCGGTGCCAACCGTGCCGCATACGGGGCCACCATGAACAAGCTGCGCAAGGAAGTGGATCCGGACATTGCGCGCAGGGTGCTCTTCGTCAAGGAAGGTGCCGCTGAGCTGATCGCAGCGCTGGGCCTCACGGACAAGGACATACCCTACTTCTTTGTTCTGGACAGCCAAGGCCGCGTGCTCGAGCGGGTGCAGGGCGCCTACACGGTAGAGCGGCTCGAAGCGCTGGAAGCGCCCATGTTGAACTGATCAAGCACCTTGCACCTACCTTCGCCAACCTCCAAAAAGACCATGACCAGTATCCAGATCCCCACATTGATGGCCGGCATGGCCATGTTCCTGGCCTGCGGATCCGCACCCGCCACGGACCTGGCCGCCATAGCTGCCGACGGCCGCAGCGCAACGCAACCCGAAGTTCAAACCCAACACCCCCCAACAGCCGTGCATAACACAGAGCCGGGCGAAGGCCTCTTCGCCGAATTCACCACCACCAAAGGCACCATCGTGTGCCAACTGGAATACAAGAAAACCCCGGTAACCGTGGCCAACTTCGTGGCCTTGGCCAGGGGCGAGCAGCCCAACACGGCCAAAGCCAAGGGCCAGCCCTACTTCGATGGCATCGTCTTCCACCGGGTGATCGCCAACTTCATGGTCCAGTGCGGCGACCCCACGGGAACCGGCAGGGGAGGCCCGGGCTATGTGTTCCCCGACGAGTTCGATCCCAGCCTCAAGCACGATGTGCCGGGCATCCTCAGCATGGCCAATGCCGGCCCGGGCACCAACGGCAGCCAATTCTTCATCACCCATGTGCCCACCCCTTGGTTGGACGGCAAGCACAGCGTATTCGGCCATGTGGTCAGCGGGCAAGACGTGGTGAACGCCATTCAACAGGGCGACAGCATCAACACCCTGCGCATCCTGGCCAAGGGCGCCGATGCCCAAGCCTTTGATGCCATGAAAGTGCTGGAGGCCAACAAGGCCGCTTTCCGCAGCCGTTAACGGCGCCTGCCGCCCGCACCGGGCCCTCTTCCATTGTGGCCGCCGCGTTTCCCGCCCCCGGAACCGCGGCGGCTGCCGTTTGCGCCCTTGCCGCGCACCCCCTCCGGGCGGTACACGGGGCCTTCGCCGAAGCCGGCGGGCAGGGCCAGCTTCTCCACGGCATACCCGATCAACTGCTCGATGCGGCCGAATTCCCGCATGTCCTTCTCGGCAATGAAGGTCACCGCCTGGCCCTTTTTGGAAGCCCGTGCCGTGCGCCCCACCCGGTGCACATAATCTTCGGGATCCTGCGGCACGTCGTAGTTGATCACCAGGTCGATGTCGTCGATGTCGATGCCCCGGCTCACCACGTTGGTGGCCACCAGGATCCGCAGCTTGCGGTTGCGGAAATCCAGCAGCACCTGTTCGCGCTCGCTTTGCTCCAGGTCGCTGTGCATGGCCTGGGCGTTGAAGCCTTGCTTCTTGAGGTGGCGCGCCAAGTTGCGCACTTCCACCTTGCGCCCGGCGAAGATGATGATGCTGGAAGCCTCGTTGGTGCGCAGGATGTGCTCGAGCACCGGGGCCTTTTGCGCTTCATGCACCACAAAAGCCTCCTGTTTCACCCCTTCCGCCGGTTTGCTCAGGGCGATGGAGATCTCCACGGGATCGTGCAGGATGTTCTTGGCCAATGCGCGGATCGGCGGGGCCATGGTGGCGCTGAACATCAGGGTTTGGCGCTCCTTGGGCAGGAACTGCACAATGCGGTTGATGTCGTCGATGAAGCCCATGTCCATCATCCGGTCCGCCTCGTCCAGCACCAGGAATTCCAAGCCCTTCAAGGCCACGTAGCCCAGGTTGAGGTGGCTGAGCAGCTTGCCGGGCGTGGCGATGATCACTTCCGTGCCGCCGCTCAGCGCCGCTTTCTGCTGATCGAACGAGGCCCCGTCGCTGCCGCCGTACACTGGCATGGAAGTGATGGGGGTGAAGTAGGCGATGGCCTGCATCTGCTGATCGATCTGCAGGGCCAGCTCCCGGGTGGGCACCACCACCAACGCCCGCACGGATCCCTCCACGCGGGGCTTGTAGCCGTGGATCACATCGATCAACGGCAGCAGGAACGCGGCGGTCTTGCCCGTGCCGGTTTGTGCGCAGGCGATCAGGTCGCGGCCCTCCATCACGGCGGGGATGGCTTGGGCTTGAATGGGAGTGGGCTTGCGGATGCCCATGGCATGCAATCCGTCCAGTAGCCCGGTGTCGAGGCCGAGGGTGTGAAAATCCATGGCCGGTGCGGTAGTTTCCAAAAGACGTGCGGAATTAGTGGCCCATAGGCCGTTGCGGCGCGAAGGTAGCGCATTGGCCACGGCACCTGTTTTCCGCATGCTTCAGGCCAGGAATGCCAACCTGGCCAACGGCTCGCGGGCCAACGGGTTGATCCTGACGCGTTTGCCCCCGGATCGGCAAACACCGCTCACCAAGGGCTGGCGCGTATCCCCCGAACGCCTATCTTTCGGACCACAAAGACCAAAAAACCGTCCATGAAACTGAAACTACCCCCAAAAGTTGCCGCCTTGGCACTGATGGCAGGCTTGGCCGCTTCAACGGCGAGTGCGCAGTGTACCAACACCTCTTCCTATGGCTCGGCCACACCCGATGCCTTCGGTGGTCTCACCACGATCTCCACCTGCTCGTACTTGATGGAATACAGCACGGTGTACAGCGTCGTTGCCGGGTCCAACTACGAGTTTACCGTTACCGGCGGGGGCTACATCACCGTGCATGAAGGTACCTACAATGGCCCGGTGATCGCCCAGGGCTACTCGCCCTTGGTGGCCACCGCCACGGTGGATGGCACCCTGTATCCGCACTGGAACACCAACGACCTGTGCGGTACTTCCACGGGATGCCAAACCACCACGGTGCAGCTGTTGCTCAACTGTGTGCCGCCTACTGCCACCATCACCCCGGTGGACGATTGCGACAACAACCAGTTCTCCCTGACGGTGAACGTGACCAGCATCGGTGACGGCACCGACGTGGACCTGGTGTACAACGTGAACGGCGGCGCCAACGACACCTTGTTCGACCAGCCGGTGGGCAGCTACGTGATCGGGCCCTTCACGGTAGGCGAAACAGTGAACTTGGTACTGGTTCACAGCGGTGACCCCATGTGCAACCGGAACTATCCGGGGTTGATCTCCGCCAATACCTGCCCCACGATCATTGCCTGCGGTGGTGAGCCTGTCGACGGCACCTACTGCTATGTGAACAACGACAACAACCATTGGCACTACCAGAGCGACAACGGCATGCCGTTGATCATCATCTTCTCTTCCGGCGGCATTGAGTCGGCGAACTACGACCACATCCGGATCTACGACGGGCCCGACAACTCCGGGATCCTGCTCTACGAAAACCCGGTAGGGTCTTCCACCGACCTGGCCGGATTGCAGTTCACCGCCGCCTCCGGGCACCTGTACATGGAAGTGACCTCGGAGAGTTCCGTGAGCTGCGCCACCAACACCGCATGGACCTGGAACTGGCAAGTGGGCTGCCTGGATTGCAACCCCGCCGTTGTGGACTACACGGTGAACACCGATTGCGACGCGCAGGAATTCACCATTGACGTGAACGTGACCACCTTGGGCTCCGACCCCACGCTGGACATCACCAACAACGCCGGCGCCCCAACGGTTACCGCGGAAGACATCGGAGTGTACACGGTGGGACCCTTCCCCATCACCACCGAAGTGACGCTCACCATGGTGAACGACAACAACAGCCTGTGCAACGTGGTTTCGCCCGTGCTCACCAACCCGCTGTGCCCCACCCACGTCACCTGTGGCGAGCCGGCCTTGCAGGAAACCTACTGCTACACCAACAGCGACATCCACGCCTGGCATTGGCAGAACACGGATCCCGGCGGCACCTTGGCCATGCGCTTCAGCGCGGGAACCGTTGATTGGCCCGGCCTGTTCGGCGACAACATCCGCATCTACGACGGCGCGGACAACACCGCCCCGCTGCTCTACCAGAACATCACCGAGGTGATCCTGGATGATATGATGTTCTTCAGCACCGGCGACCACCTGTACATGGAACTGAACACCTCCACCTTCGGTTCCTGCCAAGACGGATTTGAAACGGAATGGCAATGGGAAGTGGGCTGCTACGACTGCGCCCCCCCGGAGGCCACCTACACCGTGAACACGGATTGCGACGCGCAGAACTTCACCATTGATGTGGACATCACCAACATGGGCAGCCAGGCCCTGCTGGACATCACCAACGATGCCGGTGCCCCCGTGGTGCCCGTGACAGCTACCGGTGTGTACACCGTGGGCCCGTTCCCCATCACCACCGAAGTGGTGATCACCTTGGAGAACGATACCAACAGCCTCTGCAACGTACACTCCGAAACGCTCACCAACCCGCTGTGCCCTTCGTTCGTTACCTGCGGTGGTGCGCCCTTGGAATTTACATACTGTTACCCCAACAACGACTTCCACCAGTGGCACTGGCAGTCGGGCACCGATGGCTTGCCCCTGATCATCATCTTCTCGGCCGGCTCCATTGAGTCCGCCACGTGGGACCATATCCGGATCTACGATGGGCCCGACAACACGGGGACCCTGCTCTACGAAAACCCGGTGGGCAGCACCATTGACCTCACGGGCATGCAGTTTGTGGGCGCCTCCGGACACATTTACATGGAGAACACCTCCGAGGGCTCCGTAAGCTGCGGAAGCGGCAGCATGACCGAATGGGCCTGGCAAGTGGGCTGCTTGGATTGCGTGCCGGCCGTGGCCACCTATAGCGTGGTTACGGATTGCGACGCCATGCAGTTCAACGTGGAAGTGAACATCACCGAGCTGGGCAGCGATGCCGTGCTGGACATTACCAACAACGGTGGTGCCCTGCCGGTGGCCGCTACGGCAACTGGCGTGTACAGCGTGGGTCCGTTCACGGCCGGCACGCCGGTGGTGATCACCTTGGTGAACGATCAGAATGCACTGTGCAACGTAAGCTCCAACCCGTTGGTCAACCCGCTTTGCCCCACCATCATTGAGTGCGGTGGTGCCACCTTGGCCGATACCTACTGCTACGGTTCCAGCGAGAACATGACCTGGCATTGGCAAGCCTCCACGGCCACTCCGTTGGCCATGCATTTCAATGCGGGCACCATCGAGTCCAACTTCTGGGACAACCTCACCATTTACGACGGGCCTGATGCCTTGGGCACCATCATCTTCGCCAATGGCGACAGCCAGACCATCCTGGATGACACCACCTTGATCGCCAGCTCCGGACACATCTACATGACCTTCACCTCAGACTTCTCCGGAAGCTGCGCGGACGGCCTGCAGACGGCATGGGACTACGAGATCAGCTGCTTGGATTGCACCAACCCCGCCGCCGACTTCAGCCTGGTGGAGGACTGCATCCACCACAACTACACCGTGGCGGTGAACGTGACCGATCTGGGCTCCGGTGCCTTTGCCCGCATCGCGAATTCCATGAGCACCGATACGCTGACCAACATTCCGGCAGGCATCACCATGGTGGGGCCGTTCCCCATGGACAGCGCGGTGGTGATCACGGTGTTGAGCGAGACGAACAACCTGTGCCGCATCAACAGCCCGGTGCTCAACTCCAACTCGCTGGCCTGCGTGGACACGGTGTGTGCCGCCGCCGGCTATGAGTACTGCTACGCCAACAACGACACCGCCTGGTTCCCCTACCAAGGGTTGGACGGGGTGCCCTTGACCGTGGAGTTCCATTCCGGCAGCATGTTGCCCGGCGACTTTGTGCAGATCTACAACGGCTTGGCCCCCGTCCAGGCCAACCAATTGTGGCAGGGCAACCTGAACGGCAACTTGGCCGGCTGGGCCGTGAACACCACCAACGGATACAGCACCATGCTGGTACGGGTGGTTTCCAACGCCAGCGGTTCCTGTGCCACCGGTGAAGCTGCCACCCTGATGACCTGGACCGTGCAGTGCGGCATGGTAGGCGTGGACGAGGCCGGTGCCAAACAGTTCGCCATGTACCCCAACCCCACCACGGGCCAGTTGGTGCTTCAGCTCCCGGAGAGCGTGCGTGGCTTGGCGGACATGCGCGTTACGGACCTGGCAGGCCGATTGGTGCACCAGGAGGTGTTCTCCAACAACGGCAGCAGCCGTACCATCGACCTGAAAGGCCTCCAGAGCGGCAATTACATGGTGACCATCACCACCAACGACTGGGTGAAGGCCCAGCAGTTGCAGATCATCCGCTGACCTGAGCTCAATTTGCAAAAAGGCCCCCGAGCGATCGGGGGCCTTTTTGTTGTTGGCCATAGGCATTCTTACCCTGCTGGCGGCGCAAGCAGTTGCAACAAGGGTGTCCCTGCGCGGGGTATACCGGCCAAGGCATGCTATGTGGAGCAGAGCCGCATCTTGGGAACTGATCCAATGCCGGGGCGTACGGGCCCTATTGCCCTCCTTCAAACTTGGCTGCGCCAGCACAGCTCTGCGGCCGCTGGGTACTCTTGGTGCAAGGGTTCAAATGCCATCAGGCTCAATTCCTCATTATCCCATGGGAATTCCCGGGGTTGTTGGGCCACCCCGCCGGAAATGCCAAGCAACTTGTAGATCGTGGCCAAGCAGGGAACGGGAGCGGATGGAATACACGATCAGCATCCGGGTGTGCAGGCATCCCCGGGGCGAAACCCGCCATGGGCAATGCCGGAACAGAGCACGCGCCTTGCGTGGGAAGGGCAGGCCCAGCGGGGGGGATGCTTACTGAGCTGCGCGCTGCAGCACAGCTACCTCCTTGCCGGCAAAGAGCACCAGCTTACTGCCATCCACCTGGTACGTGCGTGCCTCGTTCAGGGCTTGCAGGAACCGGTCCTCCACCTGCTGCGTTTCCTGGCAGTACATGCGGGTGGCCGCCAAGCCCGGGAAGGCGATGCTATCGCCCCAGACCTTCATGGTGCCGAACACGCGGTTGCAACCGGCATAGCCGTTGACGTTCACCCCCAGGCTATCGATGGACAAGAAAGGCATTTCCTTGCCCTCGGGCATTTCCACTGCGGCCCCGTTCAAGGTGGCCAGCACCCACTTTCCGGGAACCTGGTCCTGGGCGCCGGAGGTGGAGGCGGATTTTTCGGTACAGGTATTTGCACTGAGCACAACGCCGAGCGCCAGGGCGGCCAAGGGAAGTTGAAGTTTCATCGGGGTGAAGCTTGTACCGGGCAAGCCCGATCAGTTGTTCAACATAACAGGCATCACCAGCATGAGGATGTCCTCGCCATGCTCGGTGCCTTCGCCGGGCAACAGGATGCCAGCGCGGTTGGGGGCGCTCATTTCCATGATCACGTGCTCGCTGTCCAGGTTGACCAGCATGTCCATGAGGAAGCGCGAATTGAAGCCGATCACCATGTCTTCGCCTTCATAGGAACAGGTGAGCACCTCGTTGGCCTCGTTGGCGAAATCCAGGTCTTCCGCACTGACGGCCAGTTGGCTGCCGGTGATGTTGAGGCGCACCTGGTGGGTGGTTTTATTGCTGAAGAGGGCCACCCGGCGGATGGAGTTGAGGAAGCCCTGCCGGTCGATGGTGAGCTTGTTGGGGTTCTGCTTGGGGATCACGGCCTCGTAGTTGGGGTACTTGCCGTCGATCAAGCGGCAAACCAGGCGCATGTTGTCGAAGGTGAACGAGGCGTTGTTCTCATTGAACTCCACGCTTACGTCGGCATTGGTGGCCGAGAGGGTGTTTTTCAACAGGTTCAGGGGCTTCTTGGGCACGATGAAGCTGATGGCCTTGGGTGAGCTGATGTCGTTGCGGGTGTAGCGCACCAGTTTGTGGGCATCGGTGGCCACGAAGCGCATGGCCTCTTGGGAAAGTTCGAAGAAGATGCCGCTCATCACCGGCCGCAGGTCGTCGTTGCCGGTGGCGAAAATGGTTTTGTTGATGGCCGTGGCCAGGGTGCCTGCCGGGATGGTGATGCGTGCGGCATCCTCCAGCACGGGGCTCTTGGGGAACTCCGCCCCGGAGAAGCCGGTCATTTTGTATTTGCCCTGGTCGCTGCTGATCTCCACCCCAAAGTGTTTGCCATCCACGCTGAAGGTGAGCGGCTGTTCGGGAAAGGCCTTCAGGGTGTCCAACAGCAGGCGTGCGGGCATGGCCACGTTGCCCTTCTCCTTGGCTTCCACCGCCATTTCCGCCGTGATGGTGGTTTCCAGGTCACTGGCGGTCACCGTAAGCTTCTTGTTGTCGATCTCGAACAGGAAGTTGTCCAGGATGGCCAAGGTGTTATTGCTGGCAAGCACACCTTGGAGGCTTTGCAATTGCTTGAGCAAGGCGTTGCTGGAAACAATGAATTTCATGGATGACCGGATCTAAAGGAATGCGTGGTTGGGAATCTTGCCAAGGGCTCCCTTGGCAGGGGGTGGCAAAGATATCCGGGCGTGCTGCTGTATAGACCGCAGGTTATCAACACCAAAGCGCCGTTTTCCACAGCTTGGGCGGGGCCCTGTTCACCGCTGGGAGGCGGGCTGTGCTTCCAAGGAGGACAACGGGCGGGTCACCCTGTCCCACCAATAGCGTTGCACCACCACCAGGGCGGTGTCGTTGATCAAGGCGTACATCCGGTTCACGTCTTCGGTTACCGGGTTGAAGTCCATGCCCTTTTCGCCGGCCATGGGCTTTTTGCGCCAGAAGGGGATGCGTTGCACGCCCTTGGTACTGGTGATGCGCAGCACGTACCACGGCTGGGCGTGCAGCACGGAATCGCGACCGGCCGGTGGCAGGCTGCGCTCAAACCCTTCGAAACTGCCGTTGCGCAAGGCCAGCATCACATCCTGCACCCGCAGGGTGTCCATGGGCACCACCCGGCCCAGGCCATCATGCAGCACCAGGCTGTCGCCGCCCTTGAATGCTATGTTATAGCCTTGGGAGGGGTCGCCGGGGATCTCCACTTCCACGCGGGATATATCGGCCAGGGTGGGGTAGTAGGTCACGCGGCTGCTCCGCCAATCATCAATGATCGTGTGGAAGCGCGTGTTCAGCACGCCGGTAAATCCGGCCATGCCCATTTCAAAAGGCACCTCGCTGCGGCCGCGCCCTGGGACCTCCAGCACCATGTAGGTACCGTAATGGTCGGCACTGGAACCGCCGACCCACCAGATCTTGCTGGGCTTGCTGCCGCCTTGGTAGATCTCCACCTTGCGGGCGGTACCAGTCATCACGCGCAGCACATTGCCTTCCATGCTTTTGGGCACCGGTGCGCGCAGCTCCACCAGCTTGAAGGTCTTCAGCAGCAAGGCCACCTGGAAGTCCTTGGCGGGCATGCCGTTCACGGTCCACCCGGACGAGGTGCGCCGCAGGTCGGCGGTGCCGCCGGATTTTTCGGCGATGAAGATGCGGTCCACGGAGGCAGTATCGGCCACGGCGAAATCGGTGAGGGCACCGGAGAAGGTGCTGCCGGTGTTATGCTTCCAAAGCCACCAGGCCAAGGCGCCCAAGCCGGCCAGGAGAACGAGCAGGAGCGCGCGTTTTTTCATGGGATGCGGGAATAGCGCCGCTTGCGCAGCAGGTAAAAGAGCACGCCGCCCAGCAGCCCGAGCAGGATGGGGGCCACCACATTGGCCACCTGGATGGCCGTGCGCCGGGCTTCGATCCGCTGGGGATCCAGCTGGTGCAGCCGGATGGAGCGTGAGCGAATGCTGATCAAACTCTTGTCATCGAGCAGGTAGTTCATGGCGTTGACGAAGAATTCGCGGTTCCCGTACACCTTGGCCTGGGCCATGCGTTCGTAGCCCATGGGGTAATAGGCTCCGGTTTGCCGGTTCACGGGGTTGGTGATCGCATCCCCGTCGCTGACGAACACCTGCGCAGTGGGGCGGCTCCATTCGCGGTAGCCGATGGCATGCAGCACGCTATCCGCCATGCCCAGTTTACCGGCAAAGGCCGAGCGGAACACGCCCTGGGTCAGCACGGCCACCGGCCGGTAGGGGCTGTTGTTGCGGTCCAACCCCAGGTCCATGTCCACCACGGCCAGGCTCACCCGCACGGGGTTGCGCATCACCCGCGTATAGCGTGAAGTGGTGAGCAGGATGGTGCTGTGCGCACTGTCCAGCCCGATGGTATCGATGCTGCCGACCAATTTGAGCAGCACGGGATCGATGTTGGCCGTGATCGGATGGTTGTTGGAATCCACCACCAAGGGGTGGAAAGGGAAAGGGAGCGTTTCGAGCTTGGGCTGGTTGCCGTAGGGTTGGGTATAGAGCTGGATCGGGCCGCAAAGCTTGTCCAGCAGCAGGTCCTTGTTGAAGCGCACGCCATAGGCGAAGAACAGGTTGTCCAAGCCGAGCTCCAACGGGGTGGCCATGGAGTACTGGTTGGTGCGCAGGCTGTCCAAGTGCGGGTCCATGGCATCCACGGCCCAAAGCACCCTGCCGCCGTTCATGACGAACTGATCGATGATGAACTGGTCCTTCTCGCCGAACAGGCTGTCGGGCTTGGCAATGATGGCCGCCTCGTAGTTGTTGATCCGGTAGGTGACCCCGTCGGGCTTGCTGCTCAGCGCATCGACCTTTCCATCGAGCCGCACGTGGCTCACCTCATACTGTTCACTAAGCGCCGTAGTGAGGTCCTTCAGGGCCAGCTCATCCGGTCCTCCCTTGCCGGCAATGACCGCCACGCGGGCCCTGAACGGTTTGGTGATCTTGCGGATGGCGCTGGCCAGTTCATACTCCAGGTTGTTGACGGAGCGGTTCACGGCCTCGGCATCGGTGGCCCGCAGCTGCGATCGCAGCAATTGCACGGGCAGCTTTTTGCCCTGGAAACTGATGATGGCACCGGGCCAAACGATCACCTCGCTCTGGGAGCCTTTTCCGCGGGTGCGGATGCTGGTGTACTGCAATCCGTCGTCCTGCAGTTGTTGGTATACTTTGTTGCGGGTGGCCTCGTCCAGGCTGGCGCTGGGATCGGTGAATTCGTACTGGATCAGGTCGGGATTGCGCACGCGCATCTCATCGAGCAGGTCGCGCAGGCTGGTGCTGAGCTGTTGCAGGTCGGCCGGCAGTTCACCGCTCAGGTACACCTTCACGAACACCACGTCCTTCAGGCTGTCCACGAGCTGTTCGGTGGCCGGGGTAAGGGTAAAACGCTTTTCGGTGGTGAGGTCGGCGCGCAAGCGGATGAACGAGCCGATGAACAGCACCAGCAGTACGCATGCAGTTCCAATGGCCAGTTCCAGCAGACCGGCTGCTTTGCGCGTGATGTTCCTTGCCGTGCTCATCACCAGGTGCGGCTTTGGAGCACGGTGCGCGTGGCCAACAGGAAGATGGCGTCCAGCCCCAGGAAGTACAGCACGTCGCGCAGGTCGATCACCCCGCGCTGCATGCTGCTGTAGTGCTGTTGGATCCCCATGGCCTTGATGGGTCCTTCCATCGCACCGAGCGAGCTGAAGTCCGCCATGAGATCAAAGCCCAGGTACACGATGAAGCACAGGAACACCGCCACGAGGAAGGCCACGATCTGGCTGTCGGTGAGCGCGCTGGCGAACACGCCGATGGCCGCAAAGGCCGAGGCCAGGAAGCAGAGCCCGATATAGCTGCCCCGGATGCCGCCATTGTCCAGGTTCCACGCCGGCAGGCCCAAGCTGCCGATGCTGTACCAGTAGATCATGGTGGGCAACAGGGCGAGCAGCACCAGCACCATGGCGGCCGTGTATTTGGCCAATACCAGGCGCAATTCCGTTACGGGCTTGGTGAGCAGCAGCTCAATGGTGCCCGTGCGGCGTTCCTCGCTGAAACTGCGCATGGTGATGGCCGGTACCAGGAAGAGCAGCACCCATGGGGAAACTTGGAAGAGCAGCCCCAGGTCGGCATATCCCGCATCGAGGAGGTTGTCCGGGAACACCCAAAGGAAGAGGCCGGTGATCAGCAGGAACACCACGATGACCATGTGGCCGATCAGTGAACCGAAAAACACTCGTACTTCCTTGCGGATCAGCGCTCCCATCTTCTATCGGCACGCCGGCTCATGACCTTCCGGCAGGCAAGCGGGCGAAAGTAAGGGCACATGCCCGCCAAGGGGCGCCAAATTCCAGGCAATGGCGTGCACCTTTGGAAAAGATGGGCATTCCAGGCGGTCATCAAAACTCGATGGTGGTCCTGCGGCGTTGGCGCTTGGGCTTCTTGGGGATCTTGGAGGCGTCCGTATCGCAATAGTTGCGCTTGATGAACGCGGCATCACGGTCGCCCAGGCGTACGCTCCGGTTCCAGTCTTCGCAGGCCGATTCCTTGTTGCCCAGGTTGTAGTGGCAGTCGGCCCGGTAGTAGTAGGCATCGGCCAGTTCGGTGGTATCGCTGGCGATCACTTCGGTGAACTTGGTGATGGCCTCCTGGTAGCGTTTGCCTTCGTACAACAGCACGGCCATGCTCATCAAGCCGCCCGGAATGCCCGGGTTGAGGCGCAGTGCCTGGTCGATCTCTTCCACGCCGGCCTCTTCATCATACCGGGCACCCTTGATCACCCCCGACAGGTACAGGGCCTCCGGGAAGCGGGGGTCCACGTCCAAGGCTTTGCGCACGCTCTTCAGGGCGGCCTCCAGGTCATTGCCCTGGTAGAGGGCCCATGCCCTGTTGTACCATGCATCGGCATCCAGCGGGGCCAGGTCCAGCGCCTTGTCCGCTTCGCGCAGCCCGCCCTTGGCATTGCCCTGGGTAATGTACAACGCGCTGCGGCTCACGTACAGCCGTGGATCGTTTTGGTCCAGGTCTTCGGAGGTGCGGTAGTCGGCCATGGCAGCGTCGTATTCGCGGCGGCGCTGATGGATGTCGCCCCGCAGTTTGAAGGCTTTTGCCGAAGCAGGCTCCTGTGTGATGACCCGCCCGATGCGTGCCATGGCGGAATCCAGCTGGCCGGCTTCATAGGCCACCACGGCCTCCGCCAGGATGTCCCGTGTTGCGGGTTGGGCAAGGCTGGGGATGGTCAGCAGGACGCACGACATACTGATCAGGGGATGCTTCATGGGCTTACGCAAAACTGTTGGGGTCGTTGTTGGCCGGCATGCGATGTTCCACCTGCATGGTCCATGCTTCAGCCGGGGCGGCGAACATGGTTTTGACCACGGGCCACACTTGGGCAAAGGTCGCGGATCGTCGGTAGCCCTCCAAAGCCGCTTCGGTATCCCACTCGCTCCGGGTGAAAAACACGCGGTGGTCCTTCATGTCGTGCAACAGCTCCAGCGATCGGCAGCCGGGCGTGGCGATGATGCGGTGGCGCCAGCCGTTGAAGAGCTGCTGGAAGGGCGCGGCCTCTTCGGACCGGAAGGTCATTTTCACCAGGCGTACGATCATGGGCGGGCGGGGGCCATTTCGGCTTTGGGCAACACTTCCAAGCGCACCGGGTCGGCAACGCGCAGGCCCAGGAGTTGGGCAGCGCCGCCTCCATTGCCCACCACTCCCTTGTTCACGGCGATCTCCAACTGGCCCGTATCGCTGAAGAACGCCACCCGTTCGCCCACGGGCACATCAGAATAAGCTTTGTGGATGACGGTGATGTTGTGGCGCGAGGGGCCGATGGTGATCCGGAAGGCCTGGTGCTTCACCAAGGACCTGAACAACTCGCGGGTGATGTTGGTGATGAGATTGCCATAGCGGTCCACATGGATCACTTCCCCCTTGATGGCATCGTCACTTACCACCGGCCGCACATGGAGCTGTTCGCGCACGGCGTTCACCCGGCGGCCCAGCAGTTCCATGGTGCCGCCCCGGGCCAGGTGGCAGGCGGCTTTTACGAAGATGTTCTTGGTGGGGAAGGTCAGGTGGTCCTTGTCCAACTGCAAGGTAAGTTCCACGATGGCATCGGGTTGCTGCTCAAAAAGCAGGTGAAAGAGCCCACTGTCCGCGCCGATGAAATAGTGACCCTTGAAGCGGACCACCAGGTGGGGAGTTTCCCCGTCGGCTTCCGGGTTCACGCCGATGATATGGATGGTGCCCTCCGGGAATTCCGGCCAGGCATTCTGCAGCACGAAGGCCGCATGCCTGTTGTTGAACGGGGCTATGTCGTGGCTGATGTCCACGATCCTGGCCTCCTTCAACTGGGTCAAAATGGCGCCCTTCACCGCAGCGACATAATGGTCGCTGGTGCCCATGTCCGAGGTGAGCGTGATGATGGCCATATGATGAGGGGATAGGCTGGCGCCGTTACCTTCGACCGGTCAAAAGTAACCGCCCCATGCGCAATGCTGCAACGGGGGCAAAGCCGCATCCTTTGAGCGAACGCACCATACACATTACGGCAGCCGACCCGGTTGCGGTGCTGGGTCCGAACGACCGGAACCTGCGTGCCATCCGGGGGTTCTTCCCCCAGTTGAACATCTTGGCGCGGGGCGATGAGCTCCGGGTTGCCGGGCCGGGCGAGCTGGTGGAAGTATTCTTGGAACGCTTCGAACAGTTGCAGCGCCACGTGGTGAAGTACAACGAGCTGCCCGAAAAGGTGCTCGAAGAGATCATGCACAGCGGCGACGGGGAGGCCCACGGCGGTGAACCGGACGGCGGCGGGGTGATCGTGCACGGCAACTTCGGCCTGCGGATCAAGGCCCGCACGCCCAACCAGCAGCGCATGGTGGAAGCCGTGGCCCACCAGGACATGGTCTTCGCCATCGGGCCGGCCGGTACCGGCAAAACCTACACCGCCGTGGCCTTGGCCGTGCGGGCGCTGAAGGAACGCCAGGTGCGCCGCATTGTTCTGACCCGGCCTGCGGTGGAAGCCGGGGAGAACCTGGGGTTCCTGCCCGGCGACCTGCGCGAAAAGCTGGATCCCTACTTGCAGCCGCTCTACGATGCGCTCAAGGACATGGTGCAGCCACAGAAACTGGTGGAATACCTCGAAGGCGGCGTGATCCAGATCGCCCCGCTGGCCTTCATGCGCGGCCGCACGCTGGACCACGCCTTCGTGATCCTGGACGAAGCCCAGAACGCCAGCCTGCCCCAGCTTAAAATGTTCCTCACCCGCATGGGCCGCGATGCCAAGTTCATCATCACCGGCGATGCCACCCAAGTGGACCTGCCGGACCGCGTGCGCTCCGGCCTGCTGCCCGCCGTGGAACACCTGCGCGGCGTGAAGGGCGTGGCCGTGATCGACCTCGATGAAAAGGATGTGATCCGCCACGAGCTCGTTACCCGCGTGATCGCGGCATTCAAGGACATCGAGGAAGGAAAACCGCCTGCCTCGGGCACAACGAAACCAACCGAACACAAAGGCAAAAAGCCATGAGCTTGCCGAATACCCTAATGCGCTCGGACCTGCGCCTGCCGGGCGTTGCCGAAGTTTACCACGGCAAAGTGCGCGATGTGTACCACCTGCAGGACGGCCGCACCCTGCTGGTGGCCACCGACCGCATCAGCGCCTTCGACGTGGTGCTGCCGCGCGGCATTCCGCACAAGGGCCAGGTGCTCAGCCAGCTCAGTTGGCACATGCTGCAGGCCACCGCCCACATCGCGCCCAATTGGGCCATCGCCTCGCCAGACCCCAACGTGGTGGTGGGCCACCGCTGCACCACGGTGAAGGTGGAGATGGTGGTGCGCGGCTACCTGGCGGGCCACGCTTGGCGCACCTACAACGAGGGCAAACGCGTCCTCTGCGGCGCCACCATGCCGGACGGGCTCAAGGAGAATGATTCCTTCCCCACGCCGTTGATCACCCCCAGCACCAAGGCTGATGAGGGCCACGACGAGGACATCACTCCGGAGGAGATCCTCAAGCGCGGCCTCTGCACGCCTGCGGAATGGGACACCATGTGCCGCTACGCCTTGGCGCTCTTCGCCGAAGGCAGCCGCATCGCCAAAGAGCGCGGGCTGATCCTGGTGGACACCAAGTACGAGTTTGGCCGCACGGCGGATGGCCGCATCCTGTTGATCGATGAGGTACACACCCCGGACAGCTCCCGCTATTTCCATCTGGAAGGCTACGCCGAACGACAGGCCAAGGGCGAGCGCCAAAAGCAGCTCAGCAAGGAATTCGTCCGCGAGTGGCTCATCGCGAACCACTTCATGGGCAAGGAAGGCCAGCAAGTGCCCGCCATGGACGATGCCTTCGTGCAGAGCG
>JADZAC010000046.1 GCA_020852835.1 Flavobacteriales bacterium
ACCATCGGCATGGTGGGCATCGTGGACGATGTGGAAAAGCGCATGACCCTCGCCTTCCAGTCCAAGGGCCACCTGATCTTCCTCATCGGCAAGGTCACCGACGACATCGCCAGCAGCGAATACCTGGTGAAGCACCACAACGTGCACAACTCGCCCGCACCCTATTTCAACCTCCAGGAGGAACACGTCATGCACGTGGTGATCGCCCACCTCATCAAGCGCGGCCTGATCACGGCCGCACACGATGTGAGCGATGGCGGCCTCTGGACCGCCCTGGTGGAGATGGCCATGCCCAACGACCTGGGCTTCGACATCGTGACCGACAGCGAGGTGCGCCCCGATGCCTTCCTCTTCGGTGAAGGGCAAGGCCGCGTGGTGGTCACCATCACCGAGGACCAGGAGGATGATTTCCTCGACCTGATGCGTTTGAGCAAGGTGCCCTTCATCCTTCTGGGCCACGTGACCAAAGGCAAGCTCATGGTGGACGACGAACCCATGGGCTTCATCGCTGATGCCCGTACGGCGTACATGGGTGCCATTCCGGCGATCATGGAAGAATGAGCCGCTGGTCGCCCGTACATCCCAGTTTGCCCTGTCCGTAACGCATACGCTTGTTCCACCGGCCGGAAGGCCAAACATCCATAGCATGCCATTGCCCAAGCTCCACGGCTCCGTTCCCGCCATAGGTGCACCCGCACCGCAGCTCCGTTACGTCAAACAGGATCGTTCCAATGCCGCTCTTTCCGACCTCAAGGGCGAGGTGGTGGTGCTGCTCTCCGTTCCGAGCTTGGACACGGATACTTGCGCTCGGGAAACACGCACCTTCAACGAACGGGCCGCCGGCCTCGGAGCCACGGTGCTGGTGATCAGCGTGGACACCCCGTTCGCCATGAAACGCTTCTGCACCACAGCAGGCATTGAGAACGTGGTGCCCGGTTCCGACTTCCGCTTCCACGACATGGACGCGTGGGGGGTGCGCATAGCTGAAGGGCCCATGGAGGCCGCCACGGCCAGGGCCGTGTGGGTGATCGACCGGGAAGGCATCATCCGCTACCACGAACTGGTGCCGGAATTGGGCCATGAGCCCAACTACGATGCCGCCATTCAGGCGGCCCGATCGCAGCTGTGATCAGTGCACGCGATGCGTGGCCAAGCGGCCGTTGAGCCACGTGTTCAACGCCAGCAACAGCGCCACCGAAGCCAGGGCCATGGCCAGCCACGGCGATCCGAACAGCTCGTCCAGCAGCCCCTCAGGCAGTAGTTTCAATGACCAGGGAGCGGGGGAGGGGCGGGTGAAAAGCCCCAGCGCAACGGTCGCGGCGGTCAAGAGCCCGGTGATCAGCCATGCCCAACCCGGCAGCAATGGCTTTTCGATGGTGGGCACGGCCCCGGGTATGGCCGCCACCGCCTGAAGTATGCGCTGCTCCATGCCTTGCGGGGCTTGGTAGCCCGCAACCTCGCGGAATAGCGCCTTCAGCTGCTTATCCGCTTCCTGCTCGTTCATTCCTCGTGGAGCGTCCATAGCTCTTCCTTCAAATGGCCCCGCAGCACCTCGAACAAGCGTTTGCGGCTGCGGTGCAGTTTCACCTTCACATTCGACGCCGACAGCCCCGTGGCGGTTACGATCTCCTCCACGCTCTGCTCGGAGAAGTAATAGAGCCCCACCACGGCCGCGTCCTCAGCGGGTAACAGGGCCAGGGCCGCATCCAATGCCCGCTTCCGGTCGTGGTGCTCCCATGGTCGGTCCGGGTCGCCCGCCAACGATGTCTCCGGCACTTCGGCAAGGTCGCGTGCAACAGCCTTCCGCGCGCGCAGCTTCGATATGGCCGTGTGGTAGGTGATGCTGTACAACCAAGTAGAAAATTTGGCTTGGCCCGAATAGCCCCCCAGGTTCCGGTAGGCTTTGACGAAGGCATCCTGTGCGGCCTCCTCGGCCTCCTCCCGGTGCCGCAATACCTGCATGGTCAGCGTGTACACCATGTGCTTGTACGTGTGTACAAGCCAGGCGAACGCTTGTTGGTCGCCCCTGCGGCACAAGGCTATGGCTTCAGCTTCGGTCACGGGTGTTGGCGCGTACCGCATAGGACGCGGTTGCAATTGGCTGCGGTTACATCGCACCACCAAACTACTCCGGCCCGTGCGTCACTGCCGGCCTTTTCCACAAGGGGTGTAACCGCAGTACGAACGGCGGCGTCCGATGGGCAAACACCCCTGAACCATGCAAGAAGAAGTCATCATTCTGCCGGTCCTGTTCCTGGTGATCTTCGCGATCGCCTACATCAGCATCACCAGCAGGCACCGCGAGCGCATGGCCATGATCGATAAGGGCATGGACCTGGGCGCCGTAAAGGACATGGACAAAGGTTTCAGCAGCCTGCGCAACGGCCTCTTTCTCGCGGGCATCGGGCTGGGGCTCCTGCTCGGTCACCTCTTGGCCAGCACCATGTTCACCCTGCCAGACGGGGAAGCCTCAGACAACCCGTTGCCCTATTTTATGATGGTGCTGCTCTGTGGCGGCTCGGCACTGATCGCCCATCACTTCATCATCCGCCGCAAGCTCAACGAGGGAAAGTGACCTGCGGGAGAGCCGGATGAACGGGGCCTGCACAGGCCCCGTTCGCGTTGGTGCATGGCGCACGGGCTCCCTTACTTTCGTCGCCATGCTGCACAAGTTGTTCCGCACCGTGGCGGCCACCGCCTTCTGGATCCTGGTTGTTTCCGTGATCTGGGTGTTGGTGCTGCGCTTCCTGCCACCGCCGGTAACCTGGGCCATGGCCGAGCAAGTGGGCGAACAAGGAGGGGTGGAGCGCACCTGGAGATCCTGGAAGGCCATGCCCAAAGCCATGTCCATGGCGGTGATCGCCGCGGAGGACCAGCTTTTCTTCCAGCACCACGGATTCGACATGGAGGCCATGCAGAAGGCCTTGGAACACAATGAACGCAGCAGCAGGGTGCGCGGGGCCAGCACCATCAGCCAACAGACCGCCAAGAACGTATTCCTCTGGCCTGGCCGCACCTTCGTGCGCAAAGGCCTCGAAGCCTGGTTCACCTTGCTGATCGAAGGGCTGTGGGGCAAGCAACGGATCCTGGAAGTATACCTCAACATCGCGGAAACGGGAAAAGGCCGGTTTGGCGTGGAAGCCACGGCCCAGGCCTGCTTCAAGCGCAGCATCGCCAAGCTGACCCCCTCGCAATGCGCCCTCATCGCCGCCGTGCTCCCGGCCCCGCGCCGCTACAATGCCTGTAAGCCGTCCTCCTATGTAAAACGGCGTCAGGCCTGGATCCAACGGCAAATGCGCCAGTTGGGCAACCAGCTCGATCCCGTGGAACGCGAACGTTTGCAACAGTTGAAGCCAAGGCGCTGATCGCACCCGCGATCACCTGGCGGCCTCGGCTCCGTAGGGCCCATAGCCCCGGCGCCGTACCACGCCGTACTTTGCTCCGCGTTCGGCACAAGCCGATCGCAATGGATATGCGAACGAATGAAGCAGTGGCCCCGGAAAGGTTGCTGGTGGTCACCGGGGCGAGCAGCGGCGTGGGCCGGGCTACAGCCAAGTCATTGGTATTGGAACACGGCTGCTCAGTGATCGCCGTGGCCCGCAGCGCGGGGGCATTGGAAGAGCTTTCGAACGAATGCAAGGCGGGAGCCGGGCAGTTGCACCCGCTGGTACTGGACCTGGAACAGGCGGACGCCGTGGCCAAGGTGCAGCAAACCGTGTCCGGCCGCCGCTTGCATGGGCTGGTGAACAATGCCGGGCTGCTCATCAAGCAGCCGTTCGGCGCATGGACGGCCCCGGAAACTTCACGGCTCTTCCACCTGAATGCTGCGGTGCCCTTGCTGCTTGCCCAAGGCTTGGCACCGCTGCTGGCCGGGGCACCTCCCGGGCATGTGGTCAACATCAGCAGCATGGGCGGGTTCCAAGGAAGTGTGAAGTTCCCCGGGTTGGCCGCATACAGCGCCAGTAAAGCAGCACTGACCAACCTCACCGAATGCCTGGCCGAGGAAATGAAGGACCTGCGGGTGCGCTGCAACTGCATCTGCCTAGGCGCGGTGGACACGCCGATGTTGCGGGCCGCTTTCCCGGGTTACCCCGCGCCAGTAGGCCCTGAGGAAGTGGGGGGCTTCCTGGCCCGATTTGTTTTGGAAGGGCACAAGTTCTTCAACGGCAAGGTGTTGCCCTTTGCGGTGAGCACTCCGTAGGCTGCCGCCTGAAATTTTTTTCGATCCGGATTTGGATGGAAAGAAAAGCGGTCTACCTTTGCGGCCGCTTTCGGAAAAACGTTCTTTGAGCGCCCCGGTCCGGGGGAGTTGATGTAAGCCGCGCCAAGCGGGAGTCGAAGAAAAAAATTCGACAACGTTTGGTGGATCAAAAGATCGGCATACATTTGCAGCCCCTTCCGAGATACGTTCCTTGAACGGAAGGCGTAAACTAGACAACCAAGCCCGGGCTGACCCCCGGGGACCTGGATCGTTCTTTGACCTATTGTCCATTCTGAGAAAAGTGAGTGTCCTTGTGTGCTGTAAGGTGCACATGGGAGACACTGAAAGGGGCCAGATCAAACCCACTTACAATGGAGAGTTTGATCCTGGCTCAGGATGAACGCTAGCGGCAGGCTTAACACATGCAAGTCGAGGGGCAGCACGATGTAGCAATACATGGGTGGCGACCGGCGCACGGGTGCGTAACACGTATGGAATCTGCCCTGTACTGGGAAATAACCCGGAGAAATCCGGACTAATGGCCCATAACAGCCGAGGTGGCATCACCTTGGCTTGAAAGCTCCGGCGGTACAGGATGACCATGCGCCCGATTAGCTAGTTGGTGAGGTAACGGCTCACCAAGGCTACGATCGGTAGGGGGCCTGAGAGGGTTATCCCCCACACTGGTACTGAGACACGGACCAGACTCCTACGGGAGGCAGCAGTGAGGAATATTGCGCAATGGAGGCAACTCTGACGCAGCCATGCCGCGTGCAGGA
>JADZAC010000047.1 GCA_020852835.1 Flavobacteriales bacterium
CAGCGCCAAGGGGGCGGCCGCTTCGATCTCCGGTATTTGGGTGAGGACCGCTTCATTTACACGCATGATGTGATCAACCTGCATTTCCAACGCGCCGACAGCAAGGTGACCGGAGCCCTGTTCCAAGCACGCGACCGTGAAGAAAAGCTGACCCGGACCGACAAGCCCCTGCCCGTGCGCAAGGCGATCGCACTACAGCACGCCGATCTGCAACCCTACGTGGGCGAATATGAACTGGCACCCGGCTTCACACTGACATTCCGTACTGAGGGCGACCGCTTCTTCGTACGCGCCACCGGCCAGCAGGAGTTCGAGGTATTCGGCTCCGCGCCGCACGAGTTCTTTCTCACCGTGGTGGACGCCAGCATGACCTTCCACCCTGAAGCCGACGGCACGGTGAACAGGCTCACCTTCCGGCAGGGCGGTGAAATGGAGGGAAAGCGGGTGAGATAAAACACCCCGCACTTCGGGCGCAGTGGGATCATTCCGTAGCAGCAAGCTAACGAGAAGTTCAAGACCAGCCGCGAGAAGGGCGAACGCGAAGCGTTGCTGGAGGTACAGGGCCGCGCGCATTTCCTCACGCAGCGCTTCGACCGGCATGGTAGGACCTGCGAGGCAGTGCGCCTGCACATGGCCACGCTTTGAACGGTGGCCCACATGGACTTCAATGATCCGCTGCGGTACGGTGATGAGGAAGCCTTCGCGGTGATGCGTTTGCCGGGCCTGCCCAACCCCGATGCCGTGGTGTTCTTCTGCCGCAAGTGCTTCACGTCAACGCCCGCAATGGCGACGGCCACACCAAGAACATCTCCATGCTGATGGACCCGCAGGGCAAACAGCATCTCACGCCCCGCCTACAACATCACCTTTGCTTGAACCCAGGACAGCCCCCCCTGGCAGTGCCGGCACCCGAGGAGCATCAAGATGGAAAGCGCGATCATGGAGGAAGATCCGGCATCCGGGAAAAAATGAAAGTGGTTCGCACAATTCCCGGCCTTGCCCACAGGCCATTGGGAGGCGCTGTTGAGCGCTTTCAAATAAGGCCCTAGAGGGCGTTCACCGCTTTCCCGGCTGTTAATTCGCAGTGATGACCTGCTGCGATCTACGGCGTTCCTGGTTCGGAAGGCTGTTGCGGACCTGCCTGATGCTTTCCGGTGGTGTTGCCCTGTTGTTGACGGTCCTGGCCTTCACCCGCATTCCATTTGATGCCCACCGCTGGCTGGGCACCGCAGGCGGGCTGGCAGGCCCGCAGGTGGAAGCCATTCTGGTTCTTTCCGGCAGTGGCATGCCTTCCGGTCCGGAGCTTATGCGCTGCCAGGAGGCTGCCAAACGCGCGGCCCAAGCACCGGCAGCCGGGCTGCTCTTGGCGCTTCCCTACGACACGGCCTTGGCCCGGGCCATGGTGCAGGAACTGGGCCTGCGCGGTGTGGCGCCGGAGCGCATCACCCTGGTCATGCACGGCCGGAACACACGCGAACAGGCGTTGGACGTGGCCACCACCCGGCCTGCATGGAAAGCACGATCGATCGCGGTGGTGACCGCCCCGGAACACATGTACCGCAGCCTGTGCACCTTTCGCAAACTGGGCTTCGCGCGTGTGGCCGGTGCGCCCGCGTTCGAACATGCGCTGTTCAGCAACCTTGCCTTCAACCACACCGGGGCCGGTGGTAAGGCATTCACCCCCGATATCTCCGCCAGCACTGACCTGCGGTACAACTTCTGGAACTATCTGAAGCTGGAGATCACCTGCCTCCGGGAGTATGCCGCCCTCCTGTACTACCAGCTCAACGGTTGGATCTGACCGAACCAACTTTACCTCAAAGATGTTTGGAATATCAGCGGTCGATCATTACCTTCGGCCAATTCCCTCGTGAACCCCTCAAGCTGCAAAACTCCCAAAAACCAAACCACATGAAGAAAACAATACTCGCGTGCTCCATGGCACTGATCGGATGGGCTGCCCAAGGGCAGATCACCACCTATGTGCTCCAACCCACCGACCTGGCCGGGCCATTGGTGTTCACCTATGCCGATGATAGTTGGGGCACCCAAATGCCGGACCTGAACGACCCTGCCAACCGGGTACAGGAATTCACGGAGATCGGGAGGGACGGCACCGCAGGCGACACCTTGGGCTGCAATGCCTTGACCAACGGCGCTGATGTGGCCGGCAAGATCGCCATCGTGTACCGCGGCGCCTGTGAATTCGGCCTCAAGGCGCTCAACGCCCAGAATGCAGGCGCTCTCGCCTGCGTGATCATCAACAACGGCGGAGCCCCGGTGGGCATGGGCGGCGGTGCCAACGGCGGCTCGGTCACCATCCCGGTGGTCATGATCAGCACCAGCGATGGCGCGATGATCCATGATGAAGTGGAAGCAGGCAACGTGGAAATGCTCATCGGCTCCGTGCTGAACATGTTCCCCAACAACTTGTCGATCACGGGCGGCAACATGCTCTTGCCGATCCAAGCGGCTCGTCCTTCCATGGTATCCACCACGGACAGTGAATTCAGCGTGGAACTGGGCAGCTGGGTGCACAACTACGGCAGCGCAGCCCAAGCCAACGCCACGTTGAAAGCCACGGTGACCCACGATGGCAACGTGGTCTACGAGGAAACCTCCACCCCCGCCAGCATTAACTCCGGGGACAGCACCTTCTTCAACCTGCCCACCTTCAGCCAAAACGGCTATACGGGCCGCTATGAGCTCACCTACACCACCGAGCTGGGTGCCGAAGATGACTTCCCCGGTGACAACACCTTCACCACTACCACGGCGTTCGACACGCTGCTCTCCTTTGCGCCCGAAGATGTTGACGGCCTGCCCGAGCAGATCGCCTTCTTCAAGCCCAGTACAGCGTCCCAGAAATTCGAGATCTGCGGGTACTTCAAGGATGCCAACGCCCACCGCTTGCGCGTGGACGGGATGTATGCGGCCGGTACATTGAGCGGTAACGCCAGCATGGTCGGGCAGCAATTGAACATCCGCCTGCTTGAATGGAACGACGATTTCACCGGCCTGAGCGATGCCTTCTTCACGGACATCTCCGAGGTGATGAACGGCGAATTCCAGTACACCGATTCCCTGCAAGGCGGTGAGGTGATGTACATTCCCTTCTTTGAACCCACCGTGCTCGTGGACAACCAGAAGTATCTCTTCTGCGTGTCCACCAGCGACATGAACGTGTTCCTGGGCCACAGCAACACGGTGAACTACGATGAAACCGGCTTGGTCATCGATGCCATCACCACCCTGCTGAACATTGATGACCAATGGAGCGGCGGCTGGAATACCGGTGAAGTACCGGCCATGGGCGTGAAAATGGTGAGCGCCACCGTGGGCATTGACGAGAACAACCGGGTTGAATTGACCCCCTACCCCAACCCCACGGCCACGCGGATCAGCATCCCCATGAAGGGGCAAACCGGCAAAGCCACGGTACAAGTGTTCGACAGCAAAGGAACCTTGGTGGCCGACCAACAAGTTTCCGTGGGTGGCAACAACATCCTCTCCATGGACCTGAGCGGTTTGGACAACGGCTTGTACACCTTCCACGTTGCCTTTGAGCGTGGTGCCACCTCCAGCTTCCGCGTTGCGGTGAGCAAGTAACACCAGGTCAACTCTCTGCCCGAAGGGGCCGCTTCTTTACTGAGGCGGCCCCTTTTTTTACCAAGAAGATGAACTTGCTTCCCCCGGCCGGCCCGAACCGCCTTCACTTTCCCTGGGACCCGGCTCCAAGCGCAACGTCATTGCCCAAACTGCAACATCATTCGGGTAGAGCCCTGGTTTCGGTGCCAGACAGGATTCTGTGGCTGATAGCGGATATGGATCAGGCTGTGCGACAAATTGCCAGCTTTCTGATCGACACAATGCCATTTTGTTAGAACTCCTTAAGGTTTACCCGTCAACTCCCGTTTGGCATGTTATTGCGGGTGGTTACGAAAAACTGGACAATGCCACGTAAAAAGAAAGAAACCATTTTGACCCAACCGGTTCGCTCCGGCCTGAAAGCCATTAAGGTCCGCTTGGACAGCCGCACGGTGATCACCCTGTCCGACTTGAAGAAATTGGCCTTTTGGAAGCAGCGCTTCCCCCATGCGGAGGTGATCGGCTAAGGGCTTGTCCGAGGCCTGCGGCCCGGGCAGGCAACACCGCGGACGGCCGCTCCGTACCTGCGCGGTGCACGGCCTTGCCTTAAGCGAAAGGCAGGTGTAATGTAACCTTGTGAAATAACCGGTGTACCATGCCAAGCTTTGATGTGCTCTCCAAGGTTGATCCGCAAATGCTGGACAACACGATAAATACCGTAAAGCGCGAGCTGGATACGCGCTATGATCTGCGCGGAACCAACAGCCAAGTGGAATTTGACAAAAAAGCCCTGACCGTGAAGCTCTCCACCGAGGACCACCTGAAGTTGGACGCCATCCTCAGCGTGCTGCTCGAACGCAGTGCCAAACAAAAGGTGGATGTAAAGAGCTACGACCTGTCCGAAGAACCCGTGCCCAGTGGCAAACTACTGTACCGCACGATCAAGGTGAAACAAGGAATAGACCGGGAGACGGCCAAGAAGATCGTGAAATCGATCAAGGACACGGGATTGAAGGTGCAAGCCCAGATCATGGACGACATGGTGCGGGTTACGGGAAAAAAGATCGACGACCTGCAGGCGGTCATGGGCCATTTGCGTGGCGCCGACTTTGAGCTGCCCCTGCAATTTGACAATATGAAGAGCTGATCGGTGCCAAAGCCCAAGCGATGGCTCCAGGCACACCAGCAGCAGGGCAAGGGCATGGCACAGCGGCATTCCCTGCCCCTTCCATTCCCGTAAAGATCATTGACGCCACGTTCCTGACCCATAACGTGAAGCAATTCAAGCTCGAAAAGCCTAAAAACTACAGCTTCACACCCGGTCAAGCGGCAATGGTGGCCCTGAACAGGGAAGGCTGGAGCGGGCGTTCAGCGCCATTCACATTTACTTCTTTGACCAGCTCCCGGACATTGGAGCTGGTGATCAAGATCTATGATGAACGCAAGGGCCTGACCCACCAGCTTGGCCTGGCCCGAAAGGGAGATGAACTGCTGATCGGGGAACCTTTCGGCGCGATCAGCTACCGCGGGCCCGGGTTCTTTTTTGCCGGAGGCGCCGGCGTCACACCCTTTATCGCCATACTGCGCGACCTGCACAAGCAGAAGGCACTAGCGGGCAACACCTTGGTGTGCTCCAACCAAACTTCGGACGATATCATTCTAGGGGAGGAGCTCAGCCGGATGCTGGGCAAACAGTTCCTCAACATTTTCACCCGCCAACATGTGATCGGCTTTCTTGAACGGCGCATCGACCGCAACATCCTGATCACGCTGGTGCAAAACTTCGACCAGCACTTTTACATCTGCGGGCCGGCAAGTTTTGTGGAAAACCTCAGTAGGCTGTTGCAAGATCTTGGGGCCACGGCGGAATCGATCGTCATTGACCACTAGCTGGCCGGCTTTCGGAACCCGGGAGGCTTACAACTTCAGGAGCCGCACCAAGCAAGGCATGCGCCCGACCGGGCGCAAAGCACGGAACGCGCCTTACGGGGCGCGTTCCGATGATCCCGGCTTCGTGGCTTACGGGCTCCGAGGAAGTACTTGCCTTCCATGGCCAGGGTGCATCAAGCTTTGCAATGCTTGTTACGCCCAAGCTCCAATAAAAGTTGCACGCGTGACCTGCCCGACCCGATACCGGCGCAATTGCCTAGAGGATCCTGCCTTCCGGAAGGAACATCACAAAAATGAAGGTCATCAGGAAATGGTGCATAAAGATCAACAAGGTGCCCATCACCAGCAGCTGTTGCAACGATCGGTCAAGCGCTGGAAACAGGCGCCGATTGTTCACGGCAATGATGGGCAAGGGAACAGTGGCCGCCAAAAAGCTCACGGCCAAGGCCTTGAACAACCATGCATTACCCACCATGCCCAGGAAGAGATGGGCATAATAGAACGCCAATCCCACTACGGAAACGAGCCCGAAGCGGATGAATGCACGAGGTGTTGCTACCATTTCACGTATGAAATCAGTTGTTTGCGCACGTTTGAACGATCACTTCCCCCGCCAAGTTGTATGCCCGGCATGCAAAGGCGGCCTTCGATGCCCTCATGTCCGCATCTCCCATCGCCGCGTTCGGCCATACCCTGCTTGCCGAGGCGGCCAATGCCGGCTTGGCTTGGGGAGGAAGGCCGCACACACGCCATGAGGCAAACATGGCATCCAAAAGCCCCGCATCAACGATGCGTGCCGATCGTTCATCAACAAATTCCGGTTGATGAATACCTGCGTCGCCTGCATACAGTAACCAGCGCCTGCCATGGCCAGCACCCCATCGATCCGGCGTGGCGCAGCCACGGTGCCTCAATGACCGGTCAGTATGGCCAACACCGCCCCCAACACCACCGTGGCAAACCGCTTGGCATTGAAGCGGTGATCGGGAGTGGTCTCAAAAATGATGGTGGTGCTGATGTGCAGCAGCATGCCAATGGCCACGGCCAAGGCAGCTGTCAGGAATTCCTCCCCCATGTCCATGCCAAAGAAGCGACCGAACAAAATGCCCATTGGCGCTGCCATGGCAAAAGCCGCAATGGTTGCCCATGACCGCCCGGGCCCAACGCCCGATCGCTGAAGCACCGTGGCCAAAGCAATGGCCATGGGCAATTTGTGCAAGAGCACGCCGGCTACAAATGCCATGTCGCCACCAACCCGTGGATCGGCAAAAGGCATTCCCTCGGTAAACGAGTGGATGAACAAACTGGTGAAGGTGAGCATGGGCAAGGTGCGGCCCGCGCTGTGTCCATGGTGGTGCACATGCACGTGGCCGTGCTCGATACCTTGGCTGAAGAACTCCAGGACCACCTGCAGCATGAATCCGGCCAGGACCCACAGCCCTACATGGTGGAACTGCCGTTCATAGAGTTCAGGCAGCATGTGCAACACCGTTACCCCGAGCAAAAAGGCTCCGCTGAACGCCAAGAGCAACTTGATCTGGTTCGGATCGGTGGTCTTGAACCTGACCCATGCCCCTGCGGCCAAGGGCAGCACTAGGAAGAGAATGATAAGCAGTGGCAGGCCCATGTTCACTTTCTTGCCCACAACACGATCCGTTCCGACTGCTGCACATCAAAGGGCCTATGGCAGGATCCGTCCGTCACATCCTCCACCTGCAAGCCGGCTTTCCGGACGAGCTCCCGTACCGTTGGCAACGACCAAGCGTGGACCCGCTCTTGGTACTCCTCTACTCCCCCGCCGTGTTCCACCATGATCTGTTTTACGATATCCCCCCCGTCCATGCTTCTGCGAATATGGAACCGAACTCCCTGAATGATCTTGGTTTCGGAACTGGTCAGTTGATCGGCCACAACATCCCCGTTCAACAGGTCCAGTACGAACAGCCCATCGGGCTTCAATGCCTGCGCGGCGGCAGCCACGGCCCGGAGATCACCGGCACGGTCGTCCGAATAGCCCAGGCTGGTGAACAGGCACACGGCAGCATCAAAGCGGCTTGTGGCGAACGGCTCACGGATGTCGTGCACCACAAAATGCGCATTGGGCACGGCCTGCCTAGCTTGGTGGATGCTGGCCTCCGACAGGTCCAAACCGGTTACCTGCAAACCCTCCCGCGCAAAAACCGCCGCATGGCGCCCCCGCCCACAGGCCATGTCCAGCACCGTTTGGCCGCGCCGCAGCCCGCCTTTTTCGATCAAAGGCAATACCAGCCTGGCCGCATCCGCCTCATCCCGGTGGGCATACAACAGGGTATACCACCGCGTACCGAACCATCCGTTGAAGCAGCCCATTCCCGATCTCCGAGCGTGCGAATTTAGCCCCGCTTTGCCCCTGCCGGAGGCTTAGGGTGCCCGCGTATGTGCCAAGGTTCACAATTCCGTGGATAACTTCCACACGGCAAGGGAAGTGGCTTGCAGGCGGAGCCAGTTTATTTGCCTTGGTCCATTTCTTCCCCTCAGGCACCATGATCGAGCGCATATTCGACCTTTATGACGACTTGGAGAAACAGCGATTCATGGTTGCTTTCAAGGGAGGGATGTCGCCGGAATTGATCAGTGCCCTGTTGGACCTGGTGGAACAACGGCTGATGGCATCGGAACCGGATCCGCGGATACGCAAACGGGTGTTCAACGTGGTGATGGAATGCTTGCAGAACCTGTACCACCACCGCCATTCGGCTGCCCCGAAAGACCTCGATGCACAGACTGAAGAACGGCAAGGAGTGGTGTTGATCGCCCATGAGCAGGCGGGCTACTCCATACTCACGGGCAACTCCATGGCCCAAGACCAGGTGAGCGACCTGAAAAGCCGGTTGGACCGGGTGAACGGCTGCGCACCGGAACAGTTGCACGAGCTGTACAAGAGCACCTTGAGCAACGGCACCTTCACCAAAACCGGAGGAGGCGGGCTCGGGCTGATCGACATCGCCCGGAAAAGCGGCCAGAAACTTGAGTACGGTTTTGTTCCCATGGATGAGAACAGTACCTTTTTCAGCTTGAACGTGAACATCGCATCGCGAATCGAACCCAAATGACGGATATCCAACTGGAGGGCACCCCCAAGACGCCAACGGTCCATTTCGATGGCGGTTCGGGCCTGTTGCAATTGCGCGGCCGCTCCATTCCAGAGAACTCCATCGAATTCTACAAGCCGTTGATCGAATGGATCGATCAGTATGCCCGGAGCCCGAAGGCCACCACTCAATTGCGCGTGCAATTGGAATACTTCAACACCAGCAGCAGCAAGTGCATTCTGGACCTCTTCAAGAAGTTGGAGCAATTGCGCAATGCCGGCAATGATGTGCAGGTGCTGTGGCACTACGAGGTGGATGACGAGGACATGCTGGAGGCCGGTGAAGACTACCAAGCGATCATCAACCTGCCCTTTACGATGATCCAGGTGGAGGAAGTGGACGAAAATTGAGCACCCGCCCGGGAGCCGGTCAGCGTGCAAATTCCGACCTCCCCAAACGCCCGATCAGCCGCGGGAAGAAGTTCCACTTGAGCGCAAGGCCCAAGGCGATGGTCATGGCCCAAAGCAGCAGCACATTCGCCCAGAGGGTGGGCACGGGCTTGCCGAACACCAGCTTCACCGGGGCATAGAATTGCGCGTCGAAGAATCCGCCTTCCACTGGCCGCAAATACACGGGATCCACCTTCTGGACCAGCTCCCCGTTGGATTCCGTGATCAGGTTCACGTCATTGCGGTTGGTGACGATATCGGCCAGGCTTTCGTTCCTGTACGTGTCCAGCAGCCCGAAATAGGCCTGCTTCTTTGCCGGGGTATCGGTCATTTGGCCGATCAGCGCCTCCTTCTTCTTTTCTGCTTCACGGTACTGGATGCGGTAATGTTGGGCAAGCATGTCCAACGCGCTGTCCAGCTCATCCAGCACTTGGCCGTTCACCATGCCGGGTTGCAATTGCTCGATCCCGTGGAAACGCAAGCCTTTGAGGGCACGTAGTTCCTTGCCCATTTCAAGGCGCAGCACAGCCAGGTCCTGCACCCCTTGTGCTTGCAGGGTTTGCCCGTTTGCCAGGGTCCTGCGGAGCGAAGCGACCCGTTCCGAGAGGTCGCGCAACCATAGGTCCTTCTTCCAGTTGGCGGTTTTCATGCGCCGATCCATTTCGTAGAACCGGCGCTCATAGGCGTTGTCCGTGAATTGCGCCACCGCCAATCCTTCGTAGGCCCACCGGCTCGCCATGATGTTGCCCACCCAAGGCACGCTCCTTTCCGAAGCAAACCACGGGTGCAGCTTATCGAACCGCACGATGATCCCGCTGAACATCAACTGTGGAATGATCAACACCGGGATCATCATGTAGATCACCTTGGCACTGTTGAAACTGGCGCTAACATTGAGGCCCAGGACATTTGCAAAGCAGGCTGCGGAGAACAACACGGCCCAGTGGGCCAAGCCCATATCCTCAATGCCCAACACGCTGTTGCCCACAAGTACAAAGAGGCCGGTTTGGAATGCCGAAATGAGGAAGAGCAGGGTGGTTTTGCCCAAGAGGTAGCTGGCGCGGCTCAAGGCAAGGAATTTTTCGCGCTGCAGGATCCTGCGGTCGCGGATGATCTCCTCCGCGGCCAAGGAGAGGCCAAGGAACAAGGAGACGATCACGGCAATGAACAGGTACTGGGGAATGTTGTCGTTGTGGCGGTACACGTAGCTTGCCCCGCTGCCCAGGCTGATGTCGCGGTAGCGCAGGAAAAAGGCCATGAAGAAGGCCAGCACGGGTGCTTCGAGCACATTCACCAGCACATACTGGCGGTTGGCCATTTTGGCCAGCACATCCCGCTTGAAGAAGACGGCCATCTGGCGCAACCTGCCGGGTGCCTTGAAGGTGCTTTTCGGGATTCGGGTTTCCGGGGGTACTTGTGCCACGCGCATTTCCATCTGCGCCCGGAACACCTCGTTCCAAGCATCGGGGCTGATGCGCCGCTGGTCTGTTTCCTTGCCGTATTCATCCACAATACGCGCCTCGAGGATGTTGAAGATCTGCTCGGGGTTCACGTTGCCGCAGGAATCACATTGCCCGCTTTCGCTGTCGGCCAGGCCGGTCACTTTGCGGAAATAGACCACGGCGTCCACCGGATCCCCGTAATAGACCGGGTTTCCTTCCTGGTCCATCAAGAGCAGGCGGTCGAAGAGCTTGAAGATGTCCGAGGAGGGCTGATGGATCACCGTGAAGATGATCCGCCCTTTGAGGGCGAGCTCCTTGAGCAGGTCCATGATGTTCTCCGAATCGCGGGAACTGAGGCCGCTGGTGGGCTCGTCCACGAACAGCACGCTGGGCTCCCGGATGAGCTCCAAGGCAATGTTCAAGCGCTTGCGCTGACCGCCGCTGATGGTTTTGTCCAGGGCGCTGCCCACCTTGAGGTCCTTGACCTCATAGAGGCCCAAAGCCTGTAGCATGGACAACACGCGCCTGGCGATCTCCGGCTTGGACCGATCGCCAAAGCACAGTTCAGCATTGATGTACAAATTCTGGTACACGGTAAGCTCCTCGATCAGCAGGTCATCCTGACTGATGTAGCCGATCACCCCGCGAATGCGGTCGGCATCACCATGTACATCAATGCCATTGATGGTCACCCGGCCTTGGGACGGCTTGAGATTGCCGTTGAGCACGTTCAGCAGGGTGCTTTTTCCGCTGCCGCTCCCCCCCATGATGCCGATGAGCTTTCCACTGGTTTCGGCAAGGTGGAGCTCATGCAGGCCGATCCGGCCATTGGGAAACTGGTACGCGATGCCATCGGCGCGGAACACGATGCGGTCGGCGGCCCCGTTCTGGAAAAAACGGGAAAGGATCTCGCTGTAATAGATGGGTTGGCCTTGTGCGGTGCGCATGGAAGCACCGTGGCCCAGGATATGCACCTGCCCCGGTTCCACGGGCTTGCCGTTCAACCGGAGGTCTCCCGAGCCGAGGTAGCGCATCAGGTAGATGTTGGCCCCTTCCACTTGCAACACCCTGGCCTGCCCTTTCATGCCATGTGCGTGCAGGTGCTTGGCCGTGCTTCCCGGTGAAGCGTGGCAGGCATCGATGTAGAGCAGATCGGCCTGGTCTTCGTTGTGCGCACCGGTTGCACACATGAACGCGCTGCACCGCTCAAAAGCTGATCGGTGGACGTTGAAGGCGTCGGCCACGGTGCACACGAACTCCTCTTCCTGGGGCAGCAGCATCCCCCGGGCATGGACCAACTCCAACAGGTGCACCAATACCACGAGTTTTTGGCGCTGGTTGAGTTCTTCATTGACCTCGGCGCAGATCTTCAGCACTTTCACCGAGTTCATGCTGGTGCGCTTGCGGCTGCGTTCACTGCGGCCGCCGCTGCTGTGGAACGCGGCCACATAGGTCTCGAACATGGCCATGTGCTCACGCACCACCAATGGGCTGAACTGCCGGGCCAGGAAGCGCATTACCGCATCATGGCCGCTGAGATCACCTTCAGGGCGTTCCGTCTTCGCGATGATGGCGAAGAGCTGGAGCAGGGCCTTGAGCAGTTTTTCGGTCATTCCTTCCCTTCACGCATTGAAACACCAACGGCCCGCTTCTACGTGCGGGCCGCGGCAATGTTCCGGGGGGGAGGAACGGCTACTTCTTGAAGCCGATCAGCAGTACGGCACAACCGCTGTTGGCCTTGGCCGGATCGAGTTCCGCGTTGATCACCACATCCACGGTATTGGCCACCACAAAATCCCAGTACGGCTCGTTGTTGAACTCCTTGTTGGAGAACAGGAGGTTGCGCTCCTTGTCGTAAACACTGAAAATGAGGTTGCCCCCGCTGAGGCCGCTGCAAGCAGCCACCCGGTAGGTGATGCCGCCGAACAGGGTGAGGTCGAATTCGGCGACCTCATCCTCGCGCAGCAGCGCCCGGTAGAATTGGCCATCCGGGATGTACTCGGCAGTGATGTTCCGCTCACAGAGCGTTGCAATGGTGTCGCACTGTGCATTTACCTCCAAGGCGCCGAACAAACTTGCGCCCAGGATGCTCGCCAGAATGGTCCTTCTCATGATCATGCGATGATGGCGGACCGGATGGCCCGCACTTTCTCAATAATGGTTTGTGCCGCAGCCGGGGTGATCTGGGCCGAGGTTTTGCTGTTGATGTAGGTGGTTTTCCGGTCGGCATCCACGGTAGGCTCAACAAAGGTGTACGTGCTGACCACTTCGCGGTACGGAACCGTAAGCTCCTTCAGCGAAGCCAACAGTTGCGGTGCACCGCCTGTTTTTTCCAGCAATAGCACCAAGTTGTCCAAGGTATGCCGTTGCTCGGCCAACCGCGCGGCCACACGGGGATCCACCTGTTCGCCGGTGGCACCCAAGGTCAAGTACAGACTTTCGATCCATCCACCGGCCAGCACCCAGGTGGAAACATCTTCTTGCTGGTCGCTCTTCAGGTAGGTATCGGCAGCGCGGAATGCTTGGCCCGTGTACCGCAGCAGGCTGTCCCGGTTGTTGAGGTGTTGCTTGAAGCCGCCCAACAGGTTCTTTCCCAAGGCATTGGTCATATTCAACTGACCGCTCAACCCTTCGATCACCTTCAAGACCTTCAAGGCCTGCTGCGCATCCTGGTAGGAAGCCGTATAGGCCAGGTCTGCCCCGTACATGCCCAATGCCATGGCTTGCTGCTCTTTGGTAACAAACCGTGCGGTGCCCTCGGTAGGGAGTGTCAATTCCTTCGCGTAGGGTGTATTCAGGTCGCTGGCCAGCATGATGGTCTGCACCGGGGAAGGAATGCTGAACAACTTGTTGCCGAGCTTCACCACACCATCCGGATCAACGGCCGTACGGAGGCTATCGGCTCCTTCGGCCACCGGTTCCGAGTTGTTTCCGCCGCCACAAGCGGCCATCGCCGAGCCGAGGGCCAACAAGGCTGCGAATTTGTACGAACTGCGTAATGCCATTGAATGATGTTCGATTGATGAGTGCTCCGGGCACGAAAGTAGCTTCATGCCCCAGCCTGGTGGCCCGGCAATCCCATAGTTTTCAACAGCATTGCCTCAAAGCCTTCCTTTGCTTCGGCAAGGCGGGCCATGCGAGCTGGCCCCATGGCGGGCTTCTGCCGCAATGACCGCGACGGCCGCTGCTGCCCTGGCATGGCCGCCTCGGGGCGAAGGCCCCGTAAACTTGCGCTTTCCCACGATCGTTGCCTACCTACGCCGATATCATCCTGCCGTTGGCCGTACCGGGCACCTTCACCTATGAAGTGCCCGAACCCGCATGCGGGCGGGTACAGCCCGGCATGCGGGTGGTGGTAGCCTTTGGCAAAGGCCGGAAGCTGTACAGCGGCATGGTTTTGTGCAAACACGACCAACCTCCCGCCGGTCGATCCCCCCAACCCGTACTGGAGGTACTGGATGAGCACCCGGTGGCAACCCCTGCCCAGCTGCAGCTATGGCAGACCATCAGCGAGCATTACCTGTGCACCTTGGGGGAAGTAATGGTTGCTGCGCTGCCCTCAGCGTTGGTGCTCAGCAGCAACACAAGGCTGGTGGCCGCCCCTGGCAGCTCACCGGCATGGACGGGCGACAACCGCCGCGACATCCTGCTGGATGCACTTGAACAACGGCATGAGCTGAGCTTGCAGGAAGCAGGCCAGTTGATCGGGTTGAAGAACCCCATGCCGGTGATCAAACAATTGATGAATGCGGGGGCCCTGCAGATGGCCGAGGAGCTGGAACCGGCATGGAAGCCCAGATTGCAGCAGTATGTAGTGCTGGGACCGGAAGCCCAAGGGGAAACCGCGCTGCACGGGTGGTTTGATTCGCTGGAGCGCGCCCCCAAACAGCTGCACCTGTTGATGCGCTACATTGAACTGAGCCGGTGCCTGACCGACGACCCGCGCGAGGTGCGCCGGGAGGAACTCTTGAAGCGCAGCGGGGCAACCGCTGCCGAGCTGAAGCGACTGTGCGAAAGAAAGGTGTTCGCCTTGGAAGAGCGTGCCGCCGGAGTGCCCGCAGAGGGCCGTGTGGGCAAGCCCGCAGTGCTATCGCAAGCACAGCGCCAGGCCCTGACCGATATCCAAGCAGCCTTTACCAGCAGACCAACCGTACTGCTTCATGGCGTTACCGCCTCGGGGAAAACGGAAGTGTACATGGAACTGGTCCAAGAGGTGTTGGACCAAGGGCGCCAGGTGCTCTACTTGCTGCCGGAAATTGCGCTGACCACGCAGATCATCGGCCGGTTGCGGGCCCGGTTCGGCGGGCGGGTGGCCGTGTTCCATTCGCGCCTGTCGCAGCGTGAGCGCACTGAGCTGTGGATGCAGCTCTTGCACGACCCCGGCTCCCATCCGGTGGTAGTGGGAGCCCGCTCGGCCCTGTTCCTGCCGTTCCAACGGCTTGGGCTGGTGATCGTGGATGAGGAGCATGACCCGAGCTACAAACAACACGACCCCTCCCCCCGGTACAACGCACGCGACATGGCCGTGGTGCTGGCCGGCCTCCATGGTGCCAAAACCCTGCTTGGCAGTGCCACGCCCTGCATGGAAAGCCTCTACAATGCGCGCCACGGCAAGTATGGCTTCGCTTCCTTGCGGGTCCGGTACGGCGACGCCGTGCTTCCGGCCATTGTGAAGGTGGACCTGGCAGAAATGCACAAGAAGCGCAAAATGCGGGGCAGTTTCTCGGAGCCCTTGGCAACAGCCTTGGAGCTGGCCCTGAGCCGCAAGGAACAGGCCATCATCTTCCGCAACCGCCGCGGCTATGCCCCGGCCTGGCAGTGCGACACCTGTGGCTGGATCCCCGAGTGCGCCCATTGCGATGTAAGCCTCACCTACCACAAGAGCGACCACGGCCTGCGCTGCCACTACTGCGGTCGAGGCTATGCACCACCCGAATGCTGCGCGGCATGCGGCAGCACCCGATTGCGCATGGTTGGCCTGGGCACCGAGAAGGTGGAGGAGGAACTGGCCCTATTGCTGCCCGAAGCGCGAATTGCGCGCATGGATCAGGACACGACCCGCGGGAAGCACGGGCTCCAACGCTTGTTGGACCGATTCGGCCAAGGAGACATCGATATCCTGGTGGGCACGCAGATGGTCACCAAAGGGTTGGACTTCCACCAAGTCACTCTTGTGGGCATCCTCAATGCCGATAGCCTGATGCGGTTCCCGGACCTGCGATCGCATGAACGCGCATTTCAGCTCATGGCCCAGGTGGCCGGGCGCAGCGGCCGTAAGCATGATCCCGGCACGGTATTTATCCAAGGGCGCGACATCCACCACCCCATCATTGACCTGGTGGCCAGGCATGATGTGGATGGCATGTATGCCCGCGAGCTTCCATTGCGGGAAGCACACTTCTACCCGCCGTTCAGCCGCATGGTACGCATGGTGCTCAAGCACCGGGATGCAACGCGGGTGCAAGCCAGTGCCCAAGCCTTGGCCGAGGCGCTCAAACCGGCATTGGGCGATCGGGTACTGGGGCCGGAACCACCGCCTGTGGCACGCGTGCGGGACAAGCACCTGCGCGTGGTGCTGCTCAAGCTGTCGAGAACGGCCTACCGTTCCGAAAAGCAGCACTTGGCGGATACGCTGGACAGGCTCTTTGCCGAACCGCCGCATCGGGCCGTACAGGTGCAGGTGGATGTGGACCCCTTGTGATCGGGGCGCAAGACCAAAGGGGCGGGCTCCCCGGCCCGGTAAAGATCATCGGGCGGCTTGCAGCGCCATCCATATGCCGTTGGCGGGAACGGGGGCCTCCAAACACAGCTGGTCACCGGTGGCCGGATGGCGGAATTGCAGGCGCCATGCATGCAGTGCGATGCTTCGGTCCTTTTCCCCGCGGCGCGCACCGTACTTCACATCACCCTTGATCGGGAGACCGGCAGCGGCCAGTTGCGCCCGGATCTGGTGGTAAGCCCCGCCCTGCGGCTCCACCTCGAGCAGCGTGTAACGTTCGCCTGCCTTCACCATGCGGTAGTGCAGTTGCACCTGCTTCCCTTGGCCCGGGCCGGTAACTGCGGCTTTGCGCGAACCTCCGGCATGCGCCAGCCGATGCACCAAGGAACCCTGCTCACCCGGCCGTCCCTCAACTACCGCCAGATACTTCTTCATCACCTGCTGCTCACGGAACAGGCTGTCCATATCCCGCAGTGCAGCAGCATCCAACGTGAACACTACCAAGCCGCTCACAGGCCGGTCGATCCGGTGGGGGCTGCCCATGGCGTATTCCGGAAAGTCGTTCTGGACCGGCTGCAGCAAGCAGGCATCCCCGGTCCGATCGGGCTGCACCGGAATTCCCGGCGGCTTGTTCACCACCAGCAAGTGCTCATCCCTGAAAACCAGATGCCATGGGCCGCGCTCAGTACTGCTCATCCGGCCGTGGAAAATCCTTGGTGCGAACGTCCTTTACATAGTGTTGCACGGCGTCGGTGATCACCGTGTGCAAGTCCGCATACCGGCGCAAGAACCGCGGATTGAACTCCTTGGTGATGCCCAGCATGTCGTGCATCACCAGCACTTGGCCGTCCACCCCGCCGCCCGCGCCGATACCGATCACGGGGATGGAGATGTGCGCGGCCACCTCCTGGGCCAGTTTGGCCGGGATCTTCTCCAGCACCAAGGCAAAACAGCCCGCTTCCTCCAACAGCTTGGCATCGCGGCGCAGCCGCTCGGCTTCGGCCTCTTCCTTGGCCCTCACCACGTATGTGCCGAACTTATAAATGCTTTGGGGAGTAAGGCCCAAATGCCCCATCACGGGAATGCCGGCCGTAAGGATGCGTTCCACGCTGTCAAGCACCTCGGCACCACCTTCCAATTTGACGGCATGCGCCCCGCTCTCCTTCATGATGCGGATCGCAGAATTCAGGGCGCCCTTGGAATTGCCTTGGTAGGTGCCGAAAGGCATATCTACCACCACCAACGAACGGGCGCAACCACGCACCACGCTCCCGGCGTGATAGATCATTTGGTCCAAGGTGATCGGCAGGGTGGTTTCGTGGCCGGCCATCACGTTGCTGGCACTGTCGCCCACCAGGATCACATCCACTCCTGCCGCATCCAGCAGGCGTGCCATGGAAAAATCATAGGCGGTGATCATGGCGATCGGCACGCCTTTTTGTTTCATTTCATGCAGGGTGTTGGTGGTCACCCGTTTGGTATCCTTGCTGGCACTGCTCATGGTGCGGCGGTTTGGGCAGGCAAAGCTATGCGTATGGACCAAGGCCTGTTCGCACGTCAACAGGCAAGCACCCGGTTGCAACCAGGCGGAGTGAAAAAAGGATCAGGATGCGCCAGTATGCCCTCCCTGCGGTGCGGACCATTTATCTGCCATTGTGCCGCCGATTACCATACGGGGCGCGAGAGGGAAAGCCCCCCAGCGGGGTGTGCTCACAAACGCAGCCTGCAGCCGCCCCTTGGCAAGGCCGTGCCCGTACCGGCTTGGTGCAATACCCAGCTTGACGCGCCCCGGCCCGCCGAACACGGCCCCTGGCCTACCGCAGCCCGCTCCATCGGTCACGGTCCCCAAAACAGCGCCGGTAACATAACCCGCGGGCGATCACGCTTCTATCAGCCAGTTATCTTTGGCCCCCTACTGTTCCAACCATGGCCCTACGCCCCAGCCTGTTTGCCGCATTCGGCATTGTTGCTCTCGCTTCGTGCAATCCCGAGTTGGACATTACCGCCCCCTACCAAGAGAACACGATCGTGTATGCGTTCCTGGACAAGGACAGCATCACGCAATACGTAAAGATCAACAAGGCCTTTTTAGGACCAGACAACGGGCTTGTCTATGCCCAAGTGGCTGATTCCTTTGAATACCGGCCGGACCAGTTGCAAGCCGTGGTGAAGGAGATCAAGAATGGCACCGTGGTGAACACCTATGCCTTGCAGGATACGTTGTGGCCGCACGACCCGGGCATTTTTGCGGGACCGATGCACAAGCTGTACTACTTCCAAGCCCAGTTGGACTCCTCGGCCACCTACCGGTTGGAAGCCACGGCCAAGGGGAACGAGATCTGGGCCGAAACGCCGATCGTTGCCAGGGTGCAGCCGGCCAGCAACATCCTGAGCCAACCCCTGCGCCTGATCGGGATCGGCGGTGGCTACGCCTTCCAAACAATAAAATGGACGTCGTCCATCAATGGCAAACGCTACGACGTCAGCTACCGGTTCAATTGGGATGATGTAGTGGGCACGGACACTATCCCGCGCAGCTTCACCCAAAACTTGGGCAGCGCCGTGGCCATTGATCTTGACGGCGGTGAAAACCTGGAAGTCGTATTTGACGGTGAGTCCTTCTTCCAAACCATCGGTCTGCGCGCGGGCGACAATCCCCAAGCCACCAAACGCATCTTCCGCGGGGTGGACATTCTGTGGGCCGTTGCAGGCCCGGACCTGTATAATTACCTGCAGTTGAACAGCCCCATATCGGGCTTGGTGGAAGAGCGCCCCAGCTACACCAATGTCAATAACGGGCTTGGCCTTTTCTCCACCCGCCGGTTCCGGGAGATCAAGGGAAAATCCCTGGATTCGAACACGGCACCGGAGCTGGCACAAGGCCCCTACACGGCTGGGTTGAACTTCTGCATTCCAGGCAGCGACTTCGGCTGCAATTAGGCAGGCCTGACCTTTTGGCAGGGCTTCAACCGTCACATAGACGCCAGTTGCTGCCAATCGGCACTGCCGGCCCCCAATGGCACAGTGGTTGAGGGGGCGCGCGTGAACAACAGGAAACAACCTATACGGAGCCACCTTGGTGGGCTCCACAACGAACGACAGATGAGCAAGATCATTGGCATCGACCTGGGTACCACCAACAGTTGCGTGGCCGTTATGGAAGGCAGCGAACCGGTGGTGATCACCAACAGCGAAGGCAAGCGTACCACGCCCAGCGTGGTTGCCTTTGTGGACAATGGCGAACGCAAGGTGGGCGACCCCGCCAAACGGCAAGCCATCACCAACCCGAAGAACACCATATACTCCATCAAGCGCTTCATGGGCAACACCTATGAAGAGGATGCCATGGAGATTTCCCGAGTGCCCTACCAGGTGGTGCGTGGCGATAACAGCATGCCCCGGGTAAAGGTGGGCGACCGCCAGTACACCCCGCAGGAGATCAGTGCCATGATCCTGCAAAAGATGAAGAAAACAGCCGAGGACTACCTGGGCACCACGGTCACCGAAGCGGTGATCACCGTACCGGCCTACTTCAACGATGCCCAGCGCCAAGCCACCAAAGAGGCCGGGGAAATTGCCGGCCTGAAGGTGCGCCGCATCATCAACGAGCCCACCGCAGCGGCCTTGGCCTACGGGTTGGACAAGAAGCACAAGGACCAAAAGGTGGTCGTATTCGACTGCGGTGGCGGCACGCACGACGTGAGCGTACTGGAACTGGGCGACGGCGTGTTCGAGGTGAAGAGCACCGATGGCGACACCCACTTGGGCGGTGACGACTTCGACCAAGTACTGATCGACTGGCTGGCCGAAGAATTCAAGAAGGACGAGAACATTGACCTGCGCAAGGACCCCATGGCCCTTCAGCGCCTGAAGGATGCGGCGGAAAAAGCCAAGATCGAACTGAGCAGCACCACCAGCTCGGAGATCAACCTCCCGTACATCATGCCGGTGGACGGCATCCCCAAACACTTGGTGCGCACGTTGACCCGCGCCAAGTTCGAGCAATTGGTGGACCCCTTGGTGAAGCGCACCATTGCCCCGTGCGAAAGTGCGTTGAAGAATGCCGGATACAAGCCCAGCGATATTGACGAGATCATTCTCGTGGG
>JADZAC010000048.1 GCA_020852835.1 Flavobacteriales bacterium
GCGCGCATTGGCAATAGTTGAAGTTGTCGAGTTGGCTTATGCTCCAGTACGTGGCATCGGGCTTGCGTGCCATCATGGCGCGCAGGCTGTCCACGGTGATGCGCAGCACCTCCTGGTTGCTGAAGCAGACCTGGTCGGGGATGCGGATGCCGTTGCGCTCGGCGAAGTATTCCGGGTGCGCATCGAGCAGACTGGCGGGCACGAAGCGGTGCATGGTGTGTACCCACAGCCCCCAGTCAGGGTCCACGCCATCGAAGCCGGGCGTCACCTTGCGCACATGGTGCTGCGCCGCCCAGGCGCTGTCCGTGGCGGGGGAGTAGTACACCATGCGGAAGTTGAAGGGGGAGGAGGGGGCATGGGTGCAGGCGGGGAGGAGGAGCACCGCGAGGAAGGCCATTTGCGTTGGAACGGGAAAGCGCATGATGCTTCAAGGATACGGCGTAGAAGCCTCTTGCGCCGGAAGCCAAGCACCTGCCTGTGCGGGCAGTTATCGTATTTCCGATCACTTGAGCGCGTACCACACGCCGCGTCCGCTGCCGCGCTTCTCCAAATGGCCGCGTTCCACCAGGTCCCGGAAATGCAGCTTCAACGTGCTGCGGCCACTGCCGGTGAGCCGAATGGCATCCGCCATGGTGATGCGCCCATGTTCGCGGGCAAACTCAACGATCCGCATGGAGTGTTCGGGCAGTGCGGCCAGCACGATGCGCTCACGCTCCACCTTTTTCTCCAAGCGCCGCACTTGTTCGGCCATCGCCCGCACGAAGAACATCATCCACGGTTCCCAACGTGGGGCTTTGCCGCGGATGGTACCTTGCGTTTGCCGAAGGGCCAGGTAATAGTTCTCCTTGTTGGCCTCGATCACGCTTTCCAAGGAACTGTACGGCACGTAGGCATATCCGGATTGCAATAGCAGCAGGGTGGTAAGGGCGCGGCTTAATCGGCCGTTGCCGTCCTGGAACGGATGCACCTCCAGGAACACGACCACGAAGACGGCGATGATCAAGAGCGGATGCAACCGGGCTTTTGCACGTTCTTCGCGCACCCACTCCAGCAATTCGGCCATCAAGCGTGGTGTGTCGAAGGGCGTGGCCGTTTCGAACACGATGCCCAAAGGTGTGCCCTGCGCGTCGAATGCGGCCACGCTGTTGGCGGCGGTCTTGTACTTGCCCCTGTGCCGTTGGTCCTTGCTGCTCTTGCTCAGCAATATCTTGTGAAACTGCTGGATGTGCCGTTCGTCGAAAGGGATCTCTTCCCACGATGTGAACAGCAGCTCCATCAGTTCAGCATATCCGGCAACTTCTTGTTCATCCCGGGTATCGAATTTCTTGATGGCCAAGTTGCGCAACAGCTGTTCCACTTCACGGTCCGTGAGCTTACTGCCCTCGATGCGGGTGGATGAGCCGATGCTCTCCACCGTGGCCACGCGCCGCAAGGCCGTGAGGCGTTCCGGGGCGAGCGCCCCCAATGCACGCCAAGCTCCCTTGAACTCGTCGATCCGGGCGATCAGGCCGAGCATTTCCGGGGTGATCCTGAGGCTGTCGATACGGAACATCAGCCCAAAAATATGGCCATTTATGGCCAATTGTAACGGACGGTCTTTTAAATGGCTAAAAATGGGTGTGGAAATGGTATTTGAACGGGTCTCAACGAGGTCCATCCATGCCTCCCTCGTACCCGGTTCACATACAGCCAACTACAACTCCAGCTTAACCACGCACATCCCGCTGGCTGCTTGGTTCCGTTCAATTCCCTCCACCTGGATCTCCAACCGTTCCTTGTTGAGCGTGGGGCGCAGCTTCCATCCGGAACCCAACAGCGTGGCTTTCGGCAATCGCTCTCCTTTCCATGCGATGGACCACGGCGCATCACCCGCTTCGCCAAAGAGGTAGATCGTTTTGTCGTCCTTGCTGCGCGTGCAGCCGATGGCGCCCTGCGCATCCAGGTCGGCCGCGCGTGTGCCGTACACCGCTTCCCCGTTCACCTTCAGCCATGCGCCCACTTCACGCAACCGCACGTAGGCCGTGGAATCGAACTGCCCATCGGGCCTTGGGCCGATGTTCAGCAACAGGCTGCCGCCGCGCGTCACCACCTGTGCCAGCGTGCGGACGATCTCCGCCGTCGGCTTGTACCGCTCGTTGGGTACCCAGCTCCAACTTGTGCCCATGGGCATGCAGGTCTCCCAGGGCACACCGGGATCCTTCTCCGGCACATGGCCTTCGGGCGTCATGTAGTTCTCGTATTTGCCGCCCACGGTGCGGTCCACCATGAGGATGCCGGGCTGCAGCCGGCGCGCCATCGCAGCGATGTGCGGCATGTCGATGTCCTGCACCACGGGGATCGCTTTCTGCCAGTCTACGGTGCTGTCCACCGTGTTTGCCGGGCGCACTTGGCCACCGTCCAACCACAGGATGTCCAGCGGACCGTAGCCTGTCATCAACTCCTCGATCTGCCCGTAGGTGAAGTCCTTGAATTGCCGCCATCGCTCGGGATATTTCGAAGGCAGGTAGTTCACGTTGCGGTCCTTCGGTGGGAAGTAGGGCCACCAGTAGTCCGGGCTGTGCCAATCGGGCTTGCTGAAGTAGGCGCCCGTCCACAGGCCCTCGTGGCGAAAGGCATTAAAGACCTCCTTGGCGATGTTGGCGCGCGGATCGGTATGGAAGGGGCACTTCGCATCGGTGACGCGGTAGTCGGTGAGCTTGGTGTCGAACATGCAGAAGCCGTCGTGGTGCTTGGTGGTGAACACCACGTACTTCATGCCCGCGTCCTTCGCGGCGCGCGCCCACTTGTCCGGGTCGAATTCCACCGGGTTGAAGGTGGTCTGCAGCGCTTCGTAGTTCCGCAGGTATTCGTAGTAGGTCTTGCCGTGTGCGCTATCGCGCCTGCACCAAGGTTCATCCTCCGGGCAGATGCTCCAGCTTTCCACCACGCCCCATTGGCTGTACGGCCCCCAGTGCATCAGCAGGCCGAACTTCAGGTCTTGCCACTGCGCCAGCTTCGCCTGTACCGGTGGATCGGCGGGCGGGATGTACGGGGCCTGGGCGCTGCTTCGTACCAGGCAAGCAGTGAACAGCAGGATCAAGGGCAGCCGGATGATGCTTCGCGGGAGCTTCCCGCCTCCGGCACGCCGCCGCTCAATATTCATCCGTGAAACCGAACACGGGTTTGCGCTCCTTCCACTTGCCCCCGGTAAAGTCAGGGATGTCCTGCACCTGCCCGCCTTCGGCGATGCTCTTCTCGCTCAGTGGCGTGATGGCGTACCAAGCGGCCATGTCGTACACATCCAGCGGGAAAGGCTGTTCGCGCTTGATGCACTCGAAGAAGGCGTGGGCCATGAAGTAGTCCATGCCGCCGTGGCCCGCTCCTTCGGCCATGGTGGCGTAGCGCTTCCATAGGGGGTGGTCGTACTGCTCCAGCCAGGTCTTGCTGTTGTCCCAGCGGTGGCTGTGCTCCATGCGCTTCTCGAAGTATACCATGCCTTGGTCGCTTTCACCCCAGCCGGTGTCCTGCCACAGGCCTTCGGTGCCTTGCACCCGGAAGCCCAGGTTGTACGGGCGTTGCAGGGTGGTGTCGTGGGTGAGCAGGATCGTCTGCCCGTTGGCCGTTTGTATCTGCGTGTTCACGATGTCGCCGCAGTTGAAGACCACCTTGGCGTTAGGGTGGTCCGGACCTCCTTTGGGGTGTTCCACGATGTACTTGTGGGCGCCGCGTGCGTTGCTGGCGATGGAGGAGAGGCGGGTGAGGCGGTTGCCGCGGTTGATGTCCATCATCACCGCCACGGGGCCCAGGCCGTGGGTGGGGTAGAGCTCGCCGTTGCGGTCCACGTAGTGCTGTGTGCGCCACTTGGCCTCGCTCCAGCCCTTGGCACCGAACTCCACCCCGTCGCCATAGCCGTCCTCTTTGCCGCTGTTGAACATCACCGCGCGCAGGTCGTGCAGGTAGCCGCCCTGGCCATGCACCACCTCGCCGAAGAGCCCTTGGCGCACCATGTTCAGCACGGCCAGCACATCGCGGCGGTAGCATACGTTCTCCAGCATCATCACGGGTATGCCGGTGCGCTCGCTTGCCCGCACGATGTCCCAGCACTCCTGGATGTTGATGCCTCCGCACACCTCCATGCCTACGATCTTGCCTGCCTCCATGGCGGCGATGCCCTGCGGCACGTGCCATTCCCACGGGGTGCAGATAAAGACCGCGTCGATGTCGTCGCGCTTCAGCAAGTTCAGGTAGTCCTCATTGCCGTTGCCGTACACGGCGGCTTCCTTGCGGCCGCCGTTGCGCAGGGTCTTCTGCGAGCGGGCGATCATCGCCGGATCGGGGTCGGCGAAGGCGATCACGTCCACATCGGGCCGCAGCGTGCATTCGCGGATGTGCTCCTGGGCCCGCAGGCCGCAGCCGATCACGCCCACGCGCACACGCTCGAACTTCACGGGTGCCGCAGCACGGAGGTAGTGGGGAAGAAGGAACAGGCCGGTGCCGGCAAGGCCGGCTTGGCGGAGGAAGGTGCGGCGGGTACTCATGGTGGTACCAAGGTTACGGGTTCAACTTCGGATCGAATCATAGTATCTGGCCACGTTGGTGCCGGATGGACGAAATGTACTATGCCCAAGGCTTTCCACCGCTCCCTCGATCCACCGACCGTTCACTCAGCGCGGTCCGAGCTTTCCGGTGGACATACGATCTTCGGCTTCATCAACACGACCGATCATGCTGGACCGATACGCGCAGTGGCTTTTCTTTTCGGGCGTCATGCTCATAGCGGGTGATGCATCCGCCCAATGGCAATTCATCGGCACCGGTGGTGCCACCTATTCCGTTGAGGTACACAATGGTGCCTTGTTCGCCGGGGTACAGGGCGGGAACATCATGCGCTCCACGGACCATGGCGATACATGGACCGATGTGAACACAGGCATCACGGTGCCCAGCAACTGGTGGTTGTCCAGCACGGGCGGGGCGCTCTACTGCGGCACGCAATTAGGCTCCGCCTTCCGTACCGTGAACGACGGTGCCACGTGGGAGGACATCGGTTTGAGCGCAGCACGGGGGTTCACCATGCACAACGACACCCTGTATGCCTGCCAGTGGTACGGCACAACCGGGGTGGATTGGTCGTCTGATGGAGGCGACTCCTGGAACGCCACCCAAACGATCACCGGTTTTTCCGGACTCTGGCCCCTCCTGTCCGTTGAGGGCGACCTGCTCGTTGGCGGACAATCCGGAGGGATCGCCCGCATCACCCACAGCCCGGATGCGTGGACGGTGAGCAATACGGGGCTGGTCTCCACGGAGGTTTACAGTTTCACCCGGATCGGCGATGTGCTTTTTGCAGGCACGGGCACCGGTTTCGGATCGGGCGGTGGTGTGTACCGCTCGGATGACCTGGGCCAGACATGGACCGCGAGCGGCATGGATGGTTACACGATCTATGCGCTGCACACCATGGACAGCCTGCTCTTCGCCGGCACCTCGGCCAACGGGGTCTTTCTGAGCACCGACACGGGCGCCACCTGGACGGCCTTCAACGACGGGCTCAGTTCCCAACAGGTGAACCGCCTTACCAGCGATGAGGAATACGTGTACGTGGGCACCATGGGCGCTTTGTTCCGGTACGACGATCTGGGCAGTGCCGTGAAGGAATTGAGCAGCAGTGCCGTGAGGTTGAGCGCCTGGCCGGTACCCTGTGCCGATGCGTTCACCCTGTCGATGGATCTGGACGGAGCATCGAGCGTAGTGGCCCAACTGTTCGATGTTTCGGGTGCGGTGGTCGCTACGCGAACCATGGGCAGAGTAGCTCCGGGCGTGCGCAACCTGCCGTGGGATGTCAGCGACCTGGCGCCCGGCCTCTACACCTGTCTCGTGGTGGCCGATGGACAGCGGCAGGCGGTGCGGGTGGTGAAGGAGTGATCCCAAGGAGCGAAGGAGCAGGGAACGTGGAACCGGTCAACAGGGCCTCCGTGCATGGACGCCGACCGCTACATTCGATCCCAACTTCCCACCACCATCCGAATGATCCCCTTGCTCATTGCCCTTGGCCTCCTTGTCCTCCTGGCCTTCTACGCCATCGCGATCTACAACAAGCTGGTGAAGCTGAAGAACCTCGTGGCCGAGGCCTGGAGCGGCATCGACGTGCAGTTGAAGAAACGCTACGACCTGATCCCCAACCTGGTGGAAACGGTGAAGGGCTACGCCGCCCATGAGAAGGAGACCCTGGAGAACGTGACCAAGGCGCGCACCGCCGCGCAGCAGGCCACCACCGTTGAAGACCAGCAGGTGGCGGAGAAGAACCTGAACACCGCCCTCATGAACCTGATCGCCGTGGCCGAACGTTACCCCGACCTGAAGGCCAATACCAACTTCCTGGAGTTGCAGAACATGCTGGCCGTGGTGGAAGGCGACATCGAAAAAGCGCGCCGCTACTACAACGGCAACGTACGCGAGCAGAACACGCTGATCGAGAGCTTCCCCAGCAACATCGTGGCCAACCTGTTCGGCTTCGTGAAGTCCGTGTTCTTCGAACTGGACAACCCGGCGGAGAAGCAGAACCCCCAAGTGAAGTTCTCGTGATGCGGCGCGGGTTGTTCATGGCCGCGCTGGTGGGCGCGCTCGGCGTTCAAGGCCAGGTCGAGAAGATCAACTCCTTCCATACCGACCTCACCGTGGCGCCCGACGGGCAGCTCACAGTCACCGAAGAGATCAACATCCACGCGGAAGGCGAGGAGTTCAAGCGCGGTATCGTGCGCCGGCTGCCCCGCACCTTCACTGACCACAACGGTCGCAACCATCGGGTGGAGTATGAGTTCACAGCAGTGGAAGCGAACGGTTCCACATCGCCCTACCATACCGAAACCGAAGGAGACGACTACGTGCTGTACGTGGGCGAGAAGGACACCTACCTGGATCCGGGGAACTACGCCTACACCATCACCTACACCACCAAAGGCCAGGTGGGCTTCTTCTCAGATTTCGACGAGATCTACTGGAACGTGAACGGCAATGGCTGGGCCTTCATGGTCGATAGCATTTCCGCGTTGATCCACCTGCCTGCCTCCGCCCAAGTGAAACAGACCGCCTGCTACACGGGTGTGATGGGCAGCACGGAAACGGATTGCCGGGACAGCATCATCGACCCGCGCACGGTTGCCTTCCGGGGTCGCACCATGGGCCTCTATGAAGGCCTTACCGTGGCCGTCGGCTTCCAGAAAGGCGTGGTGGCCGAGCCGCCGCCGCCCACCTTCTGGGAGCTGTATGCCATGCCGCTCGTGGGCGGGATCATCACCTTGCTGTTGCTGCTCTACTATTTCATCACGTGGTATCGCCACGGCCGCGATCCGGACAAGCCCACGGTGATCCCGCTCTTCGAGGCGCCGGACGGACTTTCACCGGCATCGGTGGGCGCCGTGATGAACGGCGGTGCGGCCAACGAACAGATCGCGCCGGCCATGATCAGCCTGGCGGTGAAGGGCTACATCCGCATCGAGGAGGAGAAGGAAAAGATGCTGCTGGGCCTGATCACCAAGGAGACCTACACCCTGGTGAAGCTGAAGCCCGGCTCGGGACTGCCCAAGGAGGAACAGGAACTCCTCAACGCCATGTTCGGTAGCGGGCAGGAGCGTTACGAGATCGACGGTACTTATTCTCCGCGTGTGCAGAGCATGGCCAGCGCCTTCCGAGGCAAGTTGCGCGACCAGTGGCATGGCTTCCTCAGCAAGGGCAACAACCGCCGCCTGCTGTGGATCCCCATACTCGGCGTGATCGCCAGCTTCATCGCATTGGTGGCGCTGTTCAGCTCCGCTTCGGGCGACAACGGCGGCTGGTACATCCCTGTTTTCATCGTGATCAATACGGTGCTGTTGCTGATCTACATCAGGCTGATCAAGAAACCCAGCATGGAGAAGCAGGCACTTCGCTCAAAGCTGCTCGGCTTCAAAATGTACCTGAGCGCGGCGGAAGAGAAGCAGTTGCAGCATTTCAACCCGCCCGCGATGACGCCCGAGGTCTTCGAGAAGTTCCTGCCTTACGCCATCGCGTTCGGCGTGGAGGAGGTGTGGGGCGACCGATTCCAGGACATGATCAACAAGGCCCTGGTGGACCCGAACTACAGGTCCGGCTGGTACAGCGGCTCCATCCCGCACTACGGCGCGTTCTCCCGAAGCATGTCGTCCTCGCTCAACAGCAGCGTCAGTTCCAGCAGCACGCCGCCCAGCAAGAGCGGTGGAAGTGGGGGCGGGGGTTCTTCGGGTGGCGGTGGCGGTGGCGGAGGAGGAGGTGGGTGGTAAGCCGTATGCATGGCAGGAATGATGCGCAGCGTTACGATCATCGAGCAAGGGCGCGAGGGCCGCGTGCGGTACGCCGGACCGATCGGCTCGTTGGAAGGCTACCTGGAATTCGGTGGCA
>JADZAC010000049.1 GCA_020852835.1 Flavobacteriales bacterium
TGCTTCAGCAACCAGGAGGTGCTGCGCATCACCGTGGACAGCCTGCGCGCCATGATGGCACGCAAGCCCGATGCCACGTACTGGAGCATAAGCCAACTCGACAACTTCAACTATTGCCAATGCGCGCTGTGCAGCCGCACCGACAGCCTCGAAGATTCGCACAGCGGCAGCATCCTCCGCTTCGTGAACCAGGTGGCGGACAGCTTCCCGGACAAACAGATCAGCACGCTGGCCTATCAGTACAGCCGCACGGCACCAAAGCTCACCAAGCCCCGGCCCAACGTGAACATCATGCTGTGCAGCATCGAGGAGGACCGCAGCAGGCCTATTGCTTCGCGTGAAGGACCCGGCTCGTTCACCGCCGATTTGTACGCGTGGTCGAAGCTCACACACAACATCATCGTGTGGGACTATGTGATCAACTTCTGGCACCTGCTGGCGCCTTTCCCGAACTGGAAGGTGCTACAGCCCAATATCCAGCTGTTCCGAGACGCCGGCGTGCCGATGGTCTTTGAGCAAGGTCTCTCGAACAGCGGCGGTGAGATGCCGGAGTTCCGCGCCACGCTGCTGGCGGACCTGCTCTGGAACCCCGACCTGAAAGTGGACTCACTGCGCACGGCATTCATGAACAGCTTCTACGGTCCGGCCGCTGGCCCGTACATCGACGAGTACACGCGGCTGATGGAGCACGAGTTGGACAAGAGCGGACTGCCGCTCATGCTTTACGAGCATCCGCAGGCGCACAAGGCCGGTTACCTCAGCCCGGCCAACCTGGCGCGCTACAAGACCTTGCTCACCAGCGCCGAGGCAGCGGCCATGGACGAAGACCCGGTGTACCAGTGGCGGGTGGAGGCTGCGCAACTCCCGCTGATGTACGCGGAGCTGGAGATCGCCCGCGCCTTGCCGGGCACGCCGAACGGGCTTTTTGAGAAGGACGCCATCAGCCATTGGCAAGCCAAGCACTACTACATCGCGCTGCTGGACACGTTCACGGTGCGCGCCAAGCGCCACGGCAACATCCTCCTGCACGAAACGCGCCTCACGCCGGATGAATTCCGGGAGCAATTCGGCAGCTACCTGCGCAACGGCGTGGTGAACGACCTGGCCGTGGGAAAGAAGATCACCTTCACCACGCCGCCCGCCCCGAAGTACACCGGCGGTTCACCCGATGCCTTGATCGACGGCTTCCGCGCGAGCACCAACTACCAGTTCGCTTGGCAAGGCTGGAGCGGCCAGGACATGCAGGCCGTGATCGACCTGGGCAAGGCACAACACGTTTCCTCCGTGGCCATGGGCTTCTTGGAGGACCAGGCGAGTTGGATCTTTTTGCCTTCATCCATGCAAGCGGAAACTTCAATGGATGGGAAGCGCTGGGTTGCGCTGGGGAAACAGGACGTCTTGTTGAAGAAGCAGCAAGGCCCGCCGAACATCCGGGAATTCACTGTGCAGGGACATGTCCGCTCCGCCCGCTACGTGCGCGTCACCGCGAAGAACCTGGGACCGCTGCCGGCCTTCCACGGAAGCAAGGGGGAATGCTGGTTGTTCTGCGATGAGGTGGTGGTGAGGTAGTTCATTCACCATCCCTCCTTCGTCGGGACAGGCTACGGCACAGAGGACACAGAGAATGCGAGGTTTCAATTCGAATACATCGGGCTTCACCATGTTCCAGCGGTAGGACCATTCACCACAGAGGCACAGAGGACACAGAGAATGTTTCCGATTCTGCGCATGGTCTCCAACTTGTTCTCGATCATCACCACAGAGACACAGAAGACACAGGGAATATTTTCAGCACCGATATGTATTCCTCCGTGTTCTCTGTGCCCCTGTGGTGAACCGCATTTTAGCGCACCACCACCTCGTCCGCGAAGATCCACGAGTTGCCGCCCGCATCATGCTCGGGGGCTTGCGTGTTGGCCTCAGCTGTGGGAGCGATCAAGCACGCTTCAATGAGGCCGCGCCATTGCTGACGCGGAGCCGCACCTACAAGGACGGGAAGCGCGATGGGCTGTACGAGTTTCAATGAGGCCACGCCATTGCTGACGCGGAGCCCGAAGGACAGGCAAAGTTCCTCTCGGAGAAGTTGAAGGTTTCAATGAGGCCACGCCATTGCTGACGCGGAGCCCGCCTGAAGGCCGTGCGAAGTTCCTGAGCGATAAGCTGTTTCAATGAGGCCACGCCATTGCTGACGCGGAGCCGCGGTTCAAGGAAACTCAACACCAAGGTGCTATGAGCGTTTCAATGAGGCCACGCCATTGCTGACGTGGAGCCCCATGAGCGCCGAGATCACCCCCATGGAGGGATTCATGCCGTTTCAATGAGGCCACGCCATTGCTGACGTGGAGCCGCGCGAGGGTGTGTATGAGATCACCTCCTGGAAGGTGTTTCAATGAGGCCACGCCATTGCTGACGCGGAGCCGTAGTCCACGCCCACGCGCACGTACTTCTTGGCTGTGTTTCAATGAGGCCACGCCATTGCTGACGCGGAGCCCGAACGGGGAGATGGCGGTGTTCATTGGGATAGAGCTGTTTCAATGAGGCCACGCCATTGCTGACGCGGAGCCTTGTGGACATGCGGGACAATACCGACTCCTGCATCCTCGGTTTCAATGAGGCCACGCCATTGCTGACGCGGAGCCGTCCTGTGGTTTCAGTTGCAGGCCCAGCGCCAGTTGGAGTTTCAATGAGGCCACGCCATTGCTGACGCGGAGCCATGCCACTCAGGCTATTTGGATTTGTCGAGAAGGAGCTGGTTTCAATGAGGCCACGCCATTGCTGACGCGGAGCCGATTGCAAATCGCCTCGAGATCGGAACGGTGAACAACGTTTCAATGAGGCCACGCCATTGCTGACGCGGAGCCTACGACTACACGTCGACGCTCAAGGCCTTCCAGGGGCTGGGTTTCAATGAGGCCACGCCATTGCTGACGCGGAGCCGGGCGGACCTTGGGCGGAGACCCCTCGGTGCTGGCGGTTTCAATGAGGCCACGCCATTGCTGACGCGGAGCCCCAACACAAATGGCAGAAGTTCAATTTGCTGCACAGCGTTTCAATGAGGCCACGCCATTGCTGACGCGGAGCCGCGCGCTTAACGGAACTTCCTTCAAGAGTAAACCTTGTTTCAATGAGGCCACGCCATTGCTGACGTGGAGCCGCCTGAAGGTACCTGGGAAATGCCTGATGAACTCAAGTTTCAATGAGGCCACGCCATTGCTGACGTGGAGCCCATTGAATGTCGTAAGTCCAAAGTAAGATTGGAGAAGTTTCAATGAGGCCACGCCATTGCTGACGCGGAGCCTGCATCTTCGCTGGGCATTGCTGGGTGCGGGCTGTAGCGCAAGGTAGCGAGCGCTGGGCAGAGTACGTCGCAAAATGGAAAAGGATCCCAGCAGATGAGCTTGGCAATGCTGCCTATGGTGCTGAGGGATAGCCCAATATAACTTCAACTCACGCCGCTTGGAAAGGCGAGCGCGGTAGTGGTTCTTTTTCCCCCAGCAATATTTCAATGGCCTCCAACAAAGCATTGGCATCCTTTTCCTCCATAGGCCGGGTTCCATGGGCCAGGATGCTGTTGTTGCGGGCTTTCAATAAATTGGATCTTTCCCCGCCCAGCCCTGATTCCTTGAACGCCTTGGCGCGTTCCGGGGCCATGTGGCCGATCAAGGTCCATGCTGCAGATACCCCGAGCTTGAATTCCTTGCGGTCGTCCTTGAATACTTCGGGCATTCTGAGCCTGACCTCCTTGGGCACTTTCTCCACGCTGTATTTGCCTTTTTTCCAAATGCCCAATTCGTGCAAGTGCCATTGTGCGGCCGCCTCCACGGTGCGGTACATGCGGGCCACGGCATCATCCCAGCGGCCTGCGTGCATGCGGCGCTTGGCATTGGCCAGCAGGTCGGCCAGCAGCGCACGGGTGGGTTCCAATTCCAAGGGCTGTTCACCACGCCCTTGCTCAATGGCCTCCCAGTGGGGCACCAACGCTTGGAGGCCCGCCACTGCCTTTTCGGCTTCTGCTTGCCCGATCAAAAGGGCCAGCTCCTTTCCCTTGTTAAGGGCGAAGCGGGATTCGCGCAAGGCTCCTGCAATGTCGAAGCGGTCCCAGCAGTCCAATGCGGCGACCACGGTGATCATTGCTTCCAGCTGGTCTTTCAGTTCCCTGCGGTGTACTTTGAGCTGTGTGTCGCGCAGCAGGTCCACGGCGGCACCGAACTCATTCTTTCGCAGGAAGGTCAAGGCTTGCTGCAGGGCCACCCGCTGCAGCACATCCCACGGATGCTGCTCAGCGATATGCATCTGTTCCTGCCCGGTGGCCACTACGCCCAATCCGTCCTTGCTGCGCAGGTCTCCGCCCACGTAGCTGATGGAAGCGCCCCAGCCGGAGGCACAGAGGAGTGCGGCGGCGCTCATGGGCTTGTACCCGCCGGTAATGTCCACCACCACGCGGCCTTGGGGATGTTCGCGTTTCCACCGGGCAATGGCATCGCTTTGCACCAGTATCTGGTCCACCAAGTCCTGGATATCTTGGGCATTGCCCATTTCCAGGGTGATATGGGCTTGCTGTACCCGTTTGCGCAACGAGGGGGCCAACATGGGCAGCACTTTGCTTTCCACTAATGGCGCGGTTTCCTTGGAAGCAAGGAACCAGGTGTGGTCCGGTTTCCAATGGCCGATGCTGAAGGCTACAGGTTCAGCAGTGCCGCCAACGGTGATGATCAATAGGACGGGTTGTGCCATGGTATGGGCATTGAAATGGTGAATGCGGGTTGGAGCGGGCGGATGTCCCGCTCGGCGAGTGCGGCGGCAGTCTTTGAAGGAAGAAGATCACTGGTGGGGATGGCGCGGCCGAGCATGGCACCTTGGCCACCCCCGGCAAAGCAGGCACCGGGCCTCAGCATCCATTGCGGCCGTTTGAACACCTGCCCTTGCCCCACGTCCATACCCAACTTCCCGTATTTGATGAAGCCTTCCCAAAATCCTTGGGTGGGGTCATGCGGGGCAGGTTGGAAGGTGCCCAGGGCCATGCAGCCGTCGAAAGCGTCATGCGTCGCTGGTTGTGCATCTTCCACGGCGAGGTCGAACTGGCCATAGCCCGCGCTGGCATCGGCGCCGTAGCCTACGCGGGCCAGTTCATGGACCAGACCATCGAGCAGGGTGCGCGCGGCAGGCTGCACCCTGGCATGCACCGTGAGGGTGGTGAAACCGCCGGCCAGCCACGTTTCCGTGGTGTTCCACAGGCCCCCTTGGTCGGGCGTGCCCTGGGTGGTACGGTCCAAGGTGTTGCGCACGCGCAACACCTCATGGAATACCTGGGCATTTGAAAACAGCGCATCCTCTCCGGGCAGCTCACCCGCCATCAGTTGGTGCAAGCCATTGTGCGTGGTCCATCGCGCTGCGCGGATCTGGCGGCGCTGCTCCATGGGTCGGGCCTGGGAGCGCACCACGGCCGGTACGGGCAGCAGGTCGCCCGGCAGGCCGTCACTCAGCACAAAGGCGGGTTCTCCGCGCAGTGCGGGCTCCAGCAAGGCTTCGCGCAGCAGGTCCGCACCGTGGAGCCGGGCGCAAAGCGCATAGAGCTGCCCACCGATCGTATCGGCCTGCCAAGGCGTACACCAAGCGGATCGGGGGGTGATGATGTAGCGGACCGCCTCCATGCGCATCAGAGCTTGAATGCTTCAGGGCCGTTGCCTCCGTCGCGGTCGATCACCAGGTCCTTGAACGTGATCTCCCCATAGCCCTTGCTGATCCCGGCGCCGATCCCGGTGCGCTCCATCCGCCGCAACGCGGTGCGCACGAATTCCACCAGGGCTTCTCCGCCCCTGTGGGTGTTGCCCTTGTCGTCCTTGAACTCCGCGCCATCATCAATGTCCCATACCTGAAGGCCCATGCGGAAGGAGAAGCTGGCACCGGAGGCCACACGCTCCACCTTGCGCGGGTGCTGGGCCTGGCCCGTTTTCCGGTCGATGATGTTCTCGTTCTTCACCTCCAGGTCGCCACCGTCCAGCAGGTTGGCATCGCGCAGGATCACGCGGGTGGGGCCCAGTTCGTGGCGCATGGCCTTGTGGGGGCCGAAAACACGGCAGATGATGCAATTGCCGCAGCCACAGGGTTCGTTGTTGTCCCTTCCGCTGTACCGGCCTCCGCGTTGTTCCATTTCGGAGCGTAGGCGACCCTTGAGCGAGGTCCCCGGGATGTACGGCTCCAGGGTTACCGGGTGCTTGATGCAAGTGAGGTCGGTGCCGCCGGTCTGCAACAGGTCGTCGCTGCCGCCGATGCGCAGGCCGCTGAGGCATTCGATGGTGCCGTGGATCATGTGGTGGGCGATCTTTTTCATGTTCAGTTCTTTTTGTCTTTGAGGTAGAGGGATGCAAAGCCGACCAGGGCTTCGAAGTGGCGCATGAAGCCTTCAGTGAAGTCCTTTTCATTGCGTACGATGCGCACGTTGCGCTCGATGAAGTCGTGGAACAGCCCGGGGATCTTCGGGGGCATTTTTCCCGCAGCATCGGCGGCCACCGCATCGATCTTCAGGAAATCGGGGGCCAGCTGTCCCCATGTGGCCTTGCCTGAGCGTAGGCGTGTTTCTATGGCCCGGCAGTGTTGGAAGAAGCGGCGGAGCTGGTGATTGGTCAGGCCGTTGCTCGACAGGTCTTCCAGCACAGGGTGGAATTTTTCACGGTCCAGCAATTCCCGGCGGGTGTTGCCCTCCTGGGTGAAGTAGCCATCCTTCAAGTAGCCGGGCCAAAGCTCACCCATGGCTTTCCCTTGTGGCGGGCGGCAACCGGTGTTCCGTTGTTCGGGGCGGTTGTACCCTCCGTACTGTTGTTGGCCTCCCGTGGGTCTGTATTTCATGGTTGGGTCATGGATTTTGTGAGGTGGCTGGGCGTGTGGCGGTAATGGCGTGTTGGAGGATGGCCGGCGCGCAGCGCGTAAGCGGGTCGTGCATGGTCTTCAGGTCGCTGAGCAGGCTTTCGGCCCAGCGGCGCATTTCTCCGTCTTCTCCTGGTGCGTTGGCCTTGGGCAGGTTGCGGCCGATGTGGTAGGCCATGTGGGCCGTGGCCAGGCCTCCTGTGTCGGCCAGGTGGTCCTGCATCAGGCCATTGAAGCGGTGCAGCCAACCGCGCGGCATGGTGCCGGCGCTTACCCAGCGGGCCAGGCGTTCAGCATGGTCCAGCACGGCGTTATGATCCTTCCATTTCCACACCTGGCCGAACGCCGCGATCTGGTCCTTGGGCAAGATGGCACCGATGGCCGCCTCGGTTTTGGCGCGGTCAAGGGCTTCATCGGCCAAGGCTACGGCAGCCGCAATGGGGTGCCTTGGCTTCACCACGGCCACACCGGCGCTGAGCGTGAGGCCCACAGCCCCGAAACGCTCATGGAAAGCATTGCGGAACACGCCTGCAAAACGCAGGATCCGGTCCCATGGCCCTACCAGAAGCATGTCGTCACCACCGGCAAACACCACATAAATATCCTTCCATGCAGGCTGGTTCAACAACGTATCCAGCCCGGTGCTGAATTGGTCGGCCAACTGCTTGCTGAGCGTGCGTATGCCTTCCCATCCGCTCTGCTGCAACAATTGGTTCATATGGGCGCCCATGCTGTCCCCGTCGGCTTTCAATATGCCCAAGGCGGGCATGCCTGCCGCCTTGGCGGCCAGTGCCTCGAAATCCAACGGGCGGCCTTGTGCATCCATGGGTACATGACGGGCCCATGCAAGGGCACCGGTCCCGTTGCGATTGTCCAGTGTATAGGCATGGTCTGCCTTGGTTACTGGTGATGGTTCGTGGGAGAAGGCCAGTCGGTAGCCGGCCAGGCCTTCTTCCATTTCTGCGCCGTCGATCAACAACGCCCAGGCCGCATGTGGCAGCTCACTCCCGATACGAAGTTCCTCGGCACAAGGGGCACAGACCAATTGCTTGGCCGCATCCGCTATTGTTCCCGGACGGCGTTGGCACACCGCGCATGCTGGCTCCAATGCGGGCATTGATCCCGACCTCCAACCGGTTGGCCCGACCAAGAACCGGTTTGCGGGCCGCATCTTCTCTTGTTGCAAGGCACGCTGCAGTTGGTCGTACACATCGGCCGGCCTAACATCCGTCTCCCGGTCCAACACCACCAGGCTGAACCGCAAAGTGCCATTGGTGGCCATGAATTGCCCCCGCTGTAGTGCAATGGCAAGCTGCTCAAGGCTTTGGCGTTGAGCTTCATCCAACGCTGGTCCGCGTAGGATGAATTTCCCGGCTGCGGACAACACCATCTGTTCGCGGCCCCATTCCAGCGAGTGCAGTACGCGCAATGCAGCCGCTTCGGCGGTGAGGGTGATGCGAAAGGAACGGGCGCGCAACCTGCGGGCTGCACCTTTGGAGGGAATGTCGAACAGATGGTCCTGCAGACCGCTGAGGTCACCGATAATGTAGCTCTGTTGTCCGCTCATGATCTTCTTGGAATGTGGTTGGACGAGGAAGAGGTTGCCCCGTTAACCTCCTTGGGTTCCACCGCCCTGAACATCCCCAGCCCGAAGTGCGCGCCGTAACCCAGGGCAATGGGGCCGGCCACGGGTTGGGGGAAGCGGATGGTGAATGCCCAGCCATGGCTTTCGCCCTTGGTACCGCCGCGGTCGGTGCGGGCAGTCCGGAAAGCGCCCGGGGCGTGGCGGCTGGTGCCGTAGCAGAAAGGGTGGTCGTCCTGCACCGCGCGGATGGCCGCACCGGCAAAGCGTTTATCCAGGGCCAACAGACGGGCCAGTTCGTGCGGGGCCGAGCCGATCAGCAGGCCGTTGGCGGGGTCGTGCTTGGCCCGGCCGTCGCGGTAGGTTTTGGCATGGCGCGAGGAAATGAACGGCGTGTAAGCGGTCCATTCCCGTGCTGGTCCGAGCAGTGCGGCCGGGGCAAGCACTTCGGCCTGCCCGATGCCCTCCAAGCGCAGGTACACATCCGGCCCGCCGTGGCCCCACACCTTGTTCAGCTTGGTGAGGGCGAAGAGGGCTTGTGCGTCGAAATCTTCACCGGCCCATATATAAAGATGCGTGATGGCGTCATCGTGGCCTGCGGCATCGCAGAACAGGTAGGCATGTTCATGGCGGCGCAAGGGGGCTCCTGACGGGCTGCGTCCGCTGAAGGCAACGGCAGACCCCTTGCCGGTGTCGGAAAGGGCGCACAAGGCGCCATGCACCTTGGCGGTGAAGTCCATGAGCCGGGGCATGCGTGGGAGCACACCGGACCGGAGCGCGTAAAGTGCCATGCAACCCATGGTGCCCGCTGCGGGGAGGGGGCCGGCAACGGGGTTCTCGGTCGGTTCGGCAGTTTGAGGTGTCATGGCTTGGCGGAAGGTTGGGTCACAGCTTCAACAAGCCCGTAGTGCGAGGCCATTTGTTGAATGTGCTCCTTCATTTTCTCGCGCAGACTTTCCGGCTCCAGCACCTCCACGCCGGGGCCATGTTCCAGCAGCCTGGCGATCAGCTCATGGTTCACCTTCAACCGTACCTCGATCTCAACGGCGGCATCGTCGTTTCCCTTGACCCGCTGCGAATGGTGCAGGGGTTTCGTGCGGACGTAGGGCCAAGTGCTTGCACCTACCCGTATCCGTACGCGTTCCACGCGGCTGTCCGGCACAGTAACGCCCACCACATCATCGAAGTGCTCGTCCCAGTCCGTATCCGATGCGCGGTAGGGCGTATCCGGTGCCTCCTCCAACTGGATGACGCGGTCCAAGGCCAGGTTGGTGACCTCTTCCCGGCCTTCCCGGCACCCCAGCAGGAACCAGCGGTTGTTGTATTGCTTGAGCAAGTGAGGATGGAACAGAAAGCTTTCTCCCTGCTCCTGCCTGAAACTGCGGTATGTGACGCGCAGCACCTTCCGGGCCATGATGGCATCGAGCATGGGGGCGATGTGTACGGCGCCCTCCAGTTCCCGGTTCTCCTGAAAAGCCATGGCCTGTGCGGTTCCGGCCTTCAGACCCATGTCGCCTTGCAGCCTGGCGGCTGCCTCTACCAGCCAGTTGAATTGCGGCAACCCGTGGAAACGGGAAAGGAACTTCAACACCTGCTCGAGCTGCTTGCTTTCCTCTTTGTTCAGCGGTCGGTTGGCGATGGTGAAGTTCCGCTGGCGGTAGCGGAAATACACTTGGGTGCTGTCCTTGATGCGCTCCAAGGGGATGGCCCAGCCTTGCTCACTTTCCATGAACTTGATATCCTCCAACACCTGGCGACGAGAGATTGACGCTTTGCCGGAACCGTGTTCCACCATGGCCGCCGAGCATGCCGCTACAAGATCTCCGATGTAGTACCTCTTGACCCGGTTGCTGAAGCAACGGTCCAAGGCTTGGTAGCGGATCCAGGCGTTTTTGTTGATGGGCATGGCGTATGTCGTGCGGTGAAAATAAACAGTGGCAACTTATGCGCTCCGGCGCATTAGGGCATATTTCTGTTGCACGGCACGCAGCGTGGTGCGTGCGTCCACTTCTTCCTGCCGCATGCCGGCCCGGTGATCCAAGTGGCGCTGGTGCAGCTCCTCCACGAGGCGCTGGCTCCTTTCATAAGCCGTTTCCTTGCCAAGGAACTTGGCCAGGGTGGGCAACAGCTCTATGAAGATGATGAGCAGGGTGAACAACAGCCAACCGCAGAACACGGCGTTGTCCCTCCGCACATAGCGGTGCAGGGCATGGATACGCTCGAACAGGGCGGGCAGCAGCGTTGCCTTTTCCTGCTTGCCCTTCATCTCCTGTATTTCCGCATCGCGCTTGCCCCGCAACCGGGCCATCGCTGCTTCCTCATCGTGCAGGTCCTGCTGGCGGGCGGCCCAGAGCATCTTTTTCTCCGCAGCCACCTTGCCCATGCCCCGGTATCCTGTGCCTTGCGGCGCACCGTTCATTTCCAGCTTGAAGTCCGTCTCCGCCTGGTCGTATGCGGCCTGGGCCTGGGCTACTAGGTGTTCCGCCTCCTGCATCGCGGTGGCAAACTTCAGGTCGATGGCGCGCTTCATATCCACCCGCTGTTCCTCGTGCATGTGCACGAGTTCCTGCCGTACTTCGCCGTCCAACAGCACCAGGTCCAGTGCGGTGCCGCCGATCAGGGCGACGATCACTGCAAGGAACACGCGCAAGGCGCCGACCCACCAAGACCCGTGGGGCATCAGGATGATGGAGCGGTCAACAACAAAGACCACGGTGGCGCAGATCACCGCCAACAGCACGGTACCAAGGGCGCTGAGCTGAAGCACCCTTGCCCCGATGAGCGCACCCATCGCGGCCCAGAGCAGCGCTACAAGAAGCAGGCTCATGGCCATCAGGGCGATCTTCTTGCGGGAGTTCGACCCGAATTGGTCCACGGTCTGGGCGCGGTCCCCGGTAAGCAGGCAGAAGAAGTTGAACATGGTCAGCGGGTGTATTGGTTGAGGAACAGGATCTCTTGGAGGTACTTCTCGTAGCCTTGCTTGAAGCCGGCATGGAAGGAAGCGACAGGCAGTTCGGCAAAGCCGTCATTGCCCACTACCAGGAGCTTTTGCCCTTCCAAGGTGAGGCGGTACCGTTCCAGGTCTTCGCGCTGGGTTTGGTAATCACGGATGGTGGCGCTGAAATCGGGCTCATCGCCGAGGCGGCGCAGCCCTCGGTCCAAGTTGGCGATCATGCCTTCCAGCTTGTCACACTCCTCACTTAAGGCCAAGCGGATCTCCGCCTTGATGCGCTCCACCAGCTTGCGCCCCGTTTCCGGGTCTCGGAAGTCGTAGCCCGCGCGGTAACCCTCCTGGAAGCGGTCGCGGTTGGCCAGTTCCTTCACCCACGACACGTAAGCACCCGGTTGCTTGGCGGGAGCGGGCGATGCCGGAGCAGCCGCAGGCATGGGGACCTCGGTGTCGATGAACATCTCCCGGTTGATGGGGATGCTCACCGGCGAGGCAGCAGCAGGAGCGGTGCGGGGCTTGCGGCTGATCAGTTGGATGAAGCGGTTCATGGCAAAAGGGTTTTAGGGTCGGGTTCAGATCAAGTGGCAGGGAACGGTGAATTGTTGGTGGCCTTGGTGGTGACATGCATCGCAAAGCGTGATCAGGTACCGGTCGGGATAGCACCATGGTGCCAGCTTGTGCCCGGTGGCCTTGTGCCGGTGGTATTGGCGGTGATGCACCTGCAGGTTCTCCCGGGTACCGCAGTTGCGGCATTGGTGGGCATCACGAGCCAGCACCTGTGCCCGCTTGGCCTTCCATTTCGGGTGCTGGAGCATCTCGTTGTAGGTGGCGTTATGGGTTTGCGTGGTGCTCATGTCTTGTTCCGGCTGCAAGTTTCCGAGGTGGCTGTGCAGTCTTTCTGCACTGGTCAGCTCCCTTCCGACCCATGGTTGTTGCATGTTCATTGCGTGGTGAGGTGCGTTGCGGTGCAAAGCAGGACCAGATGTGTGCAGCCTTTCTGCACGGGTGGGTGCCTGTTCCGTTTTTGCCTGGGACATGACTTGGTGTGGATCGCGCTGTAAGCAGAAGCACCGGATTGCAGTCTTCCTGCACGGCTCTCCTCCACTGCTGCGGGGACCAACCTGTTGCCTTCCTGGAAATCAAGTTCCACAGCCGCCCAACTTTCCAAATGCGGCGCGGGTTTCCACGACTTCGTCCCAAACTATCCGGGAAACCGGAGAAGGCGGATTAAGCCCGCTCCGTGGCCTGTCTGGTGATGTTATGCAGACAACCCTGCCACTACAGTCGCATTCGGCCAGCTCTGTGTTCTCTGTGCCTCTGTGGTGAACCGCATTTTACCGCACCACCACCTCGTCCGCGAAGATCCATGAATCCGCGCCCGCGCCCATGTGCCACGCCGGGAGCTTGCCGCTGTTGCGCAGTTGTACGCGCACGTAACGTGCCTGCAGGGCCGTTGCTGGTTGCGCAGCGAATGCATGCACCAACGGCCCGGGCGTTTCCACGGGCACGTGATGGACGTCCATGGAAATTGATGTCCACTGCTTGCCATCCCGAGATGTTTCAAAGCTGACGGACTTGGGCAGCACGATCCACACGCCGGCTTGCTGAAGGCAGCGGATGCTGATCTCGCTCACGGTACGCACGCTGTCCAGGTCGATGGTGATGGACGGGTCCATGCCCCACCATCCCTGCCAGAGATCATCACCGTAGCTCCCGGTGCCCAACAGTCCGTCGGTCATGCCGTGCAGGGGATCGCTTCCGTAGCGCCTGTCGGCAGGCGGCAGCACGCGCTGCTTGGCGCCCAATGCCAGGTTCGGCACGATGGTGATGGCGGTGGCATCTTCAACGGGCCTGCCCCGCCAGCGCGGCGTTAGTGCTACGGTGCCGGGTGCATGCAGCACCAGGGTGTCGTTGAAAGTGCCCGAATCCCGGCCCATGGCCCAGGCCACGTCCATGTCGGCCCTGCCGCACCGGGTGGTGGCTTGCCAGGAACGGGTGGCCGGTTGGTAGCGCACCTTGGAGAGGAACAGGTCCTTGTCCGCCTGGGCGGTGATCCAACCATCACCTTCCAGGCGGGTGAGCTGCGGTGCAATCCGCCGGTCAATGCCGCTGTTCAGGGCACCCGTCCACATCCGCTCGGCAAAGAGCTGGATGCGCGGGAACACGTAGTACCCGATGCTTCGTGCATCAATGCGCTCGCTCCACACGGGGCACTCCGCGCCCAGTATGCCATTTACCGCACCATCTACCCGTGGATCGAACGCCTTCACGGCATCCATGGTGAGGTTTGCCGGGGAGGCATCGAAGTAGATCGTGCGCACCATCTCATTGCCGTTCGCCCGGGCTTTACGCGCCTGCTCATCACCGCGCCACACCTCCACCACGGCGGCCTTGTCCAGCCCGCCCTCCAAGATCTCATCCCAGCCTACCATGCGCTTGCCTTTGCGCGCCAGATAGTTCTGCAGGCGTTTCATGGCCCAAGCCTGCAATTCCTGCTCATTGTCCAGGCCCTCCTTGTGCATGCGCTCCTGGCAAGCGTTGCAGCGCTCCCAGCGGTCCTTGGGTACTTCATCGCCCCCCGCATGGAACCAAGGCGCTGGGAAAAGCGGGAGCAGTTCGTCCAGCACATCCTGGAAGAAGGTCCAGGTGCTGTCCCAACCCATGCAGTACACATCATGGAACACGCCCCAGGTGGTGGGCACGGCAAGGGTATCCTGGCGGCAGCCCAGCTCGGGATAGGCCGCAAGCGCGGCCGAGCAGTGGCCGGGGAATTCCACCTCCGGCACCACGGTGATGCCGCGTGCTGCTGCATAGGCCACCACCTCCTTCACCTGCTCCTGGGTATAGAAGCCGCCATAGCGCGTGCCGTCAGTTTCGGTGCGCCAGGCGCCCACTTCGGTGAGCTTGGGATACTTCTTCACCTCCACCCGCCAGCCTTGGTCGTCGGTGAGGTGCCAGTGGAAGATGTTGAGCTTGAGCCGGGCCAGTTCATCGAGGTAACGCTTGAGAAAATCCACGGTATAGAAATGGCGGCTTACGTCGAGCATGGTGCCGCGCCAGGCATACGCCGGCGCATCTTCCACGCGGATGCAGGGCCATGCCCAGGTACCGGTGTTCTCCTTGCGGGCCAGTTGCCGCAGTGTTTGCGTGGCATGCAAGGCACCTTCGCGCGTGCTGGCGGCGATCGTCACCTGGTCCGGTTCCACCGTGAACACGTATGCTTCCTTGTCCAGTTTGTCATCGCGTTGGAAGCGGATGCTGCGCAAGATCTCGTCCTGGTTGTGTGCCAAGCCGCCCATGGCCACAAGATCGGCCCGCAGCATGGTGCCCCAGCCATCGGCACCGGTTCCTTCCAACAGGCCGGCCAGCTGGATGGCGAACACGCCCTCGTGCTCTTCCATCGACTTGGGCCAAGGTACCAAGGCCGGTTGGGCGATGGTTGCCGCAGAAAAGCACAAGGCGTAGGCGATGATCGGTATGCGCATCGGGGGTCAATTAAATCCTCCTTGGCCGCGGTACAACTTCACTGGGCCGTCCAGCTTCAATTTCAGCACGGTCATCCACGGGTCGGCGGACTCCTTTGGCACATCGATGAAGACCAAGCCTGGCACCTTGCTCCAGCTGATCTTGCCTACCACGCGGTGCTTCAGCGTGATCGGCTTGCCTACCACTTCCGCCGAGAGGATCTTGTTGTCCAAACCCTTGATCAGCGCGCTGCCGCCGGTGCCGCCGGGCAGGAAAAGGTAGAGCGTGGTGCTGTCCTTGCTCAGCGTGGTGGGCCCGTAGAAATGGCCGTTCGGAAGCCCGGCCACCGTGCCGTAGATCGCTTCGGCGTGCGTGCCGGTCCACTGGCCGACCTCCTCCAGCAGCTTCAATTGTCCCGGGGGAAGGGTGCCGTCCTCCTTGGGGCCGATGTCCAGCAGCAGGTTGCCGCCATGGCCGATCACGTCGGCGAAGATGTGGATCAGGTCGTGCGCGGATTTGTACACGCTGTCCTGCGGTTGCCAGCCCCAGTTGTCGTTGCTGGTGAGGCAGAGTTCCCACGGGCCGGGCGGCGTTTCGATGGGGATGTTCTGTTCCGGTGTGGCGTAATCGCCAAAACCTTGCAGCCTTCCGTTGATGATCGCCGAGGGATCGTCCTTCAGGATCATCGCGCGGATCTTGGCGGCCTGCCATTCTTCGGCGCTGTGCTCCCAATCGCCATCGAACCAGAAGAGGTCGGGCTGGAACAGCTTGCAGAGCTCCCCGATCTGACCTTGGTTGTAGGCGCTGAAGCGCTGCCAACGCGCGGGATCGTCCGTGATCGCGTAGCGGGAGCTGTCGCGCAGGAATCCGGGGTAGTCGGGATCGCTCCAGTCGATCAGCGAGAAGTAGGCCCCGCACTTGATGTCGCGCTTGCGCAGCTCGGTGAAGAAAGGTGCGATCACATCGCGGCCACAAGGTGCGGCGGCCACCACGGAGAGCGGCTGCTTCCTGAGGCCGGGCGCCAGCTTGGTGTCGTAGAGCGCCACGCCATCGTGGTGCTTTGTGGTGATCACGGCGTACTTCGCGCCGCTCTTCGCGATCAAATCCGCCCAAGCCGCCGGATCATAGTGATTCGCGGTGAAGCCCTTGATCTGCTTCATATAGTCGGCGTGGGGGATGGCGCCGTTGTGGAAGCTCCAGCTCTCCCCTACTCCATCCACGCTGTAGATGCCCCAGTGGATGAAGATGCCCAGCTTGGCATCGGTGAACCACTGGAGCCGGGCGGCGGTGCCGGTGGTGTCGAACGGCGAATCGTGCTGCGCGAAAAGCGCACCGGTGCAAAGTGTCAGAAGCAGTAGGTAGTAGCGCACGGGTCGAAAATAACTTGTGGCGCACGAACATGACTTGTGCCCGCGCGGGTCATGGCCCATGGGGCCGGACAACGGCCCGATCAACTCTTGTGCTTCCGGGCCTTCGGTTTATGTGCGGCAGCCATTCGCGTAGGGGTGCCCAAGCGTTGAAACGCCTTGTACCACACTTCCGCCGCTTGCCTGTCGCGTGCGGTGCCGATGCCCCACCAGAAACACCGGCCTACTTCATAGGTGGCCTGGCCATCACCGGCCAAGGCTGCCTTCATGTACAGGCTGAAGGCCTTGGAACGATCCCGTTCAACGCCCTTCCCCTTTTCATAGGAAACCGCCAGATCATAGGTAGCCGCCGCATGGCCCAGGTCCGAGGCCCGTTGCAGATAGGCTATAGCCTGACGGAAGTTCTTCCGCACGAAATCACCGGACAAGTACCACGTGCCAATGGCATAGATGGCTTCGGCATGGCCCGCCTCTGCTGCTTTTTCCAACAGGGCAAAAGCCTCCGCGCCTCGTCCATGCACCGCAATGGAGCGCTTTGCACGCGTCAAGTAAGAGCTGCCTGCCGTTGCCATGATGATGCAAAGTTATGGCCAAGGCCCCTTCCATGTGCCCGGCCTGCGGCGAGGGGGCCAGCGGTGTTCATCCCCGCGTTCACCTCCCCGGTCCCGTTGTTTCCGCGCCGCGCCGCGCTCATGCCGCTGCTTGGTGCTGGACCTTATTCCCTTGCGATGCTCCTTTGCCGACATGACCTGTAGTGGACCTTGATTTCCGCAAACGTCGGATCCGGGGCCACCGAAAAGTAGGAACGGTTTACAGCCCAAGCCTAATACGAACATCGACACCCGGAGGCAGACAACCATAGTGATGGGTCAACACACACGCGCGCCCGGATTCCCCACTGTCTGACGCGAGCGTCCACGCTCGTGTCCTGGCTGCCTGAACGAGGATGCCATTCGCACGAGCGTGGGCGCTTGCGCGCGATGGAACAACAATAGGCACCCTCGCTGCGTGACCAAGCAGCCTGCCCAACCGCCAGAACCCTGGATCGGGCAATGCCCCGGTACCAGACAGCCATCTGGCACATGCCCGATCGTGACAGTTCTTCCAGTAGGTGCATACTATCAGGAATAGCTTTGGAACCGGGCTGCAGAAGAAATGCCGCCCTTTACAGCACGACATTGCCCTATGATCTCCAAGCGTACCGCACATCTCGCTGCGATGGCAGCAACGGCATCCCTGCTTCTCGCCGCATGCGGCGATAGCCCCCTGACAGCCACGGAACAGGCTGCCTACCTCGCCCTCGGCGATTCCATTTCAGGCCGGGCCCAACTGGTGCTGATGAAGAACGTATCCTCCGCCATGCAGGCAGGCGGCCCGGAGCACGCCGTGACCTTTTGCAACACCCGGGCAGTGCAACTCACGGATTCTGTGGCCGGCCTGTACGATGTGGTTGTGCAGCGCCTCAGCGACCGGAACCGAAACCCGGGCAACAAGATCGAACTGCCTCAGGACCACGCCGCGTGGGAACGTTTCGCCACGGACAAGGCCGCCTATGTGCACAAGGATGCCGATGGGACCGTTTGGTACTACAAGCCCATCACCATGGGCATGCCCACCTGCCTGAAGTGCCATGGCGGCGCGGAGGACATTACGGAGGGCACCCGCGCCGTGCTCGTGGAGAAATATCCTCAAGACCGTGCCACCGGCTACCAACTGGGCGACCTGCGCGGCCTATGGAAGATCGGCCTGCAACGAAAGCCGTGAACCGGACCGTGTCCTGACTGCCTGAACCAGGATGCCATGCGCACGAGCGTGGGCGCTCGCGCGAGATGGGAGTGCTCGTGACCAACAATATCCGGCATTTCCAACGGGTGATGGGCCTCCCGGCTGGAGGATCGGACGCGGTGAACGCTTTGTACGGTGACCGAGGGCAAGCGGTACCCGCGCCAATGCCCTCTGCACTACGCACCCCGGCCCAAGCGCATATCCTTGCACGCCTATCGGTCGGAAACTGTTGGCAACCGGTCGGTGACGGATGCTTCCCACCCTTGCCTCCCCGGTACATTTGCCCACCATGAAAAAAGGCATCGACATCCTGCGCGACCCCGCCTTGAACCGGTCCGTGGAGTTTACCCGCGAAGAACGCAAGGCGATGGGCTTGGAGGGATTGCTGCCGCATGCCGTCACCACGCGCGAGCAGCAGGTGGAGCGCGTGATGGACATGCTCCGCCACAAGGCCAACGACCTGGAGCGTTACATCATGCTCAACGGGCTGCAGGACCGCGACGAGCGGCTCTACTACGCCAGCGTGGAGAGGCACTTGGAGGAAACGATGCCCTTGATCTACACGCCCACCGTGGGGGAAGCCTGCTTGAATTTCTCGCGGATCTTCCGGCGTACCAAGGGCCTCTACATCACCCGCGAGCACAAAGGGCGCATAGCGGAGGTGCTGGCCAACTGGCCCGGAAAAGACGTGCGCATCATCGTGGTCACCGACGGGCAGCGCATCCTGGGGCTGGGCGACCTGGGCGCCAACGGCATGGGCATACCCATCGGCAAGCTGGCGCTCTACACCGCCACGGCAGGCATTCCGCCGCACCAATGCCTGCCCGTAACGCTGGACGTGGGCACCAACAACCAGGAGCTGCTGGACGACCCGTTCTACCTCGGCTACCCCGAGCGCCGCATCACCGGAGATGCCTATTTCAGCTTGGTGGACGAATTCGTGCAGGCCGTGCAGCAGCGCTGGCCCAAGGCCTTGATCCAGTTCGAGGATTTCTCCACGCTCAACGCCTACACCCTGCTGGACAAGTACCGCGACAGCGTGCGCTGCTTCAACGACGACATCCAGGGCACCGCCGCCGTGGCCCTCTCGGGCGTGTTCGCCTCCACGCGCATCACGGGCATGGCCTTCAAGGACCTTCGGGTGATGTTCCTCGGTGCGGGATCGGCTTCCACGGGCATCGCCGACCTGATGGTGTCCGCCTTCCAACAAGAAGGCTTGAGCTTGGAGGAGGCCCGCAAACGCTGCTGGTTCTTGGACAGCAAAGGGCTCATCGTGGAGGGCCGCGACCAACTGAAGCCCCACAACGAACGTTACGCCCACCGCTTCCAGCGCATGTCCTTCCTGCAAGCCTTGGACAACATCCGGCCCAACGTGCTCATCGGCGCCACCGGCTCTGCGGGCGCGTTCGACAAAACCGTGGTGCAGAAAATGAGCGCCATGAACGAGCGCCCGGTGATCTTCGCCCTGAGCAACCCCACTTCGCGGGCCGAGTGTACCGCCCGGCAGGCGTATGAATGGAGCGACGGCAAGGCCGTGTTCACCAGCGGCAGCCCGTTCCCGCCGGTCACCTACAAAGGCCAGGAGTTCCGGCCGGGCCAGGGCAACAACGCCTATGTCTTCCCGGGCGTCGGCCTGGGCGCGCTCGTCGCCGGCAGCAAGGTGGTCACCGATGCCATGTTCCTGATCTCGGCGCGCACCTTGGCGCAGCTCGTTCAGGAAGAGGACATCCACCACGGGTCCCTCTACCCGCGCTTGGCCCAGATCCGTTCACTTTCCAAAGCCGTGGCGGTGGCCGTAGCTGAAGAGGCCTACCGCGCAGGCCTGGCCACCGTGCCCCGTCCGGCCGATCTGGAAAAGGCCGTGGAGGAGTACATGTACGATCCGTGGAAAGAAGCCCCGGCGGCGGCGAAGTGAAAGGCCGTTGTTGGATCCGCGGAAGCACACGGACCAGCACCGAGGAGCACTGGTGCGCTCCGATGGTTCCGAAGATCATGGCACATTCCGTGCGATCTGATCACCGCAGGGCTGCCGGGCCAAGGCTTTGTGATGGGCAGCACATAGCGCTGTCCATCAACCTCCATGGGCTTCATAAGCGTTCTGTCTGCCACACCAGGCACGCCCCCTACCTTCGCACCAACCCGCCGCCATGCGATTCCACACCCGCAAATGGATCAAGCCCGAAGACCTCAACGCCAACGGCACCCTCTTCGGCGGGCGCCTGCTGGAGTGGATCGATGAGGAGGCCGCGCTCTATGCCATCATCCAGCTGGAAAACCCGCGCACGGTGACCAAGTTGATCAGCGAGATCGATTTCGTGAGCTCCGCCAAGCAGGGCGACATCATCGAGATCGGCATCGAACCCGTGAAGTTCGGCAACTCCTCCCTCACCCTGCGCTGCGAAGTGCGCAACAAGATGACCCGCAAGACCATCATCACCATCGACCGCATTGTGATGGTGAGCATGGACGAGCACGGCCGCCCCCAAGCCCACGGCAAGACGAAGGTGGAATACGTGAAAGACCGGCTAACGGAGAAGTAACCGTTTCCCCCATCTGGAGCTTCCCCGCTCGCACCTTCTTCCCGTCCACGGCCCGTACCTTGCGCTCCCTGCCGAATTTCCGCCGGCAGGGATGAACCTGAACAGCACAAAGCATGTCCAACGAAGCCGTCCGCGCCCTTGAGCCCAAAGCCATCTGGAACCATTTCGCCGACCTGAACGCCATTCCCCGCGCCAGCAAGAAGGAAGCGCGTGTAACGGCCTTCATGAAATCCTTCGGCGAAAGCCTGGGCCTGCCCACCCACGTGGACCACGCAGGAAATGTGATCATCAAGAAGCCCGGCACCAAGGGCCGGGAGAACAAGCCCGCCGTGGCCCTGCAGGCGCACCTGGACATGGTGCACCAGAAGAATGCCGACACCCACTTCAACTTCGATACCGACGGCATCAAGATGAAGGTGGACGGAGACTGGGTGAAGGCCGAAGGCACCACGCTCGGAGCCGACAACGGCTTGGGCGTGGCCAGCATCATGACGCTGCTCGCCGCCAACGACATCCCCCACCCGCCCATCGAAGCGCTGTTCACCATCGATGAGGAAACTGGCATGACCGGGGCCTTCGAGCTGAAGGGCGGCCTGCTCACCGCGCCGGTGCTGCTGAACCTGGACACCGAGGACGACGACGAGCTCACCATCGGCTGCGCCGGCGGCGTGGACGTAACGGCCAAAGGCGCTTACGCCACGGAAGCCGCTCCAGCCGGCAACAACGGCTACACCATCCGCGTGAAAGGCTTGAACGGCGGCCACTCCGGTGCGGAGATCCATCTGGGCTTGGGCAACGCCAACAAGGTCATGAACCGCGTGCTGCTCGTGGCCCAGGAACATGGCATGCGCTTGGCCAGCGTGGACGGCGGGGGGCTGCGCAACGCCATTCCCCGCGAAAGCAAGGCCGTGATCGCCCTGCCCGTCGCCAACGAAAAAGCCTGCATCGAAGCGCTGAAGAAACTGGAGGCCGACCTGAAGGCCGAATACCGCACCACCGACCCGGGCTTGAAGGTGGAACTGGCCAAGGCCGACCTGCCCGCCAAGGTGATGGCCGCCAAGGACCAGCGCGGCTTTCTGCTGGCCGTGCAAGCCTGCCCGGACGGCATCTTCCGCTTGAGCCCCGACGTGCCCGGCCTGGTGCAGACCAGCAACAATACGGCCCGCGTACAATTGGCCGATGGTGCCTACACCGTGATGTGCCTCACGCGCGGCTCGGTGGAAAGCGAGAAAATGGACCAGGCCGCCACCATCCGCGCTGCCTTTGAGCTGATCGGCGGCACGGTGGAATTCACCGGCGGCTACCCCGGCTGGGTGCCGAACCCCGGCGCACCCATCATCCACCTGATGGCGGACATCTACCAGGAGCTCTTCAACAGCAAGCTGAAGGTGCTGGCCATCCACGCCGGGCTGGAGTGCGGCATCATCGGGCGCAACTACCCGAAGATGGAGATGGTGAGCTTCGGCCCCACCATCAAAGGGCCGCACAGCCCGGACGAACGCGCCAACATCAAGAGCCTGCAGAAGTTCTGGAAGTACCTGCGGGTGGTGCTGGAGCGTTTATAGGGCCAGGACCGTGGTCACCATAGGTCTTCGAGGGGAGGACCCAGGAACGCAATGGGGATCGACTTGAGGCAGACGGGCCTTCTCGTTCAGGAACTGCCTGATCAGCTGCTTCGGGTCCCGTGCAACGATACCCGGTGGCCTTCCATGTGCACCTCGTTCCTGTTGAAAACTTGGCCGTCCGTGGCGCCCCAGCGTGCAGTGGGGCATGCCAACGATCGAACCTGCCGCTGTGCAAAAGATGCCCTCCCCACACTACCCCGTCGGGGTACCTTCGTGGCCCTATCGCCATGCAATTCTCCCACCTCCACGTCCACACCCAATATTCGTTGCTGGACGGTGCCAGCAACATTGCCGCCCTCTTCAAAAAAGCCGCCGCTGACGGCCAACCGGCCGTGGCCATCACCGACCACGGCAACATGTTCGGCGCCTTCAAGTTCGTGGCCGAGGCCGGCAAGCACAAGAACGACGACGGCAGCCTGAAGGTGAAGCCCATCGTGGGCTGCGAATTCTACGTGGTGGCGGACCGCACCCGCAAGCAGTTCACCCGCGAGGAAAAGGACAAACGTTTCCACCAGCTCATGCTGGCCAAAAACGCCGAGGGCTACCGCAATCTCAGCAAGCTCTGCAGCCTGGGTTTCATGGACGGCTACTACAGCAAATACCCGCGGATCGACAAGGAACTGATCCAACAACACCACCAAGGCCTTATCGCCACCACCTGCTGCCTCGGAGCCAGCGTGCCCCAGGCCATCCTCCGGGGGGGAAGCGACCTGACCAAGGCCGAGGAGGAATTCAAGTGGTGGCTGGACCTCTTCGGCGAAGACTACTACGTGGAGGTCCAGCGGCACGGCCTGCCTGAACAAGACCAGGTGAACGCCGTGCTGGTGCAATGGGCCCGCAAGTACAACGTGCCCCTGATCGCCAGCAACGACAGCCACTACACCGATCAGGAAGACAGCAACGCGCACGACATCCTGCTGTGCATCAACACCGGCGAGAAACAGAGCACCCCCATCGCCACCGATGAGGACGCCTCCACCAAGGGCAAGCGCTTCGGCTTCCCCAACGACCAGTTCTTCTTCAAGACCAAGGCCCAGATGGCACAGGCTTTCCACGACCTGCCCGAAGCCCTGGACAACACCGGCCTGATCGTTGGCAAGGTGGATACTCTCCAGCTCAAGAAGGACATCCTGCTGCCCAACTACCAGCTGCCCGAGGGCTTCACCGACCAGAACGAATACCTCCGGCACCTCACCTACGAAGGGGCCATTAAAAGGTGGATGGGCGGGCATGGCGGCATCGATAGCCTGGAACCGAAGATCAAGGAGCGGCTGGACTTCGAGCTCTTCACCATCAAAACGATGGGCTTCGCAGGCTACTTCCTCATCGTGCAGGACTTCATCAACGCCGGGCGCCACATGGGCGTGCTCATCGGCCCCGGCCGCGGCAGTGCAGCCGGCAGCGCCGTGGCCTACTGCATCGGCATCACCAACATCGACCCCATCAAATACGACCTGCTCTTCGAGCGTTTCCTCAACCCGGACCGCAAGAGCATGCCCGATATCGACACCGACTTCGACGACGAGGGGCGGCAGCGCGTGATCGACTACGTGGTGGAGAAGTACGGCAAGAACCAGGTGGCCCAGATCGTCACCTACGGCAGCATGGCCGCCAAGAGCAGCATCCGCGACGTGGCCCGCGTGATGGACCTGCCCTTGCCCGAGGCCGACCGCTTGGCCAAGCTGGTGCCCGAAAGGCCCGGGATCCACTTGGGCCGGCTGCTGCATGCCCCATTGGAAGGCGAGGGCGGCCTGAAGGACAAGGAGAGCCTGAGCAGTGAGGAACTGGCGGCGGTGAAGGAGCTGCGCACCATCCTGGAAAGCGGAGAGCCCACCGCAGACATCCTGCGAGATGCCGAAAAGCTCGAAGGTTCCGTGCGGGGCACCGGCGTGCATGCCGCCGGCATCATCATCGCGCCCACGGACCTCACCGGCATCATACCCGTGTGCACCAGCAAGGATTCCGAACTGCTCCTCACCCAGTTCGACGGGCGGGTGATCGAAGATGCCGGGGTGATCAAGATGGACTTCCTGGGCCTGAAAACCCTCACCATCATCCGCGATGCCTTGCGCATGGTCAAGGCCAACCACGGGGTAGACATAGACATCGACGGCATCCCGCTGGACGACCCCAAAACCCTGGCACTGTACCAGCGCGCCGAAACCAACGGCACCTTCCAGTTCGAAAGCCCGGGCATGCAGAAGTACCTGCGCGAGCTAAAGCCTGACCAGTTCGCCGACCTGATCGCCATGAACGCCCTGTACCGCCCGGGGCCGCTGGAATACATCCCCACCTTCATCAAGCGCAAGCAGGGCCTGGAACCCATTGTGTACGACCTGCCCGAAATGGAGGAACTGCTCCGGGAAACCTACGGCGTTACCGTATACCAAGAGCAGGTGATGCTGCTGAGCCAAAAGCTGGCCGGCTTCACCAAGGGCGATGCCGACGTGCTGCGCAAGGCCATGGGCAAAAAGGACCGCGCCACCTTGGATAAAATGAAAGGCAAGTTCCTGGCCGGAACCGGCGAGCGCGGGTTCGATGCCAAGGTGTGCGAAAAGATCTGGACCGACTGGGAGGCCTTCGCCCAGTACGCCTTCAACAAATCGCACAGCACCTGCTACGCCTTCGTGGCCTACCAGACCGCGTGGCTCAAGGCCAACTACCCGCCGGAGTTCATGGCAAGCGTGCTCACGCACTCCGGCGGCCAGATCGACAAGATCACCTTCTTCATGGAGGAATGCCGCCGCATGGGCATCCCGGTGCTGGGCCCGGACGTGAACGAAAGCCGCATGCAGTTCTCCGTGAACAAGCTCGGCCAAGTGCGCTTCGGCCTGGGTGCCGTGAAAGGCGTGGGCGAAGCGGCCGTGGAAGCCATTGTGCAGGAACGCGAGAAAGCCGGCCCCTTCGCCGATGCCTTCGACCTGGTGCGCCGCTTGAACCTGCGGGCCGCCAACCGCAAGGCCCTGGAAAGCCTCACCTATGCCGGTGCCTTGGACAACCTGCCGCGCACCCATCGCGCCCACTTCTTCCACAGCCCGGGTGAAGGAAAACCCACCTTCATGGAAACCTTGGCCCGGTACGGGCAACAGTGCCAAGACAGCGCCGACAGCGCCCAAGTGAGCATGTTCGGCGATGCCGACACCGGCGCCATGATCCCCGAACCCCCACTGCCCGCCATCGAGCCATGGAGCGCCTTGGAGCAGCTTCATTATGAAAAGGATGTGATCGGTTTTTACCTCAGCGGCCACCCCTTGGACGACCACCGCTTGGCCATCAAGCACCTGTGCAACACCCAGCTGCCCCAACTCGCCGACCTGAAGGCCGTGCAGGGCCGTGAACTGTGCATGGCCGGCATCGTCACCAAGGCCGAGCACCGCATTGCCAAAAGCGGCAAACAGTTCGGCAGTTTTTCCCTGGAAGACCACAACGGCAAGCACGACTTCATGCTCTTCAGCGAAGACTACATGAAGTTCAAGATCTACCTGGAGGCCGGCATCCTGCTGCTTGTGAAGGGGCGCGCCATGGAACGCACCTGGGGCCGCGACGAAGGCCAGCTCGAATTCAAGATCTCCAGCATCGACCTGCTGGCCAACGCACGCGAGAAATACATCACCAAACTGGTGGTAAAGCTGGATGCTGCCCGGGTAGATGAACAACTCAACAACGACCTGGCAGCAATCCTCAATGCGCACAAAGGCAATTGCAAGGTGCTCATCTCCTTGGTGGACAACCAAGACCACCTCCAGGTGGAAGCCGTGAGCAAGACCAAACAAGTAAACATCACCACCGAACTGGCTGACAGGTTGGATACGCTGGCAGGGATAAATTGGGCGCTTAGCTGACCAATTGGCAGTGGAAAAGTGTTCGGCAAGCTACTTGCCAGCACGGGAAAACTTCGGAAATTGCACCTGCATTCCCGATACGTACAGCAATCAACACGCGCAACAGGCGCTTAACAATCAAGAACCAAGATGGCATTGGAACTGACCGACAGCAACTTTGAAGAACTCGCCCTGAAGAGCGACAAGCCCGTGATGGTGGACTTTTGGGCAGAATGGTGCGGCCCCTGCCGCATGGTGGGCCCCGTGGTGGAGGAACTCGCCAAAGATTATGAGGGCAAGGCCGTGATCGGCAAGGTGAACGTGGACAACAACCCGCAAGTCGCCACGAAATATGGCATCCGCAGCATTCCAACCATACTGTTCCTCAAGAATGGTGAAGTGGTGGACCGCAGTGTGGGCGCAGTTCCCAAAGCCACCTTGGCCGGCAAGCTGGAAGGCCAACTGAACTGAACGGTTGACAGCAACACAATAAGGCCTGGATCGGATCCGGGCCTTTCTTTTTTCCGGGCCCGTGCTCGGCGCAGGTTACATTCACACGACCGCCCAACCCGGGGAATGCCCTACCTCCAGCGCAAACAATTTGCCGCCGTACTCCTCGCAGCCACGGGGTGCCTCCTGCCTGCGGCGTTACCAGCACAGGATGCTTCCTTGGTGCCCGGGTTGCGCCGAACGCTGGCCGCCGCCGCCGATGATACTGCCCGCGCCGATGCCTTGGCCCGCATCTGCTTCAACCTGATCCGCTCCTCGCCCGATTCCGCTTTGCTGGCCGGGGAACAGGCCATGGCCATTGCCCGGCGCATCAACGAGCCCAAGGCCTTGGGCGATGCCTATAACAACTTGGGCTGGTTGGCCGTGGAGCAAGGTGAGTTCGGAAAGGCCGATACCCTCTTGGGCAAGGCGTTGCAGATATTCCGGAAGCTGGGCAAGCCGGAATACACCGCCGTTACCTTGAGCAATTTGGGCTGGCTGGCCCAAAAGCAGGGCGATGCGGCCGGCGCGTTGCGCCGTTTCCAAAGCGCCTTGCAGGCCGGTGAATCCGTGGGGGACAGCGCCAGTACCGCCTCCGTGCTCTACGCCATGGGCTCCACCTACCGGAACCTCAAGGAATTCGGGCTGGCCAAGGAGTACTTGCACCGATCCCTGGAGATGGAACGCGCCCTGGGGCGCCGCGGCAATGAGGCAAGTTGCCTGCTTTCGCTGGCCAACACGGCTCGGGAGCAGGGCGATACCACGGGGATGATGGGGCTTTACCGAGAAGCTTCAGCCCTCTATTCCTTGCAGCACGACCACCGGGGCGGCGGTCTCGTGGAAGAGAACATCGGCGACTTCCTCGCCGAAGCAGCACCCCGTGAGGCACTGCGTCACTATCACTCGGCCTTGGCCCATTATATCGCCATCGACAGCCCGGAAGACAAGGCATACGTGCTCAAGAACATCGGCATGGCTGAAACAGCCTTGGGCAATTTGGCGGAAGCGGAAAAAAACCTGATGCATGGCCTCGGGCTGGCCGAAAACCTGAACAGCAGGGAATTGGTGATGGCATATGAGCTGGCACTGGCCCGTTTGGCCGCCGCTCAGGGCAATGCCACCTCCACCATGCTGCATTATGACCGGTACACCGCCTTGAAGGACAGCCTGCAGGGCGAGAACACCCAGCACGAGATCGCCAGGCTGCGCACCGAATTCGAGAGCGAACGCAAGGACAAGGACAACGCCCTGCTCCGGATAGAAAACAAAGCCCAGGAGCAACAGCTGCGCAACCGGGAAGTGCAGCTTCTGGGGATCGCGCTGCTCGCCCTGCTGGCCATGGTGGCCGCCTTGCTCTTCCGGCGCAACTACCGCCAAAAGCGCAAACACGCCGACGAACTGGAGGGGTTCAATGCCCGCTTGGAGGCAAGCCATGCGGAGATACGCGAGATCAATGGCCTGCTGGAGATGCGCCTGCTGCGCAGCCAGATGAACCCGCACTTCATCCACAACGGCCTCAACAGCGCGGCACGGCTCACCCAGGAAGGCCGTTCCGCTGAAGCCCTGGCCTACCTGCAAGGCTTCGCCCGCATGCTGCGCATGGTGTTGGAGCACAGCGTGCGGGACCGCGTGGGCATCCAGGAGGAAATGGATTTCCTGCGGCAATACTTGAAGCTCGAATCACACCGCTTGCAAGGGCTTTCCTTCTCCGTGAAAGCCGAACGCGAACTGATCGACGATGAAGCTGAACTGCCTGCGCTGCTCGTGCAACCCTTCGTGGAAAACGCCGTGTGGCACGGACTGACCGCCAAAGAGGGAGAACGTTCCGTGCGGGTCCGTTTCCGCCAAACGAATGATGGCATGCAGTGCGAGATCACGGACAACGGCGTGGGGCGCAAGGCCGCAGCCAACTTGTCCCGGAACGGGCATGTATCCCTGGGCATGCAGCTCACCGGTGAACGGCTGCAGCTGCTGGCCCGCCGGCTGGGCGATGACCGCTCCGTCAACATCAATGACCTTGCCGACGAGGCCGGTGCACCTGCCGGAACACGCGTCACCTTGCTGCTTCCGCGCCAGGGGAAGGAGTAACTATTCGTTGGCCCGCTTATCTTTCCTGCATGATCCGGGCGATGCTGGTGGATGACGACGCGGACAGCCGCGCATACTTGGGCCAATTGCTCCAAGCCTTTCCCGATCTGGAGGTCGTTGCGCATGCGGGCAATATCGCGGAGGTGGAAAACAGCCTCGCAACAACCCCGGTGGACCTTATCTTCATGGACGTGGAAATGCCCGGTGGCAGCGGGTTTGACCTGTTGCAACGCATGGGCACCTGGCCTTTCGCCGTGATCTTCACCACGGGCTTTCAGCGTTATGCCGTACAGGCCATCCGCTTCAGCGCGTTGGACTACCTGCTGAAACCCGTGCAGCCCGACGAGCTCGCAGATGCGCTCCAGCGGTTCCGCCAACGCCAGCCCTTGGCGGACCGAAGCACTGTGCAGCAGCAGTTCCTCAGCAACCTGGCCCAACCGGACGAGCGTTCCCTGAAGCTCACCCTCACTACTGGCGACCGTACCTATTTCATTCCACCGGCAGAGATCACCCACTGCACCGCCGATGACAACTACACGGAACTGCACGTCCATGACGGCCGGCGCTTCGTTTCGGCCCGCACCCTGAAAGACTACGAGGACATGCTGCTGCCCTTGGGCTTTTTACGCGTTCACCGATCGGCGTTGGTGAACCGCGCCATGATCACCCACCTGGACGGGATGCACGTGGTATTGCGCAACAACGAACGAGTTGAAATGAGCCGCCGCAAACGCGAAGAAGTACAGCGGGCCTTGGCCGGCTGACCGCGCCCAAAAGCATCGATCTGAGCTGGTCCCGCTTGCCGGGCACGCTGGTTTCGGCCAAGCTTATATCCAGTTGCCCCTGAAGGTTGGCCAATAGCTGGGTGCCCGTTCCAAGATCCGGACATTCGGCCAGTTTCCGGGCGGAAAGAGTATAAGGTCCCGATGTGCGAGAAACCGCAATTCCTGCCGGGCCCTCCAGGTACAGAAGTACGGGACTATGCATGCATGTGCAAAAGCCGGTACCGGTTCTTGGCAGGCCGGGCGCAAGGTTCGTCGACACGATTGCCCTGTTGGCCCCTCTTCGGGGTTCTCCTCAAACAAGAAATCCGTCATGTTGTCGAAAATTTTTACCTGAGAGCCAAGATGTTATAGATTTGACTTTTGATCGTCATTGAAGCCACCAACTGCTCACCATGATCCGGGAACAAGCCAAAGCAATTCCATCCGGCCAAAATGCCGTCCTCCGCAACTTATTCCACGTGGGCGTGGCGGTGGCTGCCGTTGCATGGTGGAGCACGCCTGTCGCTGCTGCGGATGATGACGCCGTACTGGAGTCCGCTGAGTTGATCGAACAACATGGCGTGGCCTGGTTGACAAACCTGGGCATTCCGGGCGTGGAATACGCGGTATCGGTATACAAGCTCACCTATTGGACCCCCAACTTGCAAGGCGTACAGGCCTTGGCCTCCGCCGCATTCGTCATGCCGCAATTGGAATGTGAAGCGCCGTTGGTCGCCTTCATCCATGGCACCACCTACCTGAAAACGGCAGCACCTTCAGCCTGGAATGAAGATACCGGCTCAGAGATCCAAGGCTATTCGTTCGGGGCGTACGGCATGGCCTGTGTGATGCCCGACCTGCTCGGCTTGGGCGATTCCCCCGGCCACCACCCCTACCTGAATGCAGCAGCCAATGCCCGCACCACCATTGATGCCATCCGGGCGGCCCGGGAGTTCCAGCTGCAACAAGGGCTTCCGTTGCACAGCCAACTGTTCCTCATGGGCAGTTCCGCAGGTGCACACACGGCATTGGCCACCAACCGGATGATCTTGGAAGAGTATGCCGATGAATTCACCGTTGCGGCCACTGGCGGGGTCAGCGGGCCGTATGCCATCCACCCGGTTTTGCGCGACATCATGCTCGCGGAAGAGCCCAACAATGGCGGCGCCGACCTGTTATACATGCTCATGGGCTACCATGCTGCCTACCCGGGCCTGTTCGCCTCCTACTCGAGCTTCCTGGTCAGCCCCTACAACGTGATCCTGCCCCCGCTGTACAACGGCACCTACGACATCGAGGACATTTACCCCTTGCTTCCTCCGGTCCCCGCCGACATGTTCCCCTTGGCCTTGCGGCAACAGCTCGCCACGCAGCCCAACGCCCCGCTTAACGTGAAGATGCGACTGAACAATGTGTTCAATTGGGTGCCCCAAGCACCGGTGCGGTTGTGCTATTGCAGCAGCGACCCGCTGGTACCCCCTGAAAATTCGCAGATCGCCTACGATTCCCTCAGCGCCAATAGCAGCTTGGTGAACTTGTTGGACCTCTCCACCACGGCCTCCCATGCACTTTGCGGCCGCCTCGGCAGGATCAATATCACCAACTGGTTCCGGACGTTGGGCGTGGAATGCTCCGGCACGGTGGGCATTGCAGCGCCGGGAACAGCGGCTCCGGACTTGTTCATCAGCCCCAATCCGGTCGCGTCCGGCGACATTGAAGTGCAGGTCACCGGCCTGGCGGCCAACAAGAGCGGCATGGCACGGATCCAGATCGTGGATGGCCAAGGGCGGAATGTGATGGACCGATCCGACCCGTTTTCCCGGGGTGAGCTGCGCGAAGTACTGGACCTGGATGAGGATCTCGCGCCAGGCGTCTATTCCTTGATCGTTACCTTGCCGAAGGTGCGCCTGGTAGAGCAAGTGGTGCTCACCCTGTAGGCCTTGCTGAGGCGGACTGTTGAAGCCTGTCCGCGCTTTGTGGCCGGAGCCCGATGGCGGTATGCCAAGAGGCATCCGGAACCATGTGCCAGCCAATGCCGGTGAACCGGGTTGCTCCGCCACTGCTTGGTCTTCCGATCAATCGAGCAAAGGGTTCACCCGGCAACACCACCACTAGGGTGATCCATGCCCGAATATGCAGTGCCGGGCTGGTGTTAAAAGGCCGTAGATCCCGTTACCTTGGTCTATTATTTGCGGTGCTGCCCTGCACCTTTCTCCGACCATGCATTCCAAGCATTTCCTGTCGTGGGCAGTAACCAGGCCGTTGGGCGGCCGTTTGTTTTCCGCCCTCATCTTGCCGGTGTTGTGCATCTTATGCTCAGCTCAAGCAGGGGCGCAGGTGCTTGTGTCCGCTACACCCATTGTGGAGCGGGATGTGGATTGGTTGCGCAGCAATGGAGTGCCCAATGCCCTTTATGGTGTGCGGGTTTGGAAGATCATCTACCGAACCCCGGCGGTGAACGGGGCGCCTTCATTGGCCTCTGCTGCCTATGTAGACCCGATCAACAGCTGCGTGACGCCCCTGCTCTGCTACATCCATGGCACCGCCTTCCTGAAGTCGGACGTCCCTTCGCGCTGGGAGGAAGGCAATGGCGGCGTAAGGCAAGGGTATGCCTACGGCAGCCAAGGCGTCGCCTGCATTCTTCCGGACCTGCTGGGTTTGGGCGATTCACCGGGTCTTCATCCCTACCTGCATGCCGCCAGTGAGGCCAGTGCCTGCATGGATGCCGTACGCGCCGCGCGTGAATTCCGGGAGCAACACGGCGGCAGCCTGGGCGAGCAGCTTTTTTTGCTCGGGGTATCGGCCGGGGCACATGCCTGCCTGGCCACGGCCCAAGCCATGCAAACCGACCATGCCGAGGAATTCCACATCACTGCGGCGGCCGGCATCGACGGCCCCTACGCCGTGTTCCCGGTGATCAAGGATGAAATGACCGACGACCAGGCCGACCAAGGCGCCGCCAATCTGGTGTACATCCTGTTGGCGTACAACGAAGCTTATCAGGGGCTGTTCTCCTCGGTCTCCGATTTTCTGGTGCCGCCGTACAACACCGAGATACCGCCGTTGTATGACGGGTACCATACCAAGGAACAGATCGAGCCGCTGCTGCCCGATACGTTCAGCCTCCTGATCCCGGAGGCGCTTGAACAGGAAGTGGATACCAACCCTGCATCGCCGTTGAACCTGCGCTTCAAGGAAAATACCGTGTTCAACTGGGCGCCGGAATTCCCGATGAAGCTCTACTACTGCACGAGCGACCTGTTCGTACTGCCGCAGAACACGCAGCTGGCCTTGGCTGGTTTTCAGGCCCACGGTGCCGCGGATGTCTCCGCCATCATACCCTCAGGCGATGTGGACCACGGGGATTGCGCCCTGCTGTCGCAGCCCATGGTGTATGAATGGTTCCTTGCCCAAAAAGCGGGCTGCGACGGCACCTTCGGGCCGCCCCCTGCCGGCGACTTCAATTTCAGCCTCGTGCCCAATCCTTCCGAGGTAGGCAGCACCCTGCTCCAGTTCGGCCATGGCAATGAAGGGGACAAGGTGTTGATCAGCGTGACCAACCTGCTGGGCCAAACCGTGATGAACCAGTATGGGTTGTGCGACGGGTACAACACCATTACGCTGGACACCCACCTTCTTGAGCCGGGAACCTACGTTGTGCAATCCGCCACAAAAGAGGGCCGCCATGGCGAAAAGCTTGTGCTGGTGCGCTGATCCCACAGGCGTTGGCGGGGGTGCGGCAGGCGTTTACGATAGCTGCTTTCCGAATAGGCCACCGGGCTGCTCCGGGAGATGAAGCGCCAGGTCCATCAGCCCGGTCGGACCTGAAAAAAGGCTGCTCACGCCCCCTATTGCCGCCATGGTCGAATTCTGCACCGGGCCTTTTTCGCCCCCGGTAGCTTTGCACCCTGACCGAGCTATTTGCTTGCTTTTGAATGAAATCCTTCCGCCCTATTGCGTGCATGAACTTCCTTGGATCGAAAAATTCCGCCATGGCCCTGGTGGCGGCCATGCTGATGGGCGCGCCCTTGGCAGTGCAGGCCCAAAGCCCCGTGCTTGAATCAGCCGAACTGACCCTTGAACGCAGTGCCGCTTGGCTGCAGGGTGCCGGCATTGAAGATGCAGGTAACGGCGTGGCGGTATACAAACTGACCTATTGGACGCCCAACCTGCAGGGGAACAGCGCACTGGCCACGGCCGCGTTGGTGGTGCCCCAAACCAGTTGTGAAATACCGCTGGTGGCGTTCATCCACGGCACCATGTTCCTGAAGTCGGATGCCCCCTCGGCCTGGAATGACGATGCCGGCTCGAAGCCCATTGGCTACACGCTGGGCGCTTACGGATTTGCGTGCGTGCTGCCCGACCTGTTGGGCTTGGGGAGCTCACCCGGGCGACACCCTTACTTGAACGCGCGGGTAAATGCGCGCACCACCATTGATGCGGTGCGCGCGGCCCGTGAATTCATGGAGCAGCAGAACGCACCGCTCAACGACCAGCTTTTTCTCATGGGCAGCTCTGCGGGGTCGCACACCAGCCTGGCCACCACGCGCATGATCCAGGAGGAATATGCCGATGAATTCACCGTGAGCGCCACGGCAGGCATCAATGGGCCTTACGCGGTCAGTCCGGTCCTGCGCGACGTGATGCTGGAAGACCAGGTGAACAACGGCGGAGCCAACGTGGTGTACATGCTGCTGGGCTACCAGGCAGCCTATCCGGGCTTGTTCAATTCCGTTTCCAGCTTTTTGGCAAGCCCCTACAAAACCACCTTGCCGCCGTTGTACAACGGCATGCACTCGGTGTTCGAGATCATCCCCCAGCTTCCAGCGGTGCCTGCCGACCTGTTGCCTGCCGCCCTGCGGCAGGAACTGGCCGACCAGCCCGATTCGCCGCTCAACCAGAAATTGAGGGAGAACAGTGTTTTTGATTGGACGCCCGGTTCGCCCGTGCGCCTGTGCTACTGCAGCAGCGATCACATGGTACCGCCGGAAAACTCACTGATCGCCTACGATTCCCTCACCGCCCACGGCGATGCCCCGGTAGAACTGGTTGAAATGTCAAGCACGGCCAGCCACGGTGAATGCGCCCAGCTGGGCAAGGATAATGTGATCGCCTGGTTCCGGTCGCTCAAGGTGGATTGCAACGGCACTACCGTTGGCATTTCTCCCGGTGCGGCACAAGCGCCCGCCTTGCAGCTCCACCCCAACCCGCTGGCAGGCGGCACCCTGCACATTGACCTCTCCGGCCTGACCCTCAATGAACCCGGCAACGCCATGATCGCCTTGGTGGATGCCCGTGGCCGTACGGTGCAACAGGAGATAGGCCGATTCGGCCCGAACACCCCACGGGCCGCCCTGGAGGTACAACCGGGGCTGGACGCCGGGCTGTACTCGGTGGTGGTTACCCTTCCCGGCCACCGGTTGGTGCAGCGGCTGGTGTTGGCGCACTGAGCATTCAGCGGGCTTCCTTGGCGAACTGCAGGTCGTACAATTTGCGGTAGGCCCCGTTCAGGGCCAGGAGTTCCTGGTGGTTTCCTTGCTCAATGATGTGCCCGGCCTGCACCACCAGGATCTGATCGGCCTTTTGCACGGTGCTCAGGCGGTGGGCGATGATGATGCTGGTGCGCCCTTGGGTGATCTTGTCGGTGGCCGCTTGGATCAATTGCTCGCTGTGGCTGTCCACGCTGCTGGTAGCCTCATCGAGCACCAGCACCTTGGGCGCGTTCACATAGGCCCGGATGAACGCCAGCAGTTGGCGCTGGCCCGTGCTGAGGATGGCGCCGCGCTCGCGGACGGAAGTGTCATAGCCTTGGGGCAATTGCATGATGAACCCATGGGCACCCACGGCCTTGGCCGCGGCCTCCACCTGGGCGCGGCTGATGCCTGGGTCGTTGAGCGTGATGTTGTTGTGCACCGTGTCGCTGAACAGGAACACGTCCTGCAGCACCACGGAAATGCTCTTGCGCAGGTCATCCAGCCGGTACGACCGGATGTCCTCGCCGTCCAACAACACTTGGCCTTGCTGAAAATCGTAAGCCCGGCTCAACACGTTCACAATGCTGCTCTTGCCGCTTCCGGTGGCGCCCACCAACGCGATCTTCTCACCGGCTTTGGCCTGAAAAGAGATGCCTTTGAGCACATGATCGTTTTCCGAGTAGGCGAACCAGAGATCTTTGAACTCAATGTTGCCCCGTACGCCACCTGTGCCCCGCGTGCCCTGGTCGGCCATGCGCTCCTCGGTATCGAGCAGGGCGAACACGCGTTGGCTGCCCACCATGCCCATTTGCAGCACGTTGAAGCGGTCGGCCAATTGCCGCATGGGCCTGTACAGCATGTTGATGAACTGGATGTAGGCGATCAGTTCACCGAAAGTGGCCACCCCTTGCAGCACGTCACCCACGCCCCACCAGATCAGGAAGGCCAACGACACCGCACTGAGCACATCCACCACCGGGAAGAACACCGAATAGGCCAGCACCGACCGGATGTGTGCACTGCGATGCTCCCGGTTGATGCGCTTGAACTTTTCCTGTTCCTGGCGCTCGCGCCCGAACAGTTGCACGATGGCCATGCCCTGGATGTGCTCCTGCACGAAGGCATTGAGGCGTGCCACCTGGTTGCGCACGTCGATGAAGCTGCGCTGGATGGCGTTCTTGAAGATGCGCGTGGCCCACAGCAGCAGCGGGATCGGCACCATGCTCCACAAGGCCAGCTCCCAGTTGTAGGCGAACATCACCACCACCACCACTACCAGCTTGAGCAGGTCGCCCATGATGCTGAGCAACCCTTGGGAAAAAATGTCCTCGATGGTCTCAATGTCGCTTACCACCCGTGTTACCAACGTGCCTATGGGCGTGCGATCGAAAAAGCGCATGCGGAACCGCACCAGCTTGGTGAAGAGGGCTTGGCGCAGGTCGATGGTCACGGTTTGCCCGAGCCAACTGGTCCAATAGGCCTGGTGGAACTGCACCACGGCTTCCACGGCCAGCAAGGCCGCCAGCACGGCCATCATCCGGTAGAGCCCGGGCAGGTCGCCCTTGGCGGCATGATCGTCCACCATGATGGCCATGAGCACCGGGCGCACCACACTGAGCAGCGACAGCAGGATGGTAAGGGCGAACGTGATCCAGAACAACCTGCGGTAGGGGCGCACAAAGGCCATCACCCTGCGGAACAGGCCCATGTCGAAGGCGGAACCCTGTGAAGCGCTCATGACTTGGCTTCTGCGATGAAAGGATACGCGATGCGCGCCAGGTAGAGGCCGCAGGCTGGTGCGCTCTTGCCGGCCATGGCCCGGTTGCCCGATGCAAGCACTTCCGCCATGTATGCCTCCGGCCACTGCCCTTTTCCGATGCGGATGCAGGTGCCCACAATGGCGCGCACCATGTTGCGTAAAAAGCGGTCCGCGGAAATGGTGAACCGGTAGCCCGCGCCCGTGGCCGTCCATTGCGCCTGCCGCACCTCGCAGATGCTGGTGCGGTTATCGCTGCCGGTGCGCTGGAAACAGCGGAAATCATGCTTGCCCAGCAGGTACAGGCAGGCTTGGTTCATGGCAGGCAGGTCCAGCGCCGGATGCAACAAATAGGAGCGGTCGTGCAGAAAGGGATCCTTCTGCCGGTGCACCAGGTAAGCGTATTCCCGCTCGCGGGCACTGAACCGCGCATGGGCCTCATCGGCCACGGGCAGCACGCGCTTCACGGCGATGCTGGCCGGCAATGCGGCGTTCACCCCTTGGGCGAAGCGGAGTGCATCGGACAAGGGCTCACCCGCATCAAAGTGGAGGAAATAGGAAGAGGCGTGCACCCCGGTATCCGTACGGCCGCAGCCCACGGCGTTCACCTTGTCCATGCGCAGGCGCAGTTGAAGGGCCTTTTCCACCTCGGCCTGCACGGAAGGTGCATCCGCTTGCCGCTGCCACCCCCTGAACGGCGTGCCGTCATAGGCGATCTCCATGAAGTAGCGCGGCATGTTGGCGATCAATGGGCGAACCAATGCTCCGAGCTTCGTGATCCGGGACGTGGTTCAAGGGCGCAAAAATAGGCCGGGCCCTTGGGCGATCTTCGCGCCCTTGAACCACCCTCCTCCGGCGCCCCCATGAAACGCATCGGTCTGTTGAGCGATACCCACGGATGGCTGGACCCTCGCTTGCAGGCCCACTTCGCGGGCTGCGATGAGATCTGGCATGCGGGCGATATCGGCACCGCCGGCGTTACCGATGAGCTGCGGCGCTGGAAACCGCTGCGCGCGGTGCATGGCAACATCGATGGCACCCCGTTGAGGCAAGAGTTCCCGGCAGACCTGCGCTTCACGCTGGAAGGCGTGCGCGTGTGGATCACCCACATCGGAGGCCGCCCGCCGCGCTATGACCCTGCCATACGGGATGAACTGCGCCGTGATCCGCCCTTGCTGTTGGTCTGCGGGCATTCGCACATCTGCCTGGTGCAGTTCGACCCTGCGTTGAACATGCTGTACATGAACCCGGGTGCCACAGGGCGGCAAGGATGGCACAAGGTGCGCACCGCGTTGCGCTTCACCCTGGTTGAAGGGCAGTTGAAGGACCTGGAAGTGATCGAGCTCGGCCTGCGGGGCAGGGAATAACCTGCAGGCATGGGTTGGAAGGCGCCCCATCCCAACAGTGCGATCGAACGTTCACCTCAATCTGTCCACACTCTTCACCAGCTCTTCATCCTTGCGGATGCCGCGGATGGACAGCACCACGAACACGACCATCACCAACGGCAAAATGGCAGCAAGTCCGTAGGTGTTCTCCACCTTGCCGCCTTGTTCCAGGTAGGCGCGTATGGAGTTGTCCGTGATGAACAGGAACACCTGCACGGCGATCAACAGCAGGTTGAGCATGCGGGCCAGTCGCATTTGGCGGGGGCGGTTGCGGTACAGAAAGACCAGCCCGATCAGCAGGGCGGACAACAGGCCGAGCACTGCGGCGAACGGCACCTTCAAGGCCGCATCCACCACGTTGGCGCCATCGCCGGTGAAAAAGCCGGTGGTGCGGAAAACAAAGGACTGGTCACCGCGGATGAACGTATCCACCGGAAAGAGGAAGGTGAGCCCACCGCAAACTGCGGCCAACAGCAGGAAAAGGGTTTGTTTTCGTTGAAGCATGGGTGCAGGAGCAAGGCGCGAAGATCGCCCCTGGGAACCTTGGGGGAAAATCCGCGCCGGATGCCCTCTGAAAATCTTCCGCTGAAAGCCGATCTGCATTATCATTGCACCGGCTTTTGCGTGCTGCCCGATCTTCATTCACCGGCAGTTCCTCCCAAACCCATCGATTTTTACTGAAGCCCTTGTGGCTTGATGCGGCAACCGGCCGTATCCCTCATTGAACCCTTCCCACATGTCCGAGAAAACTGCCCTGGAGGCCTTGAAACTGGCCGAACTGCGCGATATCGCCAAGCACCTCAAGCTCCAGAAGTTCGAGACCTTGAAAAAGCAGGACCTCATTGCCAAGATCCTAGAGGCGGGCAGTTCCGCCAGCAACCGCGACACCGATGCCATCGCGGCATTGGCCGTGGAAGATGAAGCTCCCGATCCCGAACCGGACCCGCTACCACAGGAACCTGCGGACAATGGCAATGACGATGATGACGAAGACGAAGACGAAGACGATGAGGACCTCGACGATGATGAGGAGGATGAAGACGATGACGATGACGACGAGGACAACTCCTTGGCCGCCGGCAAACAGGAACGGGGCAGCGGGTTGAAGGAAGCACCCGGTGCAACGCCGGAACCGGCTGCCGCACCTCCGGGGGCTGCATCCACGGAGCCGCAAGCATCCCGGGCAGACAGCCGTGCACGGCCCTCCGTGGATCGGGCCGAAGGGCTGAACGACCGGTTCGACCCGCGCGACCGCCACCAGCGAAAGGGGCGCCGCCCCCGCATTGAGGGAGGGCGATCGCCTGTAGAGCAAGCTGATGCACCACTGGCGGGCGAGGCTCCGCAAACTGCCGCACCCGTGGATATAGCGGCCGCTACAGTTGAAGGCACCGGGAAGCATCACGGCGCGGAGGGCCAACCGGGGGTACCGACTGAAATCCGCCCAGACTTGCCGCGGGACCATCGCGACCGCAATCGGCAGCAGCACCGCGATCCCCAGCAGCAGCAGCAACAACAGCAACAAGCGCAACGCCAGGAACAACGCCAGCAGGACCGCCCGCAGCAACAGCAGCAATCGCAGGTTTCATTTGATGCCTTCATCGAATCGGCTGGCGTGGTGGAGGTAATGCCCGAAGGACATGGTTTCCTGCGCAGCAGCGACTACAACTACCTGCCATCACCGGATGATGTGTTCGTGGCCCAGCAAATGATCAAACAGAACGGGCTGAAGACCGGTGACACCGTGCACGGCTACGTGCGCCCGCCGCGCGACCAGGACAAATACTTCGTGCTGGTAAAGGTGGACAGCATCAACGGCCGCAGCCCCGAATGGTCAAGGGACCGGGTTCCGTTCAAATTCCTCACGCCGCTCTTCCCCGACGAAAAATTCGACCTGACCACCAAGGGCAGCAACCTGAGCACCCGGGTGCTGGACCTGTTCGCGCCCATCGGCAAGGGCCAACGCGGCTTGATCGTGGCGCAACCCAAAACCGGCAAGACCATCCTGCTGAAGGACGTGGCCAATGCCATTGCCGCCAACCACCCCGAGGTATACCTGATCGTACTGCTCATTGATGAACGGCCCGAAGAGGTGACCGACATGCAGCGCAGCGTAAAGGCCGAGGTGATCGCCAGCACGTTCGATGAACCGGCCACGCGCCATGTGGCCGTGGCCTCCATGGTATTGGAAAAGGCCAAGTGCCTCACCGAATGCGGGCACGATGTGGTGATCCTGCTGGATTCCATCACCCGTTTGGCGCGGGCCTACAACACGGTGCAGCCCGCCAGCGGCAAGATCCTTTCAGGCGGTGTGGATGCCAATGCCCTGCAGAAGCCCAAGCGCTTCTTCGGCGCGGCGCGCAAGATCGAGAACGGCGGTTCGCTCACCATCCTGGCCACGGCGCTCACCGAAACCGGCAGCAAGATGGACGAAGTGATCTTCGAGGAATTCAAGGGCACTGGCAACATGGAGCTCCAGCTGGACCGCAAGATCAGCAACCGCCGCATCTTCCCGGCCATCGACATCCTGTCCAGCGGCACCCGCCGTGACGACCTGCTGCACCACAAGGACGTGCTGCAGCGCACCTGGATCCTGCGCAAACACCTGGCCGATATGACGCCAGTGGAGGCCATGGAGTTCATCAAGACCCGCATGGAAGGCACCCGCAGCAACGAGGAATTCCTCGTCTCCATGAACGGTTGACCGTGTGCCCATGTCCGGCATCAAGTTCACTCTGCTGTTGGCCTTCACCGCTGCCGCCTTGCGCTCGGCCTTGTTCTACGCCGGTGTGCACGTCGCTCCATTCGACTTCATCCCGGTGCACCTGCTGCTGATCGTGCTGGCGATGTTCTTCAGCGGCCATCTCCTGCTCCGCCACGATCCCTCGCGCGGCTTTGGCGAACTGCTCCGTGCCGCCTTTCAATCGGTGTTCGCCTATGCCTCGATCATCGCCCTCTTCAGCTGGTTCTTCTACACGGCGATCGACACCACGGCGTTCAGCAGCTACAATGCCCGTTTGGTGGAAGGCTTCGTGGCACAAGGGCACCCGGAAGACCAAGCCCGGGAAAAGGTGGCCGCGTTGTACAACCCGGTGAGCTACGCCACGCTCACCTTTTTCGGGAGCTTCCTGGCCGGGTCGTTCAATGCTTTTGCCTTTGCGCTGCTGCACCACAAGCTGCTGCGCAACTTGCGCCGGTGAGCGCGCTTTGCCCGGCCCATGGAGCCTAGGCGATGAACGCCTCGGCCAGTGCCTCCAGGTCCAAGCCGCCGAAGTTGCCGCTGCTCATCATCAACAGTACCGCCTCGTTGCCCTGGCCCGGGCCGTTGCGCACAATTCCCATCAGCTCCACCGGATCGGTGGCCACCTGCAGGTCAGCGCGGCCAAAGGCCCGGTGAATGCGTTCGGCCTTCACCGGCGGCAAGCGTTTGAGCTGCACCGCATGCGGGTCGTAGAACACCACGGCCTGGTCCGCACCGTTCAAGCTGCCCGCATACTGGTCCAGGAAGTTCTCGCTCAGGCTGCTGAAGGTGTGCAGCTCCATGCAAGCCACCAGCCTGCGGCCGGGGAATTGCTCGCGCACGGCTTCCACCGTGGCTTTGAGCTTGCTGGGCGAATGGGCAAAATCCTTGAACACCGCGCGCGTCCGGCTTTCCGCCAGCTTCTCCAGGCGCTTGGCCGCCCCGGTGAACGAGGCGATGGCCGCGTAGAACTCCCGGTCGCCGATGCCCAGCTGATGGCACACGTGCCGAGCACCTTCCAGGTTCATCAGGTTGTGGCGGCCAAAGACCATTAGTGGCACCTCCCCATGGGCCGTTGACAGATAGGTGGTTCCTCCGCGGATCACATGTGGCGGAACGCCGTAAGGGACCTGCACCACGTCTTTACGGTCCTTGCGGTCGAGGGCCAGCCGGGCTACCTCAGGGTCTTCGGTGCAAAACACCAGTTTCCCCCCCGGCTCGATCAGGTCCATGAAACGGGCGAACTGCTCCACGTAGCTGGCGTACGTCTTGAACACGTTGATATGGTCCCAGGCAATGCCGCTTACCAAAGCGATGTTGGGCCGGTACAGGTGGAACTTGGGCACGGGCTCCAGCGTGGATGCCAAGTACTCATCACCTTCGATCACCGCCACCGTGCTCAGCGGGTCCAGCTTCACCATGCAGTCAAACCCTTCCAACTGCGCGCCCACGAGGTAGTCAAACGCGGCATCCACCGACCGAAGCACGTGGATGATCATGGAGGTGATGGTGGTTTTGCCGTGGCTGCCGCCGATCACTACGCGTGTTTTGCGGCGTGTTTGCTCATGGAAATAGGCCGGGTAGCTGAACACCGGGATGCTTAGCTCACGTGCCCGTTGCAGCTCGGGGTTGTCGGCCCGGGCATGCATGCCCAGGATCACGGCATCCAACGCCGGAGTGATGTTCTCCGGGTGCCAGCCCATGCGCGCCGGCAACAGGCCCAGGTGGTCCAGCCGGCTGCGGCTGGGTTCGAAGATCTCGTCGTCGCTCCCGCTCACCTCCATGCCTTGGCGGTGCAGGGCGATGGCCAAGTTGTGCATGGCACTGCCGCCGATGGCGATAAAATGGACCCTTTTCATGGTACGCCAAAGGAACCTGGCACACGGCCACATCCGGCGGCGCACCATCGGAAATTTCCACGCCGCGCTGTGGGTGGCGGGCTACCCAGGTGTTCCGGCCGGTCGCACCGGAGGGTCTACCTTTGCGCTCCATGCGTGAGTTCAACATTCCGGCCCACTACCGTTCCACGCTGATCGGCCGCATCAAGGCATTCCGCAAAACGCAGGATCCGCGCAAACAAGACTTCAGCCCCACCCTGCTGGACCTGGGCCCGGTCCGTTTCATCCTGGCACGTCATTTTGGTTTTTGCTACGGGGTGCAGAACGCCATTGAGATCAGCTACAAGGCCCTGGAAGATCACCCCGGAAAGCGGATCTTCCTGCTCAGCCAGATGATCCACAACCCCGAAGTGAACGAAGACCTCGAAGGGCGCGGCATCCGGTTCATCCAGGACACCCATGGAAACAAGCTCTTGGATTGGGATGAGCTGAGGAGCGACGACATCGTGATCATTCCGGCGTTCGGCACCACGCTCGAAACGGCCGAACGACTGAGAAACCTGGGCATCGACCCCTTGAAGCACAACACCACCTGCCCCTTTGTGGAAAAAGTGTGGAAGCGCAGCGAACAGCTCGGCAAGCAGCACCACACGGTGGTGATCCACGGCAAGGCGGCCCATGAAGAAACGCGGGCCACCTTCAGCCACACGGCCAAGGATGCCCCTGCGGTGATCGTGAAGGACATGCAGGAAACCGAGGAACTGGGGCGGATCATCCTGGGGGAAGCACCCATGGAAAGGTTCCATCTGCTCTTCGGCACGCGCTGCACACCGGGCTTCGACCCAGGAAAAGACCTCCAGCGCATCGGGGTGGTGAACCAGACCACCATGCTGGCCACCGAGACCCAGGCCATCGCCGATCATTTGAAGGCGGTGATGCTGCAGAAATACGGCGAAGCCGAACTGAAGAACCGGTTCGCCGACACGCGCGATACGCTGTGCTACGCCACCAACGACAACCAGGACGCCACCACCGAACTGCTGAAGGAGGAGGCTGACCTGGCCTTGGTGGTGGGCGGCTACAACAGCAGTAACACGAGCCACATCGTGGAGATGCTCGAGGGCAAGTTCCCCACCTACTTCATCAACGGCGACAAGGAGATCATCGACGGGGGGGGCATCGAACATTTCAACTACCCCGCCCATCGCATGGAGCACACGCAAGGCTGGCTGCCCGCCAAACGCCCGGTCACCATTGTGCTCACCAGCGGTGCCAGTTGCCCGGACACCCTGTTGGACCGCGTGATATGGAAAGTGCTGGGGCTGGTGGAAGGTGCCCGGGACCCGCAAGCGGTGGTAGGCCGGCTGGTGGGTTGAAGAAGCAGGAGCTTCACACTTCGGCCGCCTCGCCGATCGCCTTGGCCACATGGCCCAAGGCCAGCTCAAACTGTTCGCCGGCGGTGAGCTCACTGTTGTCGATCTCGATCGCGTCGGGTGCCTTGGTCAAGGGGTCGGCCTTGCGGCGGGTGTCATCCTCGTCGCGCTGGCGAATGTTGTCCAACACGCTGGCATAGTCCACCTCCTCCCCTTTGCCAACCAGTTCCAAGAAGCGGCGCCTGGCGCGCACCTCGGTGCTGGCGGTCATGTAGAGCTTTACTTCCGCGCGTGGAAAAACCACCGTGCCGATATCGCGCCCGTCCATTACCACGCCACCGCGGAGGCCCAGCGCTTTTTGAAGGCGGACCAGCTTGGCACGCACCTCGGGCACGGGGCTCACCAGTGTAACGTGCCTGCTTACCTCCATGCCGCGGATCTCCTGTTCCACATTGCGCCCATTGATCCAGGTGGTGCTGCGTTGCATGCGGTCATCATACCGGAAACTGATATCCAGCTCGTCCAGCACGCGCAACAGCCCGGCCTTGTCCAGTTTTCCCTCGCGCACCAAGCCGTTTTCCATGGCATAGAGCGCCACGGCCCGGTACATGGCCCCGCTGTCGATGTACGTATAGCCCAAGTGGTGGGCCAGTTCCTTGGCCAAGGTGCTTTTGCCGCAGCTGCTGAAACCGTCGATGGCAATATTGATCTTGGACATGGCGGGTGGCTAAAATACGAGTACCGGGCCGTATGTACCACTGCACCGCGACGGCTCCGGCTGGTCTGGATCCCAGCTTCAGGTGCCTGCAGGTTCCCGCTTCAGGTCGGCAAAACGCAAGGCCAGGGTGAAGGTGTTGCTGGCTCCGGCGGGATTGAATTGGGCATAACTGTAGCTCACATGCAGCTTGCTTACCCGAAGGCCTATGCCCAAGCTCACGCCCGAAAGGCCGGGCTTGGCATCCATGGCCAGCTCATGCCGCTTGCGGAAGTTGTAGCCCAAGCGTACCATGAAATTCTGGCTCAGCAGGATTTCCGCATTGGGCACTAGGTGCAGCATGGCCTTCTCCACGGTGGTCACCTTGTCCACGATGGCTTCGCCCGTGGTGGGGTCGATCTGTTGCACCACATTGGGGTCTTCGTAGGTCAGGTCACCTTGTTGCAGGTTGTCCAACGAAAGGCCCAGGCGGAACGGCGCATGGCGGAATTTGTACGTTGCGGCCACTTGCGCTTGGAACGGCAGCTTTTCCTTGGTGCCGGTATAGCCGCTGGTTACGGTGCCGATGTTGCGCAAGGTGGCCGCCACCGTAAGGCCCAACGCCTTCTTGGCATACACGCCACCGATGTCCGCAGCCCAGCCCGTGGCGGTGTAGGTATCCAGGTGGGAGGTGATGAACTTCACGTTCACCCCAATGCTGAACACGCTGTCAATGGCGCGGCCGGCGCCCACTTGCACCACGTATTCACCCGCCCGGAACTCCCCTTCATCCGCGCCGGTTTCATCCCGGCGGGCAAAGGAGCCGTAATCCACGTACTGCACACCGCCGCTCAGGGTAATGGCGCTGCTGTCCAGGTGGTGGGCATAGGCGGCATAGCCGATGTTGATGCCGTCCACGTATGGCAGGTAGCTCAGGGCGGCCTGCTTGGCCATGGAGGCGTTGAGCAATGCGGGGTTGAAGAGGCCCAGGTTGATGTCGTTGTCGTACACGGCCACCGGTGAGCCGCCCAAGGCGGAGACCCGGGCGGAGCTGGGGATGTCCAGCACCCGGAACACCGTGGAGCCGCCCAATTGGGCATGGGCCGGGGCCAAGGCGATCAGCAAGCAAGCGGCGGACAGGGAGCGGAAGCGGATGGACATGGTGGAATGGGGCGGCCGCGAAAGGAACGCAAGATAGGCGCTGGTAGTATCCGGGGTCATTTCCATAGCAGGGAGCCATCTCCATAGCTCAGAAAACGGTAGCCATGGTCCAAGGCATGCGCATAGACCTGTTTCCAGCGCGGCCCGATGAATGCCGCCACCAGCAGCAGCAGGGTGCTGTGCGGCTGGTGGAAATTGGTGACCAGCCCGTCCGCCAGGCGGAAGCGGTAGCCCGGGGCGATCAGCAGTGCGGTGGTGCCCGCAACATGGTCGGCTCCCCGTTGGTCCAGCCAGTGAAGCACCTCCTCCAAGGCCGTGTTTGTTTCCACCGGTGCCTTGGCGGCATAGGGCCGCCATTGGTCCACCTGCATGCCGCCCATGGAGGTACCGGCGGCCAGGTCGGCCCCGAACCAGTAAAGGCTTTCCATGGTGCGCATGGCCGTGGTTCCCACGGGCACGATCGGCCCCTTGCCCAACTGGCGCAGCAGGGCTTCCACGGTGCCGCGCGATATGCGCACCTGCTCGCGGTGCATGGCATGCTCGCGCATGGTGTTGCCCTTTACCGGCAGAAAAGTGCCCGCGCCCACATGCAAGGTGACCGGCACGGTGGATATTCCTCCTTGGGCCATGGCCTGCAACAATTCCGGGGTGAGGTGCAAGCTTGCCGTGGGTGCTGCCACTGAGCCGGGGTGCACACCGAACACGGTGTTGTAGCGCTCTTCATCATCCGGCATGGCTTCCCGCCGCATGTAGGGTGGTAGCGGCACTGCCCCGAACCGGTCCAACTGGTCCAGGAAAGGTTTCCCCCCTTCCCAACGGAACTCGATCAGGAACTCCCCGTTGCGCTCGTCCAACTTGCGCATGGCAAACCGGCGCCCCTCGGGCTCCAGCACCAGCTCCTCCCCTTTCCAACGTTTGGTGTTGCCCAGCATGCACCACCAGCGCGTTCCTGCCGGCTCGTTCAAGGCCTCTTCCAACGGCCGGTCCCCTTCGGGGCATAGCACCATGCACTCGATCACCGCGCCGGTAGCGCGCCGGAACCGGATGCGGGCATGGATGACCCGTGTGTCATTGAGCACCAACAGGGTGCCTGCCGGCAATTCCTGCGCGAGTTCGTTGAACCACCGGTCCTTCAGGCCGTCCGGTCCGCAAACCAACAATCTGGCACTGTCGCGTTCGGCCGGTGGCCGCGTTGCGATGCGCTCGTAGGGCAGGTGGTAGGTGTGGTCGGTGATCCGCAGGTCCTTGGGATCCATGGGGCGCAAAGATCGCCTGCATCAGGCCTGCGTGGAACGCTGCCATGCGCCACCTCTGCCCGCCCCCCGGATGGCCGGGGCATTCGGGGCTATTTTTGGCCCGAGGCCAAACGCATGTTCCGTGGTTTAGCATTGATCACCGTACTGGTTGCCAGCGCACCGGCGCAGGCCCGGCCATCCATGCAGCCCGCCCGGGCGCAGGATTCCCTGGCCGCTGCGAAGCCCTGGTACGAGCGCTTCAAGATCCGCGGCTATGCCCAGGTGCGCTACAATGGCTTGCTCGCCACCAACGATAGCCTGGGGTGCGAACAGTGCGACCGCAGTTGGGGCGGCGACAATGGATTCTTCCTGCGCCGCCTGCGCATTTCGCTCAGCGGCTACGTGCATCCACGGGTTTATGTGTACGTGCAGCCCGATCTCGTGAGCTGGGCCGGCGGCTCAGGCTATATGGCCCAACTGCGGGATTGCTACGTGGACCTGGGCTTCGACCCGCGCAACGAACTGCGCCTGCGCCTGGGGCAAAGCAAGGTGCCCTTCGGCTATGAGAACATGCAGAGCAGCCAGCAACGGGTGCCGCTGGACCGGGCCGACCCGCTGAACAGCGCGCTGAAGGATGAGCGCGACATTGGCGCCTTCCTGTACTGGTCGCCCCAACGGATCCGCGAACGGGTGGGCATGTTCGTTTCCTCGGGCATGAAAGGCAGCGGCGATTTCGGGGTGCTGGCGCTGGGCGTATACAACGGGCAAGGCACCAACCGGATGGACCTGAACAAGGAGCTGCACGTGGTGGCACGGGCCTCTTGGCCTTTTGAGGTCGGTGGGCAGTATGTGGAAGCAGCCGTTGCCGGATATGCCGGCGACTATGTGCTGTCCGGCAGCCAGCTCAGCCCGGGGATCGGCACGTCCACCGATCGGAGCTACGATGACCGGCGGGCACTGGCCACCCTCTCGCTCTTGCCGGCGCCGTTCGGGCTGCTGGCGGAATACAACGTGGGGCGCGGCCCGGAGTTCGATGCCGCTTCGGACAGCATCACCACCAAGAACCTCGAAGGCGGCTACATCACCGCCATGTACCGCTTCCGGCCGGGCAAGCACAACCTGATGGCATTCGTGCGCTACCAGCAGTATGCCGGGGGAAAGAAATTTGAGCAGGATGCGCGCAGCTATGCGGTGAACGACGTTGAGTTCGGGGTGGAATGGCAGCCGAACGCAAACGTTGAACTGGTGTGTGAATACTACCTCGGCGATCGCCGCTATACCGACCTCAGCCTGCCGGTGAACCACCAGCAGGGCGGCTTGCTGCGCGTGCAGGCCCAGTTCAGCTTTTAGGTGCCCGCATGGCACGGCCGAACTTCTGGTTCACGCCGAGCCGCAGGATGTGGCGATCATAGAAATCACGCCCGCTCTGCCGCTGCTGGAACCAGTTCAGGTAACCCAGTTCAATGGTGAGCCCCGGGCTGAGGGCTGAGTACAAGCCCAGGTACACCCGGTTCTGGTCGAACACGTTGTAGAGGATCCGGCTGCCGGCATTGACCAGCAGTTCGTCGCTTGCGGCGAAACCCAGCCTTTCGAGGCGTCCGGCCCCGGCGGTAACCAACGGCACGTCCAACCCGATGCGGCAGCGCAGGCGGAAATTCCTGAAGGCATAGCCCTCACCCAGCGCATCCCCCTCCACCGCGTGGAAATAGCGGGCTTCAGCCTTGATCCTTTGCACCACCCGGAAATACCGCAATTGCTGCTTCCCGTTCAGTTCCACGTGCGGGCGCAGCTCGGGCACCACCAAGTAAGATGGCGCATGCGGGTCATTGGGGCTTTGCAGGTACAGGCACATGCCGGCGCCGAGGTCCCACCCGGTGCCCAACACCCTGGTGGCCGTGGGCCGGAACACGGATTGATGCTGGGCTGCCGGATTGACGAAAAAGCGCTCTTGGACGTCCATGTTCACCGACCAGCGGTCGTTGAAGCGGTAAGTGGCCTTGAAGGCAAGCCACGCCAGCTCCTGTTCCACCACGTTCTTGCTTGTTTGCTGGGCGTGGTTGCGGCCCGCACACCCGAGCAGGGCCAATAACAACAGGAACCTCGGCATGGGCAAGTGGGGTGGATCCGGTCCGGGCGAGTTCCAACGGCAATTTGCACCACAGGGTTGTGGCCAGCACTTCCGGCAACCGCATGCCCGGTGCACCTGGCCGCAAAGATGGTACCGGCAGCCACTGCGTGCATGCCGGCGCCTGGAAAATTCAGGCCACCAGCAGGGCGTGCTCCACCTTCTCCTTCAGCAGGGCGTGTTTCACCACATCGATCATTTCGGAGACGTAGTGGAAACGCATGCCCTTGAGGTACCGCACGTCGATGTCCTCAATGTCCTTTCGGTTGTCCACGCTGAGGATGATCTCCTTGATGCCGGCGCGTTTGGCCGCGAGGATCTTCTCCTTGATGCCGCCCACGGGCAGCACACGGCCGCGCAAGGTGATCTCGCCGGTCATGGCCACGAATTTGCGCACCTTTTGCTGGGTGAAGGCACTGGCAATGCTGGTGAGCATGGCGATGCCGGCGCTGGGCCCGTCCTTGGGCGTGGCGCCTTCGGGCACGTGGATGTGGGTGTTCCACCGTTTGAACACCTCCTGGTCCAATCCGATGATGTCGCTGTGCGCCTTGAGGTACTCCAAGGCGATCATGGCGCTTTCCTTCATCACGTCGCCGAGATTGCCCGTGAGGGTGAGCTTGCCTTCGCCCTTGGTGATGCTGGTTTCCAGGAAGAGGATATCGCCGCCGGTGGGGGTCCAGGCCAGGCCGGTGACCACTCCGGCCACATCGTTTCCCTGGTATTTGTCGCGGGCATGGCTGGGGCCGTAGATCTTGGCCAGGTCCTGTACTTGGATGGTGGCGTTGTGCTTTTCCTTGAGGGCGATCTGTTTGGCGCGGAAACGCACCAATTTGGCAATGCGCTTCTCCAAGGTGCGCACGCCGCTCTCATCGGTATACTGCTCCACGATGGCTTCCAGCACGCCCGTGCCCATGGCGAACTGCTTGGGCTTGATGCCCGAATCCTTCAGTTGCTTGGGCAGCAGGTGGCGCTTGGCGATCTCCAATTTTTCCTCCAGGGTGTAGCCGTTCACCTCAATGATCTCCATGCGGTCGCGCAGGGCAGGGTGAATGGTGCTCAGGGAATTGGCCGTGGCCACGAACATCACCCGGCTCAAGTCGTAGTCCAGCTCCACATAATTGTCGTAGAAGGCATGGTTTTGCTCGGGGTCCAGCACTTCGAGCAGGGCGTTGGCGGGGTCGCCGTGGTAGTCCTTGCCCACCTTGTCGATCTCGTCCAGCACGAACAAGGGGTTGCTGGCGGCGGCCTTCTTGAGGCTTTGTATGACGCGGCCGGGCATGGCCCCGATGTAGGTTTTGCGATGCCCGCGCACTTCGGCCTCGTCGTGCAGGCCGCCCAGGCTCATGCGCACGTACTTGCGGCCCAAGGCCTCGGCCATGCTCTTGCCCAAGCTGGTCTTGCCCACGCCCGGCGGGCCGTACAGGCAGATGATGGGCGCCTTCATGTCGCCCTTCAACTTCAGCACGGCAAGGTGTTCAATGATGCGTTCCTTCACCTTCTCCAGCCCGAAGTGGTCGCGGTCCAGGATCTTCTGGGCATTGCGCAGGTCGAACTTGTCCTCGGTGTATTCACCCCAGGGCAGCTCGAGCAGGAGCTGTACGTAATTGTACTGCACGCTGAACTCCGCACCGGCCGGGTTCATGCGCTGCAACTTGCCCAATTCTTTCTCAAAGGCCTCCCCCACCTTCTTGGTCCATTTCTTCTTGGCGGCGGTGGCGCGCATCTCCTCGATCTCCTGATCAATGGGGTTGCCGCCCAGCTCATCCTGGATGGTCTTGATCTGCTGGTGCAGGAAATACTCGCGCTGCTGTTTGTCCACCTCGGTGCGCACCTTGCTCTGGATCTCGTTCTTCATCTCCAGCATCTGCAGCTCCTTGGTGAGGTTGGCCAGCAGCAGGTTGGCACGCTCGCGCAGGTCGGCCACTTCCAGCATGCGCTGCTTTTCGGCCACTTCCGCGTTCATGTTGCTGCTGATGAAATTCACCAGGAAGCTGGGGCTGTCGATGTTCTTGATGGCGAAGCCGGCCTCGGTGGGGATGTGCGGGCTGGCCTTGATGATGTTGGTGGCCAGGTCCTTCAGGGAGCTCACCAGGGCCTCGAACTTCTTGTCGCCCTTTTCCGGACGCTGCTCCGCGAATTCCTTCACCCGGGCCGTGAAGTAGGGTTCGGTACGCACCATCTCCAGCAGCTCGAAGCGCTTTTTGCCCTGGATCACCGCGGTGGTGCTGCCGTCGGGCATGCGCAACATGCGGATGATGTTGGCAATGGTGCCCACCTTGTTCAGGTCGTCCGCACCGGGCTCCTCGATGTCCGGGTCCTTCTGGCTCACCACCCCCAAGGTGCGGTTGCCCCGGTACACTTCCTGGATCAGCTTGATGCTGCGGTCCCGGCCCACGGTGATGGGAATGACCACCCCGGGGAAAAGCACGGTGTTGCGCAACGGAAGGATGGGCAGCTCCGCCGGGGTTTTCTCCGCGTTCATCAGCTCTTCGTCCTCGGCGGTGATCAACGGAATAAGTTCCGTTTCGTTGTCGATCGCTTCAGACGAGAAAAGTGAACCGCTGTTCTTCATGAAATCGCTCATGCGAATGTGCCAATGTGTCGTTTCAAAATTACTGCGCCTTGCCCGGGAGCGGACAAAGCGCGCGCGGGAGGCCAAAGGCAAGCACTGTGCCGTGGCGCCAACCCTGCGAACTTGTCAGGAACGGTAGCTTTCCGTCAGGTGGAAAACCTGGGTGAGGATCTTCCGGTCATCGGCGGTAAGGGCCACTGCCCGGCGTTGCATTACCAATTGGCACGTTTCCATGGCCTTGTCCAAGGCATACGCAGCTGTTCCACCCCATGAAAACGGCGGGATGTGCTTGGGCGGAAAGCCGCTGCCGAACACATTGGCGCACACCCCGGCCACCGTTCCCGTATTGAACATGGTATTGATGCCGCTTTTGGCGTGGTCGCCCATCAGCAGCCCCAGGAACTGTTGGCCCGTGGGTTCCAAGGCCCCGGTGGCGTAGCTCCATGCCTTTACTTGGCCATAGGTGTTCTTCAGGTTGCTGGTATTGGTATCGGCGCCCAGGTTGCACCATTCACCCAGCACACTGTTGCCCAGGAAGCCGTCGTGGCCCTTGTTGCTGTACCCCAGGATCACGCTGTTGTTCACCTCTCCGCCCACGCGGCATTCGGGGCCGAAAGCACTGGGTCCGTAGATCTTGGCTCCCATCTTCAGCTGGGCATGAACGCCCAAGGCGAACGGCCCTCGGATCATGCAGCCCTCCATGACTTCGGCCTGCTCACCGATCCAGATCGGGCCGTTTGTGGTGTTGAGGATGCTGGCCTCCACCCGGGCGCCCTCCTCCAGGAAGATCAGGCCCGGGTCTCCGATCACCGTATTGCTGGTGCTCAGCGTCCTGCTTGCACGGCCTGCGGTCAATGTGGCCATGTCGTTGGTGATGGCTCTGCCGCAATGCTGGAACAAGTGCCAAGGACGCTCCACCAGATGCACGTCCGTGGCATGCTCCACTTGGGCCAAGTAGGCCGGCGGGCTGTTCCAATGGGGAGCTTCCGCCCGGGCATCGCCATCGAGGCAAAAGGCCAGGGGTTTGCCCGACTTCATCAGTACCTGGCCCGGCTCAAGGTCCAGCACCGCTGCAGCAACCGCCGGGTCGGGGAGCCATCCGCCATGGACTTCAAAGACGCGATCGGCCAGCACGGGCGGGAATTTGCCTTGCAGGTACGCTTCCGTATGAAAGCCCACGGGCAACCCTGAAAGTTGTTTCCATGCCTCGGCGATGGTGAAGATGCCCGCACGCAGTGCCCCCAGCGGACGGGTGTAGGTGAACGGGAGCAACTGCCGGTGCAGTCCGGCATCGGAGAGAAGAATGGCCATGCTCGGCTCGCCGCGGCTTGGGTGCAGGCGATGGGGCGAAGATCGCCACAGTTGCCTTGGAAATGGAACGGGGAGTACGCGAACCGCGCCTCCCCGCCCATCCGCCGGCAACCGATCGTTAGACCACCTGCAACCGGGCCGCCGCTGGAGCGGCTTCCAGCGCGTAGGCGCAAGCGTTCATCACTTCCACCAACCCGGTGGATACGTTGTACATGGCCCCTGCAAGGCCCACGGCACCACTGGCCAAGCGCTCGCGCACAATGGGGCTCTGTTCAAGGATCTCATCGATGGAAACGCAGACATTGGCTGCGGCCACGCGATCCAGGTACGGCCGTGGGTCGTTGCTGCCGCCGTTGGCACGCCGGATGGCGGGTGCAATGCGTTCCAGGGTGCCGGTGAGGTTGCCCATGCGCACCTTGTCGCAGGCACCGGCCACGGCACCACAAGCCGTGTGGCCCAGCACCATCACGAGCTTCACGCCGGCGGCGGCCACGGCATATTCAATGCTGCCGAGCACGTCCGGCGTTACCACGTTGCCTGCTATGCGGATGCTGAAGATGTCGCCCAGACCTTGATCGAAGACCAATTCGGCGCTGGTGCGCGAGTCCATGCAACTGAGGATCACCGCCCCCGGATACTGTCCTTGCGCAGTGGCTTGCACTTGCAGCTGCAAGTCGCGGTTGGCTTTCAGGTTGTTCGCAAAACGGGCATTGCCCGCAAGGAGCACGCGCAGCATTTCGGCCGGGGTGAGCCCAGCACGGGATTCCTTGGTAAGCGTTCTCATGCTTGCGCGGTGGATCGTCCGTTTGAGGAATAATGGAAGGATTCCCGGAGATGCTTCACGCTCATCCATGCAGCCGTTCGGTGCCTGCGGTGTTCCCGTTGCCCCACTACTTCCACGGTGGAGCCCTTCTCGGCGGCGCGCAGGCCGCCATCGGCGAGGATCTCATGGATGTCCGGGTCCAAGGCCACGGCCCGGCTCACATCCACGACGATCCGCGAACCGGGAGGCAGCTCTTCCAGCGTGCGTTGGATGCTGGCCTTGTTCAGGAAGCTGGTCTCTTCTCCCAAGGCAATGCGCACCGGTGTGCCAGGCATCACGGAACGTTCCAGCAAGTGGAAGGGCACCTTGTAGTTGTTGCGCAAAATGAAAAACAGGGCTACTGCCATGCCCAAGCCCACGCCTTGGAGCAGGTCCAGGAACACCACGCCTATCACGGTGGCCAAGAAGGGTACGAAGCGCTGCCACCCGCCTGCCCACATCTCCTTGAAGAGCATGGGCTTGGCCAGTTTGTATCCCACCTGCAGGAGGATGGCGGCCAGAGCAGCCAAGGGAATCATCCCCAACAGACCGGGAAAGAGCACTAACGCCAGCAGGATCCACAAGCCATGGAGCATGGTGGAGAGCTTGGTCCTACCGCCGGACTGGATGTTGGTGGAGCTGCGCACGATCACTTGCGTTACAGGCAGAGCGCCCAACAGACCGGCCACCATGTTGCCCACGCCCTGGGCCATCAACTCACGGTTCTTGGGAGTAGTGCGGCGTTGGGGATCCAGTTTGTCAGCGGCCTCCACGGAAAGCAGCGTCTCCAAACTCGCCACCACGGCCATGGTGAGGGCGGTGGTCCAAACAGTTTGATCGAATACGCCGGACCAATCGGGTCCCGGAAACAGCTCAGCCCAAAGGGTGCCGGTGAGCTTGGGCAGTTGGACGAAGTGCGCCGCAGTAAGGGAGCCGCTCCACGCACCCATTGCCACCCCAAGTACCACGGCCACCAACGGGCCCGGTACCATGGCCAATATGCTATTGCGCTTTATGATCGGCTGTTCCCACAGGACCAATACCACAAGGCAGCACGCAGCAATGGCCAATGCGCTGAGGTTGGGCGCAGCGAAGGCCATGGCCAGCTTGGTGAAGACCCCGCCTTGCAGTTGCCCTTCGGCAATAAGGCCCAAGGCGTTCGGCACCTGCGTAAGGGCGATGTAGATGCCGATACCGGCCAACATGCCCTTGATGACGGAAGACGGGAAGAAGTACGCGATGGTCCCGCCTTTGGCGATGCCCAGCAGAAACTGGAGAGCACCAGCCAGCAGCACGGCCATCAGGAACAGCGGGAACGAGCCCAATGCGGCCACGCTGGTTACCACAATGGCGGCAAGCCCCGCCGCAGGCCCGGACACGCCCAGCTGGGAGCCGCTGGCAGCGCCCACGACCAGGCCGCCGATCATGCCTGCAAGCAGGCCGGCGAAAGGTGGCGCACCGGAAGCCAAGGCAATGCCCAGGCACAAGGGGATGGCCACGAGTGAAACGACAAGAGAAGAGGGGAGGTCACGTTTGACCGACCCGAAAAGGTTGTTCATGGTATGCGGTATGGACAGGGGACCCGCCATGTGCCACGCCGCTCGGTGCCGGGTCCCCGGATGGCACGCGATCAAAGGGTGGCAAAAACGCGCCGCATGGGCGCAGGCATCAGGCCGTCCGCGGCGGGCGCAGCAGCACCTCCCCGATGGGTCCCGGCGGCACGGGTTCGTCGCGGTGGCCGAACAGGGCCTTCATCAGCTGGCCCATGCACAAGGCCGCACCCGCCCAATCACGATGAGCGTGGTATTCGGACTTCAGCACCTCACGCCCATGGGCATGCTCCTCCTCCACGGGAGCCGGGGTGGCGATCACCTTGCCCAAGGAAACTTGGAGCACCGTGGGAAGCAGTACCGTGGAAAACAGCAGCCCGCCGAACAATACGGCCACCACGCCGAGGGCGAACTTGGACCAGGGGTGGCGCGCATCCATCAGGGCACAAAACTAAACCGCTTCAACGCAGGGGCATTCCCAATGTTTGCAAGTGCCGTCTACAAGCCGAACAACATGCAGCCCCAATATGTCAACGCAGCCAACAGGGCGCTTACCGGAATGGTGATGATCCAGGCCCAAAGCAGCCGTACGGTAACCCCCCAGCGTACGGCGCTGAGCCGTTTGATGGCGCCCACGCCGATGATCGAGCCGGTGATGGTGTGGGTGGTGCTCACGGGTATGCCCATCTGCTCGGTCAAGTAGAGCGTCATGGCCCCGCCGGTCTCGGCGCAAACGCCTTCCAAGGCGGACACTTTGGTGATGCGCGTGCCCATGGTTTTGATGATCTTCCAGCCGCCGCTCAAGGTTCCCAAGCCGATCATGGTGTAGCAGGCCAGCGGCACCCAGTCGGGCATGTCCTTGAAATCCTTGATGTTGCCATTGGCAATGAGGGCCGCTGCGATGATGCCCATGACCTTCTGTGCATCGTTGCCCCCGTGGCCCAGGCTGAATGCGGCGGAGCTGGCCAGCTGCAGGCGCTTGAACATGCGTGCCATGCTGAAGGCGTTGGGCGTGCGCACTTTCTCCACGTAGATGTAGGTCGCGCAGAAGAGCGCGAAGAGGAGCATGATGCCAACGCGGATCTTGCTGTTGTCCCCGTTGGCGATCGCCTGTGCCACCTTGGCCTGGTTGATGTCGGGGGCCACTTCGCTCTGGATCATCTCCGCCACGCCCTTGGATCCTTTCACATGGTACATGGCCAAGTAGGGCACGGCCTCTTCATACTTCAGCTTGGCGGCATCCAGTTCGGCCTGGTGCTCCGGGTGGAGCAGGGCCTTCTCCTCCAAGGCGGGAACGCCCATGGCACTGGCCAGGTTGGTTTCCATCTTGCCCTCCTGCAAGTGCACGAACAACATCCAGGTGAACACTCCGCAGAGCACGATCAGGCACACGCGGAACCAGGTGTTCTCCACCAAGGTCACCAAGGAGATGAACATGCTCATCAGCATGCCTACCACCGGTGCCAGGAAAATGAAGGCCACGATCACCAGGATCTTGCCGCTTTCCACCACCTCGCCCACGGAGAGCCCGTTGTAGTGGGTGAATGCATGGGTAAGGGCCGCCCCGGCAAAACCGCCGATCAAGGTGTGCGAGCTGCTGCTGGGAATGCCATACCACCAGGTCAGCAGGTTCCAGATGATCGCCGCCACGAGCCCGCTGAAGATCACCGGCAGGGTGATGAACTCCTGGTGCACTACCTTGCTGATGGTGTTGGCCACGGCATGATCCCTGAAAATGAAGAACGCCGCGAAGTTGAACAGCGCCGCCCATGCCACGGCCTGGAGCGGCGAAAGCACCTTGGTGCTCACCACCGTGGCGATCGAGTTCGCCGCATCATGGAAGCCATTGATGTAGTCGAACAGCAAGGCGAGCACAATGATGGCGACCAACAGGCTCATGCGTACTGCAAGGGGTTGAGGGTGCCTGCGGAAAAGGCCATGGTCCTGTCACCTCGGTGCGGCATGGTCGCCAGTTGCTTGGCGCTTCCTTGGGCGTCCCTTGGGCCTAGGTTCATCAGGCGTACTTGAGCATGATGGACTCGATCACGTTGGCCACATCCTCGCATTTGTCCGTGGCCATCTCCAGCATCATGTAGGTATCGCGCATCTTGATGAGGTGGATGGCGTCCTTCTCGTTGGCGAAGAGTTGTTCGATGGCCGCGTCGCATACCTCGTCGGCCTCGTTCTCCATGCTGTTCACGTCGATCACGAACTGCTGGTGGGCGTAAGGCTTGTTTAGGTCCCGCAGATGATGCACGGCCAGCTGCACGATCTTGGCTCCTTGGTTCACCAGGCGGGCGAGTTCCTTGCAGGTGGCATCGGGCTTTTCGATGCGGTACATGTCGAGGTTCTTGGCGCTGGCCAGGATGTAATCGGCCACATCGTCCAAACTGCTGGCCAAGGCATGGATGTCCTCCCGGTCGATGGGGGTGATGAAGTTGCGGGCCAGGTCCTGGAAGATGGTGTGCGTGAGGTCGTCGTTGGCGCGCTCTTGCAGCACCAGCCGCTCCAAGATGGCCGTGCGCTGCGCGCCCGGTTCCGAGGCCATGGCCAGTACCAGGTCTTCGCTCATCTTCAGCACGTTTGCCGCCGAGGCTTCAAAGTGGTAGAAGAACACCTTGTCCTGGGGCTTGAACATGCGAAAGAACGATCCGATGGGCATCTTAGGCTGGTTTGCGGCGCCAAATGTAGCAGCCTTGCTTTGTTGGGGGGACCGGCGCGGTGGATTTAACCCTCCGGCAACATTGGCGCCAAGGCATGGCAAGCTGTAGGTTCGCGCCATGTACTATGCGTTCAAGGGCATGCGGCCGGTAGTGCACCCTTCGGCCTTCGTCCACCCGCAAGCTGTGGTCACCGGCCACGTCATCATCGGCCGCGATGTGTACATCGGCCCGGGCGCCGCACTGCGTGGCGATTGGGGGGGCATTGTCATTGAAGATGGCTGCAACGTGCAGGAGAACTGCACCGTGCACATGTTCCCCGGGATCACGGTGCGCTTGGAACAAGGCGCCCACATTGGCCATGGGGCCATCATCCACGGTGCGCATGTGGGCCGCAACTGCCTGGTGGGCATGAATGCCGTGCTGATGGACCGCGTGGTGCTGGGCGAAGGATGCATCGTGGGGGCCTTGGCCTTTCTTCCCGCGGATTCCGTATGGGAGCCGCGCAAGGTCATTGTGGGCAATCCCGCGCGGGCGGTCAAGGAGGTCAGCGATGAAATGCTTGCCTGGAAGAGCGCGGGCACCAGGCTCTACCAAGCGTTGCCTAGCGAGCTGCACGCCTCTTTGGAAGCGTGTGAGCCGCTGCGGGAAGTACCGCCGGTCCCGCCGCCGTTCGCATCACATTACCGCACTTGGAACGAAACCAAGGATTAACGCCGGCTTCGCGCACCGGCGATCGCGCGCCTGGCCGGCCCTCCCCTTGCGCGGCCGGTTCGTTTGGTCTTCCGCTCGAAGCGCAACGCGGCATGCGGAACGTACCGCTGCCTACGGCACAGGCTTGTGCGGCGCGCTGTGGTGTTGCATCCGGCGCTGCTGGTCGAGGTGCAGCTTGTGCAGCAGCCGGTGGATGGTGGGCGCCAGCATGGCCGCAACGATGGTGAGCAGGGCAACACCGCAATACAGGGCGTAGCAAGCGGCAAACCACTTGGCCGCCTTGTTGGGCAGCGGGTCCACGGGCCCCATGCCGCCAAGGATCATGCTGGCATTGAGGAAGGCATCGGTGAACCCCAGGTGGGCGAAGCCCATATAGCCCGCCACGCCGATCGCCAGGCTGATCGCAATAAAGGCCAAGGCCCACAGTATGAAGCGAAGCTGCCTGCGCACATAGGCACGCCGGTGGGGCAAAGGGTCGTTGAACGTGCTGATCATGCCGGAAAAGTAGCCATCAACAGCAGGGCGTTCACCGAATGCTTCCGGAGCAGCCCCTGTGCTTGGCCGCACCGGTGAACTTCGCCCCATGCGCGGCCTCTACAGCATCGCCCTGCTGGTGCTCAGCAATGCCTTCATGACCGTTGCCTGGTACGGCCACCTGCGCTTCAAGGATCAACCGGCATTGGCCAAATGGGGTTTGCCCGCAGTGATCCTGGTAAGCTGGGGAGTTGCCTTTTTTGAATACTGCCTGCAGGTGCCGGCCAACCGCTTGGGCTACAACGGCCATGGCGGTCCCTTCTCACTGGTGCAATTGAAAGTGGTCCAGGAGGTGATCACCTTGGTGGTGTTCATGGCATTCAGCGCCATTGCCTTCAAGGACCAAACGTTCCGCTGGAACCATGCTTTGGCAGCGCTGCTGCTGGTTGCCGCAGTTTGGCTGGTGTTCAAGAAATAGCATGGAGGACGGGTTGTACAAGGAGCTCGTGGTGGTGCTGGCACTGGCCGTGGGCATCATCTTGTTGTTCCGGCGGCTGAAGATGCCCGGCGTGCTGGGCTTCATCCTTGCGGGCATGCTGGCCGGGCCCCATGTATTGGGCTGGGTGGAGGAGGTGGAACGGGTGCAGGAACTGGCCGATTTCGGCATGATCTTCCTGCTGTTCGTGATCGGCATGGGCTTCAGCTTGAAGGAGCTTTCTTCCATGGGCCTCACGGTGTTCGTGGGCGGAACCCTTCAGGCGGTGCTCACCATTGCCATGATCGCCTGGCTTTGCACCGCACTGGGGCTGTCCTGGCCTCGATCCGTGTTCATGGGGTTCCTGGTCACCTTGAGCAGCACGGCCATTGTACTGCGGGTATTGCAGGAACGGGGCCGGCTGGAATCCGCGGCCGGGCGGGCCATTTCGGGCATCCTCATTTTCCAGGACATATTGGTGGTGCCCATGATGCTGGTGATGCCCATGCTGGCCGGCCGGAGCGGTGATGCGGGCGGCGAGCTGCTCCTGTTGGCGGGCAAGGTGCTCCTGCTGCTGTTGCTGGTGTACATCGGCGGGCGCTGGGCCGTGCCGCACCTGCTCAGGCATGTGGCCAAAGGGCGCAATAAGGAGCTCTTCATCCTTACCGTGGTGCTGTTGTGCTTCGCGGCGGCGTGGGGCAGCGCGGCACTGGGGCTCTCCCTGGCCTTGGGGGCATTCTTCGCAGGCCTGATCATCAGCGGCACCGACCAGGTGCACCAGGCCGCCGACATCGTGCAACCCTTCCATCAGCTGTTCATGAGCTTCTTTTTCGTAAGCATCGGCATGTTGGTGGATCCCGCCCTCTTCACCTCCTCCCCTGCGCTGGTGCTGGGGCTCGCCTTGCTGGTGATGCTGGCCAAGACCCTGGCCGGGTTCTTGGCGATATGGCTGCTGCGCTATCCGGTGCGCACGGCCCTGCAATGCGCCTTGGCGCTCTTCCAAGTGGGGGAATTCTCCTTTGTACTGGCCGCATCCGGCATTGCCATGGGCTTGATCACGCCCCATCAGCACCAGTTGTTCCTGGCCGTGTCCATCATCACCATGGCCGCCACGCCCATGGTAATGGCCCGCTCGCGCCGCATCGCCGGCGGCACGTTCAACCGCTTGCTGCCCCGCACGGGAAAACTGCAGGATGCATTGCTGAACGCGGGCTCGCCTCCGGAAGAAGCATTGCACCAGCAGTACAAGGACCACCTGGTGATCATCGGGTTCGGCACGGCCGGCCAGCAGGTGGCCTGGGCAGCCCAAAGCATGAAGGTGCGCTGCGTGGTGATCGAGGAGGACCCGGAGCTCGCGGAACTGGCCGTGCAGCGCGGCATGTTCACCCTGCAAGGAGATGCAGCCCAGGGAACCTTGCTGCACAAGGCACAGGTGGCCACCGCCCGGGTAGTGGCCGTAACCTTGCCCGAAAGCCGCCAGGCCCGGCGGGTGGTGGCCCAGGTGGAAGCCGCGACCAAAGCCCGCATCATCGCCAGGGCCCGCCATGCCGTGGATGAAAGCGGGCTCCATGCCCATGGCGCCGACGAAGTGATCTCCGAAGACCTCGAAGGCGCCCTGAAACTGGTGGAGCATGTGCTGCGGCGGTACCGCACCCCGCAGGCAGGCATCCTCGAGATCAGCAGCCATTTGCGGGCAGTGCACGGTGCCGAAGCTCCGTTGGCGGCCATCCGCTGAACCTCTTTTTTTTGCCGACCAATCACCCGATCGCAACCATTAGTAGCTTGCGCCGTAACAAGTTGGCATGACCCCTGTGCTCGCCCCCCCGCCCCCGGACACCGCCCTGCTGCATGTAATGCTCGTGGATGATGAAGATGACTACCACTTGATCACCCGCATGATGCTGCGCAAGGCTGGCTTCAAAGGCCGCTTGTCCATGTTCATGGACCCGGACGAAGCCGTCAGTGAGCTGCGCAACGGCCACGATCGCCCGGACCTGTTGCTGGTGGACATCAACATGCCCGCCACCAACGGCTTCGAGTTCCTCGCCCACTGCATGGAACAGGGGCTGCTCTCCTGCGGGGATACCACCGTGGTGATGTGCTCCAGCAGCAACCGGCCGGTGGACATGGAACAGGCCAACCGCACGGGATGCGTGCAGGAGTATGTAGAGAAACCCCTGACCGCCGAACAATTCACACGGATCACCGCTGATCATTTCCAGCGCCTCCACCACCGCCACAACGCATGAAGAAGATCTTGATCGTCGAGGACGAAGCCATCATCTCATTCGGCTACCGGCTGCAGTTGGAGCAGATGGGCTTTGAGGTTACCGGCAGTGCTTCCAACAGTGCCGAGGCCGAAAAGCTCATGCAGAAGGAGCATCCGGACGCCATCATGATGGACGTGTTCCTCAAGGGCGAAAAAACCGGGTTGGACCTCGCCCGGGAGATCCGCGCCACCGACAAGCTGCCCATCGTGTTCCTCACGGCCAGCAACAAACCGGAGATCGTGGAAGGCATCCGCGACCTCGGTGGCTGCCACTACCTGCTCAAGCCGGTGGATCCGGACGGCCTGAACCAGGTGCTGCACCGCATCATGCATGGCGAGGCCTGAGCCGCCAAGGGCATTGGACCCTGACAACCGCGAGCAGCGCAACGAACGGCTGCACCAATTCTCCCATGCCCTGAAAAATCGCATGGGCGCAATGTGGCAGGCTTCCTCCATGCTGCACGACCTGCCCGAAGGCCCTGAGCGGGCCCAACTGCTGGCGCTGGCCGAAAGGAATTATTTCCAGGCCGCCCGGGAGCTGGAGGAGCTCATGGAGGATCTTGCGGTACCGCGCGGCATCACCAAGCTGAAATGTTCCCGGTTGGAATTGCTTCCCTTGCTGGAGCGGTGCATTGCCAACACGGCCTACCGCACCACCGGCAAGCAGCAGCAACTGCAACTGAACGCCGCTGCCCTGCCCCCGATAAACGGAGACCCCGAGGTGCTGGGGCAGTTGTTTGAAGCCTTGCTTTCCAACGCGAGCAAGTTCTCCCCCAAGGGCACCGTGATCCAGGTGGCCTTGCGGCAAGAGGCGGGTGAAGCCGTGCTGGAGGTGGAAGACCAAGGGGTGGGCCTCGATCCCGCGGACCTGGGTGAAGTGTTCACGCGGTATGCCATGCTCAGTTCCCGCAGTACCAATGGTGAGTCCCAAGCCCGGGGCACATTGGCCCGGGCACGTCAGTGGGCCCTGTTGCATGGAGGTACCTTGGCTGCCCACAGCGCAGGCCCCGGCCAAGGCTGCACCTTCAGCCTGAGGTTGCCCTTGGCTTCAGACCCTGTTTAGGATCTCTTCAAACTCGTCCTCCGGTCTCTATGCCGCCCCCTTGGCCGGACGGAGATGATCCCGTACACACCGCTACGCGATGATTTCCGGCTGCACTTGAACGAAAACCAGCCTCGGAGTCAATTCGTTCAAGAGCTCCCGAACAGGCTCTGGGGCGGCCGCCGTTACTCTTCCACCCGCCGAATGTGCTTGGCCACCCGCTGCCCGCGGCTGTTGAAGGCCACATTGAACTCCAGCAGCACGCCCACCTGCAGGCTACTGAACTCCACCTCTTCCAGATCGTCGTGCAGGAAGAACACGTTGTTGTCCGGGAAGCGGATGAAGCCGTAGCCGTTGTGCAGGCTCATCACCTCACCGCGGTAGCGCTCGGTGTCGGAAAGCGGCATGGCCATGCTCTGCAAGGGGCGTTCCGGATCGCCCTCCCGGGGCAGGGCTTCCTTCTGGACAAACATGTCTTCCACCACTTCATCGCCGTCGCGCAAACCGGATTCCACCAGCTCGGCCATCTCCAAAGGGTAGCTTACCACGTTCCACAGGTCGGTGCTGGTCTTGGTGGTCTGCAACTCCCCCGAAGCTTCGTCCGTGTATTCGAAATCCCAGCCCAGCAGCATCGTCTTGCAGCCCAGGCCGTGCAGCTTGCGCACCAGGGGCACATGGTCGCCATCGCTGGCGATCAGGGCCACCACGTCATAGCGTTTGTGCATGCACAGTTCAAAGGTTTCCAAGGCCATCAGCACATCAATGCCCTTTTCGCGCTTGCGGCCCATGAGGTCCTTCACGGGCAGGTAGTGCGTTTGTACGCCGTTGTACATCAGCACATCGTCGAACACGCGATCATAGTAGAGTTGGTTGGCCTTCTCGTTGGCATCCTTGGCACTGAACCGGCCCCGGAAGAAGTGGGCATCGATGACGTGGCACAAGCTGGGCACCGTGCCTTCGCGTTCGGCCACCATGTGCTTGATAAAATCATGCACCCCCCCGATGTGCAGCCGACGCCGGTGGGGATGCACGTAATTGTAGTAGTTGCTCACATGGGTGAAATAGCTGCCGTCGTAGAAAATGCCGACTTTCAGCGCTGGATTCCGGGGATGATCGGTATGCATTTGGTATAAGTGTTGTTTGGATCGGGTAAAGGTACCGGGGGCGGCGAAGATGGCGAACGGTCTTCATATTCTTTTGCAACGGGCAGCGTGCCACCCCGCCTATCTTTCGGCCATGCGCCCATTCGCCTCCTTGCTGCTGCTTGCATGCAGCACAACGGCCATGACGCAACCGGGGCCGTTCCCGGCGCCCCGCCCATTGGTGCTGGTGGAGAATGTGGCCCTGCCCATGTCCATGGCCCAGGTGGAGCAAGCCGCCCGGCAAGCATGGCCATGGTCCTTTGGGCAAGAACCCGGTGCCGCCCTGCTGCAAGCCACTGGCAACGGGCGGATCGAGGGCACTGCGCGGTTCAACTATCGCTCCTCCAGTGTGGGCAACCGCCTGCAAACCCTGGGTGTGATCCGTTACCACATCACCATCCAGGCGGCCAACGGCCAATGCCAGCTGCGCATCAGCCAATTCACCCACACGGGCAACAGCAACGTTCCGGGCGGGCCGATCAACTTGGGAACGCTCTATGAGGGCACCCGGCCCGATGTGCGCGTGGCCCAGGTAAGCCGCAGTACCGCCACGCGCCTGCACGACGATATGCGCGCGCAGGTCACCGCCCATCTGCGCACGGTGATCGGCAGTTTTTCCGCCCGCCTGCGCAGTTCGGCACAAGATCGGTAACGCCGCACCCCGCACCTGCGTTGAACGGTGCCAAATCCCGTTGCCGTGAAAGCACCTTCCTGGTCTATTCTGCCATGGGCGGCCATCGTGTTCGCCTGCTCCTTTGTGGCCTGGGACATCGCCCTGATGTCGCGCACCTCACAAGCCCAGGCCGAGATCAACACCCAACTGGGGCATTTGGAACGATTGGTGCGGGTGGAACGCGCCATGGAAGCGCTCGCGCTCACCCATGCCGCCGACTTGAATGAAGGAACGCACAACTGGGCGCAGCGTTTGGCCGAAACCCATGCCCTGATCGGGGAAGAATTGGGCAATGGGGCGCAGGCGGCAAACCTCACCGACCTGCACCAGCACTTGGAGAAAGACCTGGTGGCGCTGGACTCCCTGCACCGCGACGCCAAGCACCTGGTTCCGGGATCACAAGCCGCCAGTATCGCCGAAGCGGTATTCGGGCTGGTGGTTCAGCGCACGCGCAGCCAGCTGGAAACCGGCGCCCAACTGATCCGCAAGGAAGGCTTGGGGCAAGGAACCGTGGCCCTGGGCCGGCAGTGGGGTGAAGCCCAGTGGTTGCTGGGCCTGGCCAGCCTGTTCGCATTGGTCTGTGCGGCATTGGTGGCCTACGTGGCCCAATTGCTCTCACGGGCGCAAGAGCACTCCGCCCTGTTGGCCACCACCGGCCGGGAACTGGAGCAACGCAACAAGGAACTGCGCGAAACCATGCTCAGCAAAGAAGAAAAGGAGGTGATGCTCAAAGAGATCCACCACCGCGTAAAGAACAACCTGCAGATCGTGCGCAGCCTGATCCGCTTCCAAACCGACAAAGTGGACGACCCGCGCACCTTGGAGCTCTTCAACGAATGTGTGAACCGCGTGGGGGCCATGGCCTTGGTGCATGAACAGACCTACATGAGCAAGGACCTCGCCAACATCGACGTGCGCACCTACCTGAACTCCCTGGTACGCGACCTCATTTCCGCCTACAACATCCGCCTGAAGCTCAACCTGGACGTGGATATCCAAGTGAAGACCTTGCCCGTGGACACGCTCACCCCGCTGGGGCTGCTGATCAACGAGGTGGTCAGCAACAGCTTCAAGCACGCCTTCAAAGGCCGTGAAGAAGGGCGCATCATCATGCACCTCAGTGAAACCTCCTTCGGCGGGCTGTTGCTGCGGATAGGTGATGATGGCGTGGGTTTGGCCGACAAAGGCACCTGGGAGAAGCCCGGCAGCCTGGGCATGGAGCTGATCCACACCTTGGCCGGCCAGCTCAACGCCACGGTAGCCGTGCAACCCGGCCCCGGCATGGTGTATGAGCTGGAAGTTGTGCCCGACGCCGAGATACGCCGCCGGGCTTGAACCGGGATCACGCGGGCCTTGCGCCCATGCCCTTCCTGGAACGCACAAGCGGCCTTTCAGAGCCCCAACTGCGCCAAACCTCCTGCGGCCGGGTGCCTACGGGCCCGGCCGCATGCCCGATCGAGGCACACGGGCCGGCCACCAGCCCGGCAAGTGCCTACTTTTGGGCCCTTACCCGAAAAAACCATGAACAAAACCGTGCCTATGGCCGTGGTACTGCTGGCCGCATGCAACAGCGCTACGGAACCGGAACCCGCCGCCATGGAAAAGATCAACTACCCGGAAACCCGGAAGGACACCACCGTGGTGGACGATTTTTTCGGCACCAAGGTGGCCGACCCCTACCGTTGGTTGGAGAATGACACCAGTGCCGAGACCGCCGACTGGGTGAAGCGCCAGAATGCCGTCACCCAGGAGTATCTGTCCGCCATCCCCTTTCGCGGGGCCATTGCCAAGCGCTATGAGGAGCTGTTCAACTTCGCCAAGTCCGGAGCGCCGATGAAGGTGGGCAACCTGTTCTTCACGTACAAGAACAGCGGCCTGCAGAACCAGAGCGTGATCTATGTGCGCCAAGGGGCGGACGGCAAGGACACGGTGTTCATCGACCCCAACGCCATCGATCCGGCCGGCACCACCAGCATCGGCCTGATGGGCGCCAGCAAGGACAACCGCTACATGGCCGTGAGCGTGCAGAAAGCCGGTAGCGACTGGCAGGACATCACCCTTTGGGACCTGCAAGCCATGAAGCCCATGGCCGACACCCTGAAGTGGGCCAAGTTCAGCGGGGTGGCCTGGTACAAGAACGGCTTTTTCTACAGCCGCTATCCGCAACCGGCCAAGGGCACCGAGCTGAGCGCCGCCAGCCAATGGCAGAAGGTGTACTACCACAAGCTGGGCGAACCCCAGGAAAAAGACGTGCTGGTGTGGAAGAACGACACCAACCCCAACCTGTACGTGGGCGCTGGCACCACCGAGGGCGAAGAATTCGCCACCCTGTACGTGAGCACCGGGACCGACGGGTTCGAGCAGTACTTCTTCGACCTGCGCAAGGGGGCCATGCCCACGCCGGCCAGCTCATGGACGCCGGTGCAGCTGGGCTTCGAGCACAAGACCAGCATCATTGCCTATGAGCCCAAGAGCGCGAAATTCCTGGTGATGACCGACGTGGATGCCCCGCGCTACCGCTTGGTGGCCGTGGATCCCGCCAAGCCCGCCAAGGAAAACTGGACCGATGTGATCCCGCAGAAGAGCGACCTGCTGGAGGGCGTGAACACCGGCGGCGGAAACCTCTTCGCCAGCTACCTGAAGGATGCCACCACGCGCATATTCCGCTATCATGCCGATGGCACCGGTGAACAGGAGATCCAGCTTCCGGGCATCGGAACTGCGGGCGGCTTCGGGGGCCTGCGCGAAGACACCTACTCCTTCTATTCGTTCAGTTCCTTCACCGACCCGGGCAGCATCTTCAAGTACGACTATGCCACGGGAAAGAGCGAACTCTACTTCCGCCCGGAATTGAAGTTCAACCCGGACGATTACGAAACCGAACAAGCCTTTTACAACAGCAAGGACGGCACCCGCGTGCCCATGTTCATCGTGCACCGCAAGGGCTTGGAAAAGAACGGCAAGAATCCCGCGCTGCTCTACGCATACGGTGGCTTTAACGCCAGCCTGTCGCCCACCTTCAGCACCAGCCGCATGATCCTGCTTGAACAAGGCGGCGTGTTCGCCATGGCCAACCTGCGCGGTGGCGGTGAGTACGGTGAGGAGTGGCACAAGGCCGGCATGAAGGAAAAGAAACAGAACGTGTTCGACGACTTCATCGCCGCGGCCGAATACCTGGTGGCCCAAAAATGGACCGATAAAGCTCACCTCGCCATTGAAGGCGGCAGCAACGGCGGCCTGCTCGTAGGGGCCACCATCACCCAGCGGCCGGACCTGTGCGCCGTGGCCTTCCCTGCGGTGGGCGTAATGGACATGCTGCGCTTCCAGAAGTTCACCGCAGGCTTCGGCTGGGTGCCCGAGTACGGCAGCGCGGACAACAGCGAGGCCGAATTCAAATACCTCCATGCCTACTCCCCCCTGCACAACATCAAGCCGGCCAGCTATCCGGCCACGCTGGTAACGACCGCCGATCACGACGACCGGGTGGTGCCCGCCCACAGCTTCAAGTTCATCAGCACCCTGCAACCCGCCCAGCAAGGCACCGCCCCGGTGCTGATCCGTGTGGAGACCAATGCAGGCCACGGTGCGGGCAAGCCCACCAGCATGGTGATCGCGGAGCAGGCCGACAAATGGGCCTTCTTCTTCAAGAACATCGGCGTAGCGCCCACCTACCCTGTTGGCGCCAGCGCTGCCAAGGCGCAATAGCCCCCTTGCCGCCACCGCATGCAAAGCCCCGGTGCACCATGCACCGGGGCTTTGTTCCTTTGTGCCATGCCCGTACCGCACTTCATCCTGCGGCCCTTCCGGCCGGAAGACCTGCATGCCCTGGTGATCCACGCGAACGACCCTTCCGTGGCCGCCAACCTCACGGATGCCTTCCCCCACCCATACACCGAGGCACATGGGCGCCGTTTCTTGGAAGAGGCCGCCCAAGGCCCGGCCTTGCGGCGGTGCATTGAAGTGGATGGCGCTTGCGCAGGCGCTGCCGGCCTGCACCCCAAGCAGGACGTGTGGCGGAACAACTTGGAACTGGGCTATTGGCTTGCCCGGGAGCATCGGGGCAAGGGCATCATGACCGCCGTTGTTCAGCAGATGGTGCAGCTGGGCTTTGCGGCCTTTCCGGAGGTCACCCGCATCCACGCTTCACCCTTCGGGCGGAACATTGCTTCGCAACGGGTTTTAGAGAAGGCCGGGTTCCGCCTGGAAGCCGAGCTCATCGGCACCTTGGTGAAGCATGGGCAGGTAGAGGACGAGCTGATCTACGCCATACGCCGCCATTGACGCGCGCGCCCCATGCCCCGCGGCGCCTGCTACCTTGCGCCCCATGCTGAAGGACCTGTTGGTGATCGAAACCGCCGGAGTATTGGCCGGCCCTGCTGTGGGCATGTTCTTCGCCGAGCTGGGCGCCCGCGTGGTGAAACTGGAAAACCCGCGCCAAGGCGGCGATGTAACGCGCAAGTGGAAGCTGCCGGAGGAAGACCCCTCCTCTTCCATCAGCAGCTATTTCAGTAGCGTGAACCACGGCAAGGAGCACCAGTTCCCCGACCTGGCAGCACCCGAAGGCCGTGCTGAGCTTGATGCCCTTGTGGCGCAGGCTGATGTGCTCATCAGCAACCAAATGGACAAGGACAGCGAAAAGCTCGGCCTGGGGCGCGAACGCCTGCGCATGCTCAACCCGCGCCTCGTGCACGGCCACATTCGGGGTTACGCGGGCAATCCGGCAAGGCCGGCGTATGATGTGGTACTGCAAGCCGAAACCGGCTACATCAGCATGTGCGGCACCGATCGCGGGCACCTGGCCAAGCTGCCCGTGGCGATGATCGACATCCTGGCGGCGCACCAGCTGAAGGAAGGCCTGCTGCTGGCCTTGCTGGAAAGGGGCCGCACCGGCAAAGGCGCCTATGTGGAAGTATCGTTGGAAGAAGCGGCCTTGGCCGGCTTGGTCAACCAGGCCAGCAACTGGCTGATGGCCGGGCACGTGGCCGGGCCGTTGGGCACCTTGCACCCCAATATCGCACCCTATGGCGAGCACTTCACCTGTGCGGACGGGCAGCGAGTGATCCTAGCGGTGGGGAGCGATGCACAATTCGGGAAGTTGTGCAAGGTATTGGGCATGGGATCGCTGCCTGCCGAGCCGCGGTTCAGCACCAACGTGCAGCGGGTGGCCCACCGGGACCAGCTCGCCCAACAGCTGGCTGCGGCAATCGGCAACCGCCAGGCCCCGGAACTACTGGCGCAGTTGGAAGCGGCAGGGGTGCCCGCCGGCGCGGTGAACACCGTGGACCGGGCATTGGGCAGCGCGACGGCACAGGCCATGCTGGTGGAAGAGCGAATGGACGGCCGCTTGACCAAGCGGATCCGGGGCAACGCCTTCCGGATCCTGCCCGGGTAGGCTGCTCAACCGGCGGTTTTGCGTTCGCGCTTCAAGGCTGTGCCGAACTGTTGCGCCAAGGCGCGTGCCTCCGCATCGGTGAGGCCGCGGCCCATGGCCACCTTCTTGCCGTGGTATTCGAAGCCGAGCTGCTCGGCACCACGCGTCCAGAAGGAATCGCTCAACTGCCACTTCCAGCTGTCCTTCTCCACGTTCAGCAGGCCGAAACGCTGGATGTTGGCCACGAAATAGTGGTTGGCTTTGCCGAAACCGAACAGGCTGTCCTTCACGGTGAGCTCGCCCTCTTTCAAGCGCCACAGTTCAAAGCCCTTGGTGCGCCAAAGCACCACGCGCGCGATCCGCACCTCAAAGTAGGCCCAGAAGGAGAGCATCACCACCAGCGGCACGCGCAGGTCCTGGTCTGTGCCGGAGGCCAGTTCATACAAGAAAGCCATGCCGCAGCCCGTCCAGGCCACCAGCCAGCCGAGCAGCAGATAGCGCCGGGTTTTGGGCAGCCGATTGCTGATCACCACGCTCATGCCGCCCTCGGCGGGCTGCTCCACGCTCACCCGTTCGCTAATGAACTCCATTGGTCTGCACGTGTTCCACCACCTCACGGTACAACTCCTCATAGCGCGGCAGCACGTTGGTGATATCAAAGCGGGCGGCCGAAGAGCGCGCCCCTTGGCGGTAGGCCGCCAAGGCAGCTTCGTCCCCAAGGATGGAGAGCGCATGGCGCACCATGGTCTCCGTATCGCCCACCGGGTTGAGCAGGCCTGCCACGCCGCTCTCCACCACCTCGGCCGTACCACCGCTGTCCGTGGTCACCACCGGTACACCGCAGGCCATGGCTTCCAAGGCGGCAAGGCCGAAACTCTCCGTTTCACTGGTGAGCACGAAGAGGTCGCTGTTGGCCACCACATCCTCCGGCTCGGTCATTTTGCCTAGGAACAGCACATCATCGCAGGTTCCGTTGGCGCGGCACATCATTTCGGCGGCATGCCGGTCCGGGCCGTCCCCGATCAGCAACAGCCGCGATGGCAGCTGGGCACGCACGCCCAGGAACACCTTCAGCACGTCCATCACGCGCTTCACCGGCCGGAAGTTGCTCACATGCACCAATAGCTTCTCCCCATTGGGAGCGAAGCGGCGGCGCAGCTCGGGGTCGGGCTGCCGTGCGTACCGGTCCATGCGGATGAAGTTGGGGATCACCCGGATCTCCCTTCCCACGGGAAAATGCTCCAGCGTATCCCTGCGCAAACTTTCGGAAACGGCGGTGACGGCGGTGCTGTGCTCAATGGCAAAGGTGATCACCGGCTCGAAGCTGGGATCGCGCCCCACCAGCGTGATGTCCGTGCCGTGCAAGGTGGTGATGAACGGGATGCGGATGCCCTTGGAAAGCAGGATCCGTTGGGCCATCCAGGCCGCCGAGGCATGCGGTATGGCGTAGTGCACGTGCAGCAGGTCCAACCGCTCATGGCGGGCCACATCCACCAGCTTGCTGGTAAGCACCAGCTCGTAGGGTTGGTAGTCGAACAAGGGATAGTCGCTCACCCGCACCTCATGATAGAAGATGTTGGCCTTTCCGCTGCCCAGTCGCACCGGCCGGTCGTAGGTGATGAAATGCACGATGTGCCCCTCTTCGGCCAAGGCCAGGCCCAGCTCGGTGGCCACCACGCCCGATCCGCCGAACGTGGGGTAACATACAATGCCGATGCGCATGGGGGGAAGTTCGAAAAGCGGGGCAAAGGTCGCATGCGGGGCCCAAAGGCGGAAAAGCCCGTGGAGCGGGCTGCCTTCCGAGGTGCCCCCCGAGGGCATTTCTGATCGCACAGCCTATGGGCTACCTTTGCCGCCGCAAATTCCAACACATGCCCATCGACACCCGCATGAAGGTCCACAATTACAGCGCAGGCCCCTGCATTTTGCCGCAGGAGGTATTTGAGAAGTCCGCCCAGGCCGTGATCGAACTGGACGGCAGCGGTTTGAGCATCCTGGAGATCAGCCACCGCAGCAAGCCGTTCATCGAGATCATGGAGAAAGCCCGTGCCTTGGTGAAGGAACTGCTGGGCGCGCCGGACCATTACCAAGTGGTATTCCTGGGCGGTGGCGCCAGCATGGGTTTCCACTTGGTGCCGCAGAACTTCATGAAGTTGGGCGGCAAGGGCGCCTACGCCCACACGGGTGAATGGTCCAAGCGGGCCATCAAGGAAGCCAAGCTGGCGGGCGAGGCTGTGGTGGTGGCCAGCAGCGAGGACAAGAATTTCACGTACATCCCCAAGGGCTTTACCGTGCCCGGCGATGCGGACTACTTCCACTTCACCAGCAACAACACCATCTTCGGCACGCAGTACAAGGAGTTCCCCAAGAGCCCGGTGCCCTTGGTGTGCGACATGAGCAGCGACATCTTCAGCCGGCCGGTGAACGTGCCGGATTTCGCCATGATCTATGCCGGTGCACAGAAGAACATGGGCCCGGCCGGGGCCACCATGTACCTGATGGACCCCGGGGCCTTGGGCAAAACGGGCCGCCCCCTCAGCCCCATGATGGACCTGGCCAACCACGCCGCCAAGGAAAGTATGTACAACACCCCGCCGGTATTCCCGGTGTACGTCATCATGCTCACCCTCGAGTGGCTGAAGCGAACGGGCGGCGTGGCCGCTGCGGAAAAGCGCAACACCGCCAAGGCGGAGCTGCTGTACACGGCGATCGACCGGCTGCCCATCTTCCAAGGCACCACCGCCAATGAGGACCGATCGGCCATGAACGCCACGTTCGTGCTGCGGGACAAGGCGCTGGAGCCGGCGTTCGATGCGCTGTGGAAAGAGGCAGGCATCAGCGGCCTGCGCGGGCACCGCGATGTGGGCGGCTACCGCGCCAGCATGTACAATGCCCTGCCGTTGGAAAGCGTGCAGGCGCTGGTGGAGGTCATGGAGCAATTCGCAAAAAAGAACGGTTGAAGATGCGCGTGCACGCCAACGACGGGATTTCGCAGGAAGGAAAGCAACTGCTGGAGGAGCAGGACTTCACCATCACCACGGAGCATGTGGCCCAAGAGCAACTGGCCGCGTACCTGAACGCGGAAAAGGTGGATGCCCTGCTGGTGCGCAGCGCCACCAAAGTGCGCAAGGAGCTCATCGATGCCTGCCCTGGCGTAAAGTTGATCGGGCGGGGCGGCGTAGGCATGGACAACATCGACGTGGCCTATGCCCAAGGCAAAGGGATCAAGGTGGTGAATACGCCAGCCAGCAGCAGCATCAGCGTGGCCGAACTGGTGATGGCGCACCTCTTCACCCTGATGCGCGACCTGCACCAAGCCAACCGCCGCATGCCGGCCGAAGGAAACACGGCCTTCAAGGCGATGAAGAAGGAATACGGGTCGGGCACGGAATTGCGCGGGAAGACCCTGGGCATCCTGGGCCTGGGCCGAATTGGCCGCTGGGTGGCGCGCTACGCCGTGGGCGCAGGAATGAAGGTGATCTATACCGACCACAACGCCACGGCCGATTTCATTGAGATGGAGCTCAATGGCGAAACGCACCGGGTGGGCATCAAAATGGTGCCCCTCGCGGAACTCTTGGCCAAGAGCGATGCCATCACCGTGCACGTGAACCAGAAGAGCGGAGGGGAAGCGGTGCTGGGAGCTGCGGAATTCGCGCTGATGAAGCCGGGCATGCTGCTGGTGAACACCGCCCGGGGCGCGGCCATGGATGAACAGGCGTTGATCGCAGCGCTCAAGAGCGGCCGGGTAAAGGCCGCCGGGCTGGACGTGTTCGAGAACGAACCCGCCCCGAACCCGGAACTGCTGGGCCTGCCCAACGTGAGCCTCACCCCGCACATCGGGGCCGCCACCAGGGAAGCCCAGGACCGCATCGGGCAAGAACTGGCAGAACTGCTCACCGCCTGGCGCGACGAGGTGACCGTTGGGCGCGGATGATCCAGGTACGCCCCTTCCGGGCATGGCGCCCCGCACCCCACACGGCTTCTTTGGTCGGCTCCCGCTCCTTCCTGAACTATTCACCCGAGCAGGTCCGGGAACGATTGGCAGGCAACCCCTACTCTTTTCTGCACATCCTCCATGCCGGCCACGACGATGCCGGACTGACGCGCGGGGAACATTTTGATGCCGTTCGCCGCAAATTCATCGAGTTCGTTGACAAAGGCTACTTGCTTCGCGAGTCCGCCAGGGCCTTCTACGTCTATGAGCAAAGTTGCGGCAGCTTTACCTCGCACGGCCTGATCGGCGCCGTGGATGTGGAGGACTATCGGCAAGGCCTGGTGAAGGTGCATGAACAGACCCTTGCCGCACGGGAGGAACTGTTCGAGGAATACCTGGACCACACCGGCATCAATGCTGAACCCGTGTTGCTTGCCGTTCCCCGCGCACGCAACTTCGAGGCGGAATTGGAAAGCATTACCCGAAGGTCCACGCTGTTCGATTTCTGCACCACCGACATGGTGCGGCACCGCTTCTGGAAAGTGGACCACCCGGATGACCTGGGCCGCTTTGCCGCACGATTCGGAGAGATCAAGGCGGTGTACATCGCCGACGGGCACCACCGCTGCGCCAGCAGCGCCAGGCTGGCCCAAAGCCGCAACGCCGGGCCGAACAGCCCCAAGGCGGCCTTCCTGGCATACCTGGTGCCTGAAAGCCACTTGCACATCTACAACTTCGACCGGGCGGTGAAAGGCCTCAACGGTCTTTCCGACCAGGCCTTCCTGGAAGCCATGGGCCGAACCGGCGCCATTCACCCTTTGCCCGACGGCCCAACGGTTCCCGACCCAGGCAATGTGCAGTTCTTCCTGCGCAGCGGTTGGTACAACCTTGCCCTGCCCGCTCCGGCAGGATCCTCACCCGTGGACCAACTGGATGCGGCAAGGCTGAGCGCCGCTGTATTGGCGCCGCTCTTGGGCATTACGGACCTGCGCAGCGACCCGCGCGTGCGTTTTGTTCCCGGCATGCTGGGGCCGGGCGAACTGGAACGATCGGTGATGGCCGGCCAAACCGATGCCGGTTTCCACCTGCGCGCGGTTTCCTTCGCGGAAATGCGCACCGTGGCCGACCACCGCGAGTGCATGCCTCCGAAGTCCACTTGGATCGAGCCTAAATTGCGCAGCGGGCTCACCATCTACTCGCTGGAGGACCACTGATGGACAAGGTGCTTTTGGCCGAGCGCTACAACCGGGTCAAGCACAGCCTGCCCCCCGGGGTGGAGCTCATCGCCGTGAGCAAAACACGCACCGTGGAAGAGATCCAGGCGCTGTATGACCTGGGGCACCGCGCCTTCGGCGAGAATTATCCGCAGGAACTCCGCGATAAACAGCCCTTGTTGCCGGCCGATGTCCAATGGCATTTCATCGGCCACTTGCAAAGCAACAAAGTGAAGTACATGGCCCCCTTTGTGCATTTGGTGCATGGCGTGGACCGGACGGGCCTGCTGGATGAACTGGACAAGCGGGCCACCGGTGCAGACCGTACCCTCTCCGTGCTGCTTCAAGTGCATATTGCACAAGAAGCGACCAAGCATGGCTTCACGCCGCACGAGCTGCGCGAACTCTGCGCTCAAGGCAGCCTCAAAGCCCGCTGGCCGGCCTTGCAATTCCGCGGTTTGATGGGCATGGCGACCAACACGCCCGACCAACAGCTCGTAAGCCGCGAATTCATGGCATTGGCGGCCTTGCGTGCTGAGCTGGCGGCCTCCGGAGCAGTTCCTGCGGGGCAGTTCACCGAATTGTCCATGGGCATGAGCAGCGACCTGCCAGCGGCCCTGGCCGCAGGCAGCACCATGGTGCGCATCGGCACGGCCATCTTCGGGGAGCGGCACTGACCGCCATTATTCCCAGGGGGATCGCATCTTGTCAGTTGGGCGACCATTTTCCTCCCCCGCTGTCCAACGGAGATCGACCGGCCCCTCGGTTCCTCGCAGGATGCGCATCCTGAAGAGCGGGGCCGAAGCGGGATTGCCCTTTTCGCTATTGCTCAGTACAGTCCCCTTATCTTATCCCATCAACAAGGACACGCTGGCCAGTGCGGAGCCGCAGGGCACTTGCCTGGATGCTTCGATCCCACTTCCAAGAAACAGGTTTCATCGTTCAGCATTTTACCAGGAAGACGCCTGAAAAACCTTCCTGCCGATCAGGATACGCATGGAACAGTAGCACTGCCATCATCCCCTGCCACGGAGAAATTCCTTGTTACCTTGGTTGGCCCCAAACCACCCCGTCATGGGCCTGCTCCCCAGTCCAGCCCGGACCTTGCTGGCAACCTGCTGCCTTTGTGCCGGTGCGCTTTGCGCGCAGAAAAACCTCGACATCGGCGTGCAGGCCGGTGGCGCCCACATGGCCGGCGATCTGGGCAATTGGACCGGGCCTGTGCAATGGAACGGCATCCGCCCGGCGGTGTCCATCACCTTCCGCGATTACCTGAACAACCCTCGGCGGTACATCACCCGGTCCATTACCACCGAGAGCCGGATCAGTTGGCACCGGCTGGGCTACAATGAACTTGCCCCTACCCGCGGCAAACAAGGTGTGGAGCTGCCCAACTACAGGCGTGGCCTGAACTTCCGCAACGACCTGTTCGGCATCAGCCAGCACTTGGTGCTCAACATGTACCGGCATCCCGGGCAGCCCCTGTTCCAGCAGCACATTCACGCGTTCGCCTTCGTTGGGATCGGCTTGTTCCGCGGTCGCCCCAAGGCGGACCTGTTCCACGGCCCCGCCGACCTGGCCAACCGGTATTACCCTTGGGCGGATGGCACCATCCGCGACAAGCCCCGGGGACAGGCTGATGCGCAGGCGATCGGCCAGGACGGCAACTATGAAACCGACTTGTACGATTGGATCACGGAAGGCAGCATGGTAGACAAGGTTCCCAGTGCGTGGCATGTAGGCATCCCAATGGGCTTCGGAGTACGCTATCTGGCCACCCGCCAGCTGTCGGTCGGCCTGGAGTGCAGTTACTACATGTTCTTCACCGACCTGCTCGATGCCGTGAGCGACCGGTATGCCACCTACGCGGAACTGGCGCAAGCCTATCCGGACAACACCACCCAGATGATGGCGCGCTACATCAGCGACCCCACGGGCTGGGGCACCAACGGGCAGGAGAGCGTGTTCAGCAGCCGGCGCGGAAACCCCGGGCTGCCGGATGCCTTCAGTTCCCTCAGCGTGGAGGTGTGCTACAAGTTCAAGCGCAACACCCAGCGCCGCAGTTTTGTGTCGCTCTAGCGTCTCAAGGCACGTAGGCCGCTTGGTTGATCACTGCGCAAGCCTGTGAGGTATCGGCATGGGCCTCCAGGGTGCGCACGCCCCCGTCCACCCACACGGCCATATCGCCGATGGCCGAATCCGGCCACAACCTGCAGGCCCGGAGAAACAGGTTATCGCCATCCTTCAACTGCACCGTCCACTGTGTGGTTTCGGGAACCGTATCTCCAGTACCGGCATCGACCATTCCGTAGAGGGTATCTGTCTTCGACTGTGCCGCGCCTACGGCATAGCTCACCACGCAATCCTTGCAGGTGGCATGCATAGTGGCACTGAACACCGGCTCTTCCTTGGTGCACGCCGCAACCAGGAACAGGCTTCCGAAGAGTATGGGCAACTGGCGGATCCGCATGGGCTGCAAATTACGCTCGGCACCACCGTTCACATCCTCCGGTACCACCCCTTGATCCGCTCGCGGTCCAGCACCTGCTCCCAATCCGGGCCGAAGGCATGGTCCCACATGTGCGGCAGCGCGTAGGCCACTTCCGCCATCGCGCTGATGGTCTCCTCGCTCCAACCCTTCGCCAGCCCTTGCGGGATATGGACCTGGTTGTGCTTCACCATGCCCTTGAACTCCTGCACGTAGGCGCCATACACGTCCTCCAGCTTGTCGAAGGCGATGCAGTTGGCAATGCAGTGGTGGATGTCCAGCACTTTGCCCAAGCCGTAGCTCAGCGCGTGGCACACGCCCACCTCGCTGTACGTCAGGCTGAGGCCGCCCATGTAGCTCGCCACCATCAGCAGTTCGTCGCTCTTGGGGTCGGTGCGGTCCAGCTCCAAGTACACGTGGCGGCACATCTCCAGCGCCTTTTCACTGTACGCCTCGGCGAAGGTGTTCTTCTTGGTGCCGGTGATGGCCTCCACGCTGTGGATGTAGGTATCCATGCCGGTGTAGAACCACTGGTCCTGCGGCACGGTGGCGATCAGGTCGGGGTCCAGCACGATCTGGTCGCAGACGGTCCAGTCGCACTTAAGGCCCAGTTTCTTCACCGGGCCAGTGAGCACGGCGGTCATGCTCACCTCCGCGCCGGTGCCGCTGATGGTGGGCACCACGCAATGCCAGATGCCCGGCTTCTTGATCAGGTTCAGGCCCTGGTACTGCACGCTGCTGCCCTCGTTGGTGAACATCAGCGAGGTGGCCTTGGCGATGTCCATCAGCGTGCCGCCGCCGATGCCGATGATGCCGGCCGGAAGCCCCTTTCGCCCGAGCACGTCATCGCGCAGCGCATCGATCTGCGAGGTCTTGGGTTCGTCCTTGGCGCTGATGAAGAAGAGTTCATCACCCTCCTGCACCGGCAGGCGCTTCTTGAAATCTTCCTTGTCGGCGAACCAATCGTCCACCACAAAGACCATGAAGCCTTTGTTGGTACTGCGGTGCGGCGCAAGGATCTCGCCCAGTTTATCGAACGAGCCGCGGCCGTAGCAGGTCTTGGTCACGGACTTGAAATTGCGGAAGAGGTTCATGGGGGAGGGATCAGGCGATCAGAAGATCAGATGATCAGAAAATCGGGGGATTGCGGTGCAAAGGAACGGCGTAAAGCGTTGTTGTTGGGCGTGCCCCTCTCCCACCCGCGTGGCCGCGCACGGGTCCGGCCATCCGCTGTGGCCGGCCTTGCCCGCTTGGCGGCGCATCGGGCTGCGGGGTCCCTCCTGCGTCGTGCCTCCTCGCTCCGTGCGCCGGTCCTGAGCGGGGCCGAAGGGCGCATGCTTCGGCCGGGCCGCCGCTCCTGTCCGTCACGCAAACCGCGCGTTGTGGCTATCCTTGTGCCTTACACAACCTCCCCGCCATGCACTGCACCACCGAATGCCTGGCCAACCTCGGCCTCACACCCGCCCACCTGCTTCAACTGGCCTTTAGCGCCTTTGTCGCCGTGCTTTTCATCCAATCCGGGCTGGACAAGGTGTTCAACTGGAAAAGCGAGAAGGATTTTTATACCAAGCACTTCGCCAAGAGCATCCTCAACGGCTCGGTGTTCCTGCTGATGCCGGTGATCACGATGATGGAGCTTGCAGCAGGGTTGTTCTCGGCGGCCGGTTTCTTCCAAGTATTCTTCTCCGGAAACACCAGCCTGGGTACGCTGGGCATGCTCCTGGCCTGTGCCGCGCTCACCATGCTCTTTTTCGGCCAGCGCGTGGCCAAGGATTACAAAGGGGCGGCGGTGCTGGTGCCTTACTTTCTGCTTGCCGCCGGTGGCTTGTGGGCGTTCACCATGGCCTAGTGGACGGGGTGGGCCGGGTTCCTCCCGGTCCACCCCGTCCACATAGGGAAGCTGGTGCGCCGGCCTGACGGAAACCCCGCGTTAGGGATGGCAGCGGAAAGCCCGGCCCCTCTGCGTGGCGCGCGCGCGACGGCGGGGCAACGCCCAAAATCCCGGCTTGAACGCATTGATGACCTCACGGGGAGGCTACCACCAGTTTCGCCATCGCCCGGACGTTGCTCCCTTCTGCAACTACAAGATAGGTGGCTGGTGCCAGTGAGCTTATGTCCAGTTCAAGGTTGTGGCTGGATCCAATGCTGTTTTGCTCTGCCACAATGCGCCCGGTGAGGTCCAAGATGCGCACTTGCACCGGTGTGCCCAATGCCGCCAAGCCCGAAAGCACGCAGGTGTTCACCGCCGGGTTGGGGGCAAGGTTCAGTGATGCTTGGCGCTCGATGTTGCCAATGCCCATCGGAAAATTCACGGTCTCGCAGGCCGTGTTATCATTCGGGTCCCGGTCTGCAAGGTGGTCGGGGGCAAGGGCCACGATGCAGATCTCGCCGGAAGCATCGGCCACTTGGCTTTGGGCAAGTCCCAAAGCCACGCCCACCACGCCGAACGGCAGGGCGATCGTATCGCCCGGCGCCAGTGAAAAGCCCGATGTATCAATGCGATTGGTGAACGGATCGCAAAGCAGAAAAGGCACGTACTTCCACATGCTCAGCACCACGCTATGCAAGGTGTCCGTGCCGTGGTTCACCACGAAGCCGGTGAGGTCGGCCTTCCGGTCCCAGGGGTAATAGGGAGTGCCTGAGTATTCGGTCCATGCGGAATCCACCTGCAACAGCACCTCCACGTCCTGGTCGTGCTGTGCGGCATCACCGTTCATGGAAAGGGTGCGGATGATCCCGGTATTGCGCCCGCTGATGTCCGTGTTGCCCACGGCCAGCACTGTTCCACTGCGCACGGCGCAGCCGGTGGTGGTGAGGTTGGGCAGGGCCGGCCAAGGGAAGAGCAGCGTGGCGGTGCCGTCATCGGCCAGTTGATAAAGGCCCGTGGCGGTGTTCACGTACAGGGCGCTGTCCGAGGGCACGAACCGGCTGTTCCCGTCCATGCCGGGCAACGCATGGCTTCCGATCGGCAACAGGTCCGGGCTGAACCGGCGCACGCTGTCATTGGCAAGAACAAAAAGGTGTAGGCCATCCCAATGCATGTCCAACACATCAGGACCGATAGTAGCGGAAGCCAGTTCGCTCCCTTGCATGTCGACCAGTCTCAAGGCCGTACCCTTCACCAGGAACAAGATGCTGTCGCTGGCCCAGCAGATCCCATGAACATCCCCTGATGGCACCTCAAAACCGCCCGTGGTGTTGCCCGCCAGGTCCAGGATGTACACGGAATCCGGCGATGCAATCGCAATGTGATCGATGGAGCCCTTGGCCGCCATGGTGACCGGCCAAGTGAACAACGGGGTGATGATCCTCTCCCATAACAAAGTGCCATCGGGTGTGTACCTGCGCACCTGACTGTCATTCCCTGCATAATCACACCCGTCGAACAGACCCGCTCTGAGCAAGCCACTGTCCGGCATCAGGACCACCTGCCCCATATAGCCATCATTGCCGTACTGGCCCACTTCTTCCCAAGCGACCGTCGCATCCGCATTTCTCACGCTGATGGCATGGCTTCCGGCGGATGTGGGCCCGCCGATCACGGCCCAGCGCCCACCGCCCACGGGCAGCGCCTGGTCCCAGTGGACCATTTCCGTGGGTTGGTCTGCCTGTTCCCAAAGCTGGGCCTGTGATGGAAAAGCAAGGACCGCCATAAAGGCAAGCAGAATGATGCGCATGGTTACGTGACCGGGGATTTCATCGGCTTAATGAATAGACACGCAAAAGATATGAAGTGCTGCCTGTGCTTCGCACAGGGGGCAGATGTTCAGGTGGACTGGGTGGACCGGGCGTGCCCGGTCCACCCAGTCCACCTTTAGAGCCTTGCAACAGGCCCTAAAAACCCAGCGGCCCTACGAGGCTTCAAGCCGGCACGCCCGCCCTCGCCTTCCTCACCGCCCCTTCCACCTTGTCCAAGAAGGTGTTCAGTTCCGCCTCCGTCCACGTTACGCGGATGTTGAAGCTGATGAGCCTGCTCAGCACGGCATCGCTCTTGGGGAATTGCAAGGTCTTCAGGTCCTGCGGCAGGCCGAGCTCGTGGGCCACGGTGCGGAAAGGCATCTTGAGGTCCTTCAACTGGTTCCACTGTTTGATGTAGTGGTACATGTTGTCGTACCAGTAGGCGCCGCCCACGCCGGCTTCGATCATCGCTTTGTTCGCGGCACGCGCCACGGCTTCCGTGGGGAAGAACAGGTGGAAGAAGGTGGCACTGTCGCCCGCATCGTCGCACTGCTTGCGGAAAGTGAGGCCAGGGATCTTCGCCATGCGCGCCTGGATGATGGCCTTGTGCTTGCGCTGCTGGCTTAGGATGTAAGGCAGCTTCCGCGCCTGCGCCAAGCCGATGGCGGCATTGATCTCGCCCATGCGGTAGTTGGTGCCGAGGATGTAGTGCGGCTCCATGCCGCGGTTGTCGCCTTCGTGGCTGTGGCCGTGGTCGCTGAAGTGCTGGGCGGTGGTGTAGAGCTGGTCGTCGTTGGTGATCACCACGCCGCCTTCGCCGCAGGTATTGATCTTGAAAAAGTCGAAGCTGAAGCTGCCCATCTTGCCGTACAGCCCGAGGTGCTTGCCTTTGTAGGTGGAGCCGAGGGCCTGCGCGGTGTCTTCGATCAGCATGATGTTCTTCTCCTTGCACACGGCCAGGATGCCGTCGAGGTCGGCGGCGGCGCCGCACATGTGTACCAGCAGCACGGCCTTGGTCTTGGGCGTGATGGCGTTGCGGATGCCCTCGGCGCTGAGGCAAAGGGTCTCGTCGATCTCGGCGAACACGGGGATGGCCCCGGCCAGCAATACGCTTTCAATGGTGGCGATGAAGGTGAAGGGCGGCACGATGACATGATCGCCATAGCCCACGCCGCACGCGGCCAGCATGGTGCTCACCGCCGTGCTGCCGCTGCTCACCCCCAGCGCATGCTTCGCCCCGGTGAATTGGGCGATCTCCGCCTCAAACTCCTTCGCTTTCCAATGGCCCTTGCGTTGGGCATCGTGGTTGTAGCGGAAGAGCACGCCCGTCTCCAGGACGTCCATCACTTCCTTGCGTTCCTCATTGCTAAAAAGTTCAGTGCCGGGCATGGTTTTTCGTTTTTCGCGAACAAAGGTAGAACCTGCCCTGTTGCATTACCGGTCACGAAGACCAACCGGCCGCGAATGGGCCGGGCTTGTTCAACCAAAATCCAATAGATCCATGGAACGCATTGCAAAAGCCCAATGGAAGGGCACCATCAAGGAAGGCAAAGGCAGCATTACCGCGCCCAGCGGCGTATTGAGCAACAGCCCCTACTCCTACCTCACCCGTTTTGAGAACGGTATCGGCACCAATCCGGAAGAACTCATCGGCGCAGCTCACGCGGGCTGCTTCGGCATGATGACCTCGTTGCTGCTTTCCAAAGCCGGCCACAAACCGGAACAACTGGACACCGAAGCCAAGGTAACCCTGAACGACGTGAACGGCCTGCCCACCATCACGGACATCCACTTGAAGATCCGCGGCAAGGTGCCCGGTATCAACAAGGCGGAATTCACCAAGATCGCCGAGGAGGCAAAGGCAAAATGCCCGGTAAGCCGCTTGGTGACCGGCGCGAAGACCCACTTGGAAGTGGCGTTCGCCGAAGAGAAAGTGCATGCCTGATCGGAAAGGACAGCAGGGAAGCCCCGCACAGGGGCTTTTCTGTTTTCGGGAAGTACCTTGTGGCCGCATCCACGGCAATGATGAAAAAACTGCCCACCGGCGGCATGGTGTACAGCACCAACCCGAACGCCCAGCTCGGCAACTTCGGCGAGCGCGAACCGGCCACGCTGCCACCTCCACAGCAGGACCTACGCATCCATCTGGACCGCCTCAAGGGCAACAAGGTGGTGACGCGGATCGTCGGTTTCGTCGGTAAGGAGGCCGACCTCTCCGACTTGGGCAAGCTGCTGAAAAGCAAATGCGGCGTAGGCGGGAACACCAAGGACGGCGAGATCCTGTTGCAAGGCGACCACCGCGACAAGGTGCTGCAACTGCTGGCGGATACGGGTTACAAGGCAAAGAAGGCAGGGGGATAGGCAGGAAGAACTGAGCGGTGCCGAAGATTGTTTGACAAGCAGGGTAACCGGAGGCACTGTGAACCCCGGGCTTTCCCGATCACATCATGGACATCCGAATAAAGCGCATCTATGAAGCACCCGCCAAGGACGACGGCTACCGCCTGCTGGTGGACCGCCTATGGCCTCGGGGCCTCAGCAAGGAATCGGCCCATATAGATGAATGGATGAAGGAGATAGGGCCCTCCAACGAGCTGCGGAAATGGTTCGGGCACGAGCCGCCGAAATATGCGGAATTCAAAAGGCGGTATGAGCACGAACTGAAGGCCATGCCAGAATTGCTGGAGCACATCCGTGCCCTGGCGAAAAAGCAGCGGGTGAGCCTGCTGTACAGTGCCCATGATGAAGCACACAACCAAGCGGTGGTGCTTCTTGGGGTGCTTCTCGGCTAACCCGCAGGCATAAAGCCGCACAACCCGGAAATCGCGCGGCCCTCGGCGTGCGGCCTGCAACTAGTGCACCACCACCGGCTTGCGCAAGGTGCGCTCCGCGCTGCGCAGCTCCAGCACCGCCATGCCGGTAAAGGAGGACACATCGATGCTGAAGCGCCCGCCCGTGGCATTATTGCCATGTGCCACCGTGCGTCCGGTGGCGTCGTAGATCACCCATTCCACTTCCGGTCCCATGTCCGCCGGGGGTTCCACCTGCAACAAGCTGGCGGCGGGCACCGGCCAAACCCGGATGCCTCCCGACCCCGTTTCACCGATCCCGGTGTTGTCGGTCCGGCAGGCCGTCACCAGAACATCATCAATATACCAGCCAGCGCGGTTCACCACGGTGCTGGCATAGAGATTGAAAACAATGTCCACCGAAGGCTGGCCCATGAACGTCAGCAGCTCCACCGAGGTATTCACCCAGCCATTGCTGTTCTCCGCCGAATCATTTCGGAAGATCTGCAGGCCGTTGGCCATGATGGTCAAGGAGTCGAAGTTGACGAACACATTGTACCAATGCGCAAAATCCAGCTTGGCGGAAACGAGGCTCGGGTCGCTCAGGTCCACGTTGAGCGTAATGCTGCTCGCTGTACCCAGGTTGTTGTAGCACCCGTCCAGCACCGTGCCCCAACCTTTGGTACCCGAATGGGCGCCGCCCGGGGATGCAAAGGAGGAACCGCAATTGCCACCGGTGATCACCACGGGGATGTCACCGTATTCCCAATCGTTTCCGCCACCTTCCACGAAGCCGCCGTCGTTCGATTCAAAATCGGCATGAAAGAGGGTGTCCACAACGAGACCGTCAGGGCATTGCGCCATGAGCAGGGCACTGGTGGAACAAGCCATGGCAAACAAGGAACAGCGTAGGGTCTGCATCAGGTAAGGTTATAGGGTCTGTTCAAAGATAGCCGCCGGGCGGCAGTACGCGGTTCGACTTGCGAGCGGACGCCCCCCATAGGAGGAGCCGCTTCTTGCAGCTACAGATCTTATTGCTAAAATGGAAGCAGGATCCAATACCTGCGATCAGTAAGCGGCCAACCGCCCAAGAGCCTCGCGCAACCGTTGCTTCGGCAGGAATTGCTCTTCCAAGGCATGGGAGAACGGCACGGCCGTATCGATGGAGGCCACGCGCAACACGGGTGCATCCAGGTCGGTGAAACACTCCTCCATGATGGTGGCACTGATCTCGCCACCGATGCCGCCGGTAAGCGTGTCCTCGTGCAGCACCAGCGCCTTGCCGGTCTTGCGCACGCTTTCCAGCACCCGCTCCTTGTCCCAGGGCAGCAAGGTGCGCAGGTCGATCACGTCGGCATTCAGGTTCATTTCCTTCACCGCATCCAGCGCCCAATGCACGCCCATGCCGTAGGTGATGATGCTGAGATCATTGCCTGCGTGGCGCAAAGCGGCCTCGCCGATGGGCACCGTGTACCACCCTTCCGGCACGTTGCCGTGCAAGCTGCGGTAGAGGTTCTTGTGCTCGAAGTACATCACCGGGTCGGGATCCTCGAAGGCTGCGCACAACAAGCCCTTGGCATCCGCAGGGAATGCGGGGTACACGATCTTCAGCCCGGGCGTTTTGAAGAACCACGCCTCGTTGCTCTGGCTGTGGAACGGCCCCGCGCCGGAGCCCGCGCCCGTGGGCATGCGCACCACCACGTCGGCGTTCTGGCCCCAACGCCAGTGCGCTTTTGCCAAGTTGTTGCAGATCTGGGTCATGCCCTCGCTCACGAAATCGGCGAACTGCATCTCCACCATGGCCTTCATGCCGTTGATACTCAGCCCCAGGCCGGTGCCCAGAATGGCGCTTTCGCATAGCGGCGTGTTGCGCACGCGGTCCTTGCCGAACTCCGCCACAAACCCGTCGGTCACCTTGAAGGCCCCGCCGTATTCAGCGATGTCCTGCCCCATGAGCACCAAGCCGGGGAACTTGCGCATGCTTTCGCGCATGCCGTCGCTGATGGCATCGATGAAGCGCATTTCCTTGCCCTGCGGGGCGGCTTCCACTTGCGTCGCTGCACGGTGCCCCAGGTCGATGGGCTTCGCATACACATCGTTCAACTCCGTGGCCAGGTCCGCCGTTACGGGTTCTTCGGAGAACGCGGTGTCCACCGCAACCGCGATCTCGTGCTTGATGGCGTTGTGGGTGGCATCCTTCACGGTATCGTTCAGGATGCCTTGGTCCAACAGCCACTTTTCGTAGTTGGCCACGGGGTCTTTGCGGCCCCATTCCTCCATCAGCTCCTTGGGCACATACTTGGTGCCGCTGGCCTCCTCGTGCCCGCGCATGCGGAAGGTCATGCACTCCACCAGGATCGGCCGCGGGCGGCGGCGGATGCTTTCGGCCGCCTCACGGATGGTGTGTACCACCTCCAAGATGTTATTCCCCGCAACCACACGGCTTTCCATGCCGTAGCCCAGCGCCTTGTCGCTGATGTAGCGGCACTTGAACTGCTCATTGCTTGGCGTGCTCAGGCCGTAACCGTTGTTCTCCACCACGATGATCACGGGCAGGTCCCACACGGCGGCGGTGTTCACACTTTCATGAAAGTCGCCCTCACTGGTGGCGCCATCACCGGTGAAGACGAGCGTACACTTCGCTTCTTTGCGCAGTTTGTGCGCCAAGGCAATGCCGTCCGCCACGCCCATCTGCGGGCCCAAATGGCTGATCATGCCCACGATCTTGTGCTCCTGCGTGCCGAAGTGGAAACTGCGGTCCCGCCCCTTGGTGAAGCCGTTGGCCGTGCCTTGGAACTGGCTGAAGAGCCGCGCCATGGGCAGCCCCCGGGTGGTGAACACGCCCAAGTTGCGGTGCATGGGCAGGATGTACTCATCCGCCTCCATGGCCAAGGCGGCCCCTACGGCCACGGCTTCCTGCCCGATGCCGCTGAACCACTTGCTGATGCGACCTTGGCGCAGCATGCTCAGCATTTTCTCCTCAATTAGCCGGGGCCGGAGCAGTTGCTGGTAGATCTCCAACAGCTCCTTGTCCGTCAGCTTTTTCCGGTCGAAGGTGAGTTGCTTCTTCTCGATGGTTTCCAGGAACATGGCGGGGGGCTTCAAGGAGCGGGGAATGAAATGGACCGCAAATGTACCGGCACCGAGGCCGCTTACGGGCCTGGCTGATCGAATCGTGAACACTGGCCGGCCAATAAGTTCAATTCCCTGTTCCATGGCCTTGGCATCGGCCCGAAGGCGATCTTCGCACCGTGCCCAACCTGCGCCCCCTCCGCACCTGGCTGCTCCGAATCGGGGTGGTGGCCGTGGTTTTTTCGCTCCAGCGTGTGCTCTTCGCCGTGGTGAACCACGAGGCATTCCCCTCACCACCGGCCTTGGTTTTCCTGGGTGGTATCCGCTTCGATCTGTTCGCCATGGCGTGGTTGTTCATGCCATGGACCCTGCTGTACTTGGCCGTGGAACGTCCAGGCCCCATCGTGGCCAAGGTGCAGAAAGGCTTGTTCCACCTGGCCTGCACCATCGGCTTCCTGTTCAACAGCATCGACATCGCCTATTTCGGGTTCACGCTCAAGCGCAGCACCAGCGACCTGCTGGGCATCGCCACGGGCGGTGATGACCTGGCCAGCCTGCTCCCGGTGTTCATGGTGGACTACTGGTACATTGTATTGATCTTCCTCGGTTCCATGCTGGTGGCCGTTGCAGGGTACCGATGGACCGGCCGGCACAGCGGGCAGGAACGCGCAAGGCCCTGGTGGTTGTGGCGCGTGATCATTGCGGCCCTCACCTTGGTGGCCTGCCGGGGCGGCCTGCAGTACATCCCCTTGGGCGTGCTGGGCGCCAGCCAGTACGCTGCACCGGCCTACATGCCGCTGGTGCTGAACACGCCCTTCACCATGATGACCAGCATCGGCAAGGTCCAGCTGGAAGAGAAGGCCTTCATGGAGCAAGCGGAGGCCGACCGCCTGTGGCCCGTGGTGCACCGGTACGGCGATACCACCCTGGTGCCGCACCGGCCCAATGTGGTGGTGATCGTCCTGGAGAGCTTCGGCGCGGCATACAGCGCAAAGCTCAACGGCGGTGAAGGCTGCATGCCTTTCCTGGATTCGTTGATGGGCCAAGGCCTGTGGTACAGCCGGGCCTACGCCAACGGGCGCCGCAGCATCGACGGCATTCCGGCGGTGCTGGCCTCCCTGCCCAAGATGATGCCCGAGGCCTTCATTGAATCGCCTTACGCGCAACAGCCGTTCACCTCACTGCCGGGCTTGCTGGGGGCAGAGGGCTACGCCACGAGCTTTTTCCACGGCGGGCACAACGGCACCATGGGCTTCGATGCCTTCGCCCGTTCGGCAGGCTTTGATCGTTATGTAGGCCGCGACCAATACCCCGACCCCAAGGATGACGATGGCGTGTGGGGCATCCGCGACCGGCCCTTCCTACAGTTTTTCGCACAGGAACTGGGCAAGGAGCAGCAACCCTTCCTGAGCTGCCTGTTCACGCTTTCTTCACACCACCCCTACCGGCTTCCGCCGGGGGAAGCCGCGCAATTTGCCGGTGGCAACCTGCCCATCCTGCCCACGCTGCGCTATGCCGACGATGCCCTGCGCCGGTTCTTCGCCACGGCCCGCACCATGCCCTGGTTCCCGAACACCCTCTTCGTGATCACCGCCGACCACACCGCCGACCTGTTGCGACAAGGCGAGGTGAGCGGCTCGGCCTACGACCACTGGATCCCCTTGTGTTACTACATGCCGGGCAGGTTACAACCGGAACAAGACGACCGGATCACCCAGCAGATCGACATCCTGCCCACGGTACTGGACCTGATCGGCTACCCCAAGCCCTTCTTCTCCTTCGGCAGCAGCAGCTTGCGAGAAGAACGACTTCCCGCCGCCGTGAGCGAGAGCAACGCCACCTGGCTGCTGGTGGGCGACAGTTGCCAGGTCCGTTCGGATGGCGAACAGGTGCTGTGGAGCGCCGGCCTTTTGCGCCCATGGACCACTACCTGCACGGACAGTTTGGCCCTGCTCCCCGCGCTGCAGGCGGCCATCCAGCAGTACAACAACAACATCTTGCGGCACACCTTGGTATTCCGTCGCCCATGAAGGCCGTTGTAGTGATCAACCCCCGCTCCGGCAAGGGGAAAGCCGGAAGCATGCGGGAGCCGGTGGAGCAATTGGCCCGGCAATTGGGGGCCGGCCTGCATGTGCATATGGTGCAACACCCCGGCGACGGCACCCGCTTCGCGCAGCAAGCCGTTGCCAACGGTGCGGACCGCGTGATCACCATCGGCGGCGACGGCACACTGAACGCCGTGGCAGCAGGCCTTGAGGGCACGGGTGTGCCCCTGGGCATCGTACCCATGGGCTCCGGCAATGGCTATGCACGCTCGCTCGGGCTGCCCCGCGATCCCGAAGCCGCCCTGCAACTGGCCTTCACCGGCACGGCACGGCAAATGGACGTGTGCTACCTCAACGACCGGCTCTTCCTGGGCACGGCCGGCATCGGCTTCGATGCCCGCGTGGCTTGGGAATTTGACCAAACCCAGGGCCGTGGCATGTGGAACTACGCCAAGCTGATCATCAAACATGTGCTCGGAGCCAAGCCGATGCGCACGGTGACCAAGGCCAACAACCTGACCCGCGAGGACCACGTGCTGATGCTGGTGTTCTGCAATACCCGCGAATTCGGCAACGGCGCGGTGATCAGCCCGGGTTCGCGCCCGGACGACGGCCTGGCCGAGCTGCGCATCGTTGCCAAGCCGCCCCTTTTGCCCATGCTCACGGCCTTCGTACGCATGTACACCGGCCGCATCGACGGCAGCCCCTACATCACCAACATCGCCACCGACCGCGCCACAGTTCATCAAGCCGGCACTATCGCCCATTTGGACGGCGAGCCGGCGGAAGTGGGCCATGAGGTGGTTTTCCGCCTGGAGCCGAAGCGGCTTTGGGTGGTGGGTTGAAGCCGCCAAGAATGCATTGATTTTATGTCCTTAAAGGGATATATTTGTCCCATTCGTGTCACGAAATGAATTTCCGGGATTTTGAATCCGTATACGCGGAACGTCCTTGCTTTACCGTACGCGAGGTAGCATTGCGCTTCCCCGGGTTCGACGATCGGCAACTGCACTACTGGCAACAGAAAGGATGGGTACGGCAACTCCGCCGCCCGTTCTATCGGCTCACTTCCCGGCCATGGACACTGCACGAGCGGCAAGCGGTAGCGAACATGATCTATGCACCTTCCTACATCTCTCTTGAATCGGCGCTTTCCCACTATGGATTCATCCCAGAGGGTGTATTCCACCTCACATCCGTCACATCCCGCCACACGCGTTCCTTTGAGATCGACGGGATCAAGCACGCCTACCGCAGCGTTCAGCCTTCCTGGTTCTTTGGCTATGGGATCACGGAACAAGATGGTGTTCCGATGCGCATGGCTGAACCGGAAAAAGTGCTGCTGGACATGCTCCACTTGAATCCGGGCTTGTGTACACCGGATGACTTTGAAGGGCTACGGCTGGATGCCACCGGGATCAAGGAATCGATCAGGCCTTTAGTCTGGAAGGATTACGTGGCACTGTCCATGAACAAGGCCTTGCAGGCCCGCTCAAGGGCGTTTCAAAATTGGTTGCATGATCACGCTGGCTGAGATCAAGAAGGCATACCCCAAGGAGCTTCTCATCCATGAAGGTTTCCTGCTGCGCGAGTACCTCCAGTACCGGATCCTGGGCATCATCTTCGCTTCGCCCTACGCGAAAAAGCTGGTCTTTCTCGGCGGCACATGCCTGCGGATCGTGCATGGGAACCGCCGTTTCAGCGAGGACTTGGATTTTGACAACCTTGGCCTGACCAAACCGGAATTCGCCCAGGTGGGCGCACTGGTGAAGCAGGAATTGGAGCGTGAGGGCTATATCGTAACGGCGGAGATGGCAGGCCCGAGCGCATTTCGTTACCGTGTGCGGTTGCCCGGCCTGCTCTTTCATCACGGGCTCAGCGGCCACAAAGACCAAACCGTGTTGATCCAATTGGATACTGAACCACAGCGATACGACTATACACCGGAAACCTGGTTCATGGCCCGTTGGGATGTAAGGCAGGATATCCGTTGTTGCCCATTGCCGCTGCTGCTCGCGCAGAAGTGCCATGCGGCCTTGGACCGCAAACGTGCCAAGGGCCGGGATTTCTTCGATGTGGCCTACTTGATCAGCCTCCATGCAGAACCCGATATGCCCTACTTGCACAAGAAGCTTGGATTGGGAACAACCCGGGAACTCGCCGCTGCGCTGCTGGAGCGGTGTGCCTCGTTGGATATGGATGCCTTGGCAAACGATGTGGAGAAGTTCCTTTTTGACGCCAACGGAAGCCTCAGCGTCACCCGGTTCCCCCAGCTCATCCAACAACACTGGCTGCGCCCATGACCCAAAAGGAAAAAGCCGCCTTCGTGCTGAAGACCTTGAACAGGCTTTATCCGCACCCTGCGATCCCCTTGGATCACCAAGATGCATACACCCTGCTGGTGGCCGTGGTGCTCAGCGCCCAGTGCACAGACAAGCGCGTCAACGAAATAACGCCGCTGCTTTTTGCCAAGGCGCGAACCCCCAAGCAGATGGCCGCCATGGACGTGGGTGCGATCCGCGAGATCATCAAGCCCTGCGGGCTTTCACCGGCAAAAAGCAAGGCATTGCACGGGCTTTCGGAGATCATCCTGGCCAAGCATGGCGGCAAGGTGCCGAACACCTTTGAAGCGCTGGAAGCCTTGCCCGGCGTGGGCCACAAAACAGCCAGCGTGGTGATGTCACAAGCTTTCGGCGTGCCTGCCTTCCCGGTGGACACGCATATCCACCGCTTAGCCTGGCGCTGGGGCCTGAGCACCGGAAAGAACGTGGAGCAGACGGAGAAGGACCTCAAGCGGCTCTTCCCGAAGGATACGTGGAACACGATGCACCTGCAGATCATCTACTTCGGCAGGGAGCATTGCCCCGCCCGTGGCCATGACCCACGGAAATGCCCGATCTGCAAGGAAATCGGGAGGAAGGAGTTGTTCGAAGCGTGATCGCCATAGAACGTGCAAGGCGCCCTTGCGGGCGCCTTGCACGGCGTGGCAGAGTGATCAGTTCAGCACCACGGCGACTTGGCCTACCGGCGGCACATCAACGACCTTCAGGGCCTTGCTGAAATTAAGGATGGCCTTGATGGTAGCCGACTTGGGCCCCGGCGCAGCGGTCATTCCTGGGCGGTTACGGGAAGCTCTCCGAAGGGTAGAATGTGCCATGCAAAACAATTTTTTCTAACAACGGCCTTCGGGACCCGTTTATTGTGCAAACCCAAATGAACGCATTCGTGACCGCAGGGCCGCGCCAAGGCCCTTGACCCTGCCGGTTCCTGGTTGCTGGCGTCCGGTCTATCGCTTACGCACGCTGCAACTGCAGGTCGTGCTGCTTGATCAGCTTGCGCATGTTGATCAGTGCATAGCGCATGCGGCCCAGGGCGGTATTGATGCTCACATCGGTGTGCTCCGCGATCTCCTTGAAGCTCATGCCCAAGTAGGTACGCATCATCACCACCTCCTTTTGCTCGGCGGGCAACCGCTCGATCAACCTGCGCACATCGGCATCGATCTGCAGGTTCACCAGGCGCTCCTCCACGTTTTTGTCCGGCTGGGCATGGGTGGCAAACACGTCGTGGTCGTCATTGCTGCGCACCATGGGCATTTTCTTGTTCCGCCGGAAATGGTCGATCACCAGGTTGTGCGCAATGCGCATCACCCACGGCAGGAACTTGCCCTCTTCATTGTACTTGCCCGCCTTCAGGTGGTGCACCACCTTGATGAAGGCTTCCTGGAACAGGTCCTCGGTGACAACCCGGTCGCGCACCATTAAAAAAATGTGCGACCACACCTTGCGCTTATGGCGGTGGAGCAATACCTCAAAAGCGCCTTCATCACCGTTGGTGTAAAGGCGTACGAGTGCAACGTCGTCAAGTGACTTGGACAGCATGACCTTCTCCGTTTTAGGCCCGAAGGGGAGTGAAAAAGCTCTTCGGCGTAGAGGTCTATGCGATGCGCTGTCCTGTTTTGGGTTTGGTGGTTACCGCAAAGTGCGGTCAATTGACAGGTAGACGGATGTGCCCGGTGAAACGTTGCCTGAGGGCGAACTATTGTGGTGCGTTCACCCGTTGGCAGCCGTCCAAATATAGGGTTTTCCCTATCAAGCGGCCAAGGGGAAGTAATTTTGCGCCCCTTCTCCATGTCGCCTTCCACAAAGGGCCTCGCATCCCGCCCCACACCCACGGCTTCCAACGGCCAACCCCGCAATAGGCGTCCCGCTGCACCGGGCTTCATCCGGGTGGAGGGTGCCCGTGTGCACAACCTGAAGAACGTCAGTGTGGACATCCCTCGGGGCAAACTGATGGTGATCACCGGCCTGAGCGGCAGCGGGAAGAGTTCGCTGGCCTTCGACACGCTCTATGCAGAAGGGCAGCGCCGTTACGTGGTAAGCCTGAGCAGCTATGCGCGGCAATTCCTGGGCCGCTTGGAAAAGCCCGATGTGGACCGCATCAGCGGCATCAGCCCCGCCATCGCCATCGAGCAGAAGGTGATGACCAGCAACCCGCGCAGCACCGTGGGCACCAGCACCGAAGTGTACGATCACCTCAAGCTGCTCTTTGCACGGGTAGGGCGCACCTACAGCCCCCATTCGGGCCAGGAGGTGAAAAGGCACACCGTGGAGGACGTGGTGGTCGGCGCCAACGGTTTCGCCCCCGGCAGCAACGTACTGCTGATGAGCCCGGTGCATGCGCCCGAAGGCCGGAGTTTCCGTGAGCACCTCGATGTGCTGCAGCAGCAAGGCTTTGCCCGCGTGCACGACGGCAACCAGGTACAGCGCATTGAAGACCTCCTGCTGGCCAAGCAGCTCGGTGAAGGGCCATGGAGCCTGGTGATCGACCGCATCACCGCGGAACCCGGGAACACCGAAATGGAAAGCCGCGTGGCCGACAGTGCCGAAACCGCCTTTTTCGAAGGGCAGGGCACCTGCGTGCTGTTGGGGCAGGATGCCAGCGGGCAAGAGGTGCGGCGCGAATTCAGCGACCGCTTCGAACTGGACGGCATCACCTTTGAGGAGCCCACGCCGAACCTCTTCAGCTTCAACGACCCCGTGGGGGCCTGCCCGCGGTGCGAAGGCTACGGCAACATCATCGGTGTGGATCCCGACCTGGTGGTGCCGGACAAAGGCCGCTCGGTGTATGACGACTGCGTAGCTCCTTGGCGCGGTGATAAGCTCAGTGAGTGGAAGGAGGATTTCATCCGCGGCGCGGCCAAGCACGACTTTCCCATCCACCGCCCCTACCGCGACCTCAGTGAGGCCCAACTGCACCTGCTGTGGAACGGTGCACCGGGCCTGCACGGCATCGATGCCTTTTTCCAGTACTGCGAACAGAAGAGCTACAAGATCCAATACCGCGTACTGGCCAGCCGCTACCGCGGGAAAACCATCTGCACCCACTGCAAAGGCAGCCGCCTCAAACCGGAGGCGCGCTACGTCCAAGTGGGCGGGCGCGACATCACCGGTCTGGTGCGCATGCCCATCGCCGAATGCCTGGCCTTCTTCAAGCAGTTGGAACTGAAGCCCTCGGAAGCCGCGATCGCCGAGCGCCTGGTGAAGGAGATCGTTGGCCGGCTCACCTTCCTGGACCAGGTGGGCGTGGGCTACCTCACCCTGGACCGGCGCAGCAACACCTTGAGCGGCGGCGAAACACAGCGCATCGACCTGGCCACCTCGCTCGGCAGCAGCCTGGTGGGCAGCATGTACATCCTGGACGAGCCCAGCATCGGCCTGCACCCGCGCGACACCCATCGGCTGATCGAAGTGCTCAAACAATTGCGCGACCTGGGCAATACGGTGATCGTGGTGGAGCACGACGAGGAGGTGATGCGTGCCGCCGACCACATCATCGACATGGGCCCGGAGGCCGGCACGCTCGGTGGCGAGGTGGTGTTCAGCGGCACGCACCGCCAGCTAATGGCCAGCGACAGCCTCACCGCCCAATACCTTACAGGACGTTTGCGCATTGAACGGCCCAAGCGGCGCAGGCCCGTGAAGGACCGCATCGTCGTGAAGGGCGCGCGGGAGAACAACCTCAAGGGTATCGACGTGGCCTTCCCGCTGCATACGCTCACGGTGGTGACCGGCGTGAGCGGCAGCGGCAAAACCACCTTGGTCAAGCGCATCCTCTACCCCGCCCTGCGCCGTGAACTCGAGGGCGGTGGCGGCGACCGCCCGGGCGAATTCAAGGAACTGGCCGGCGACCTGCAACGGATCAAGGCCGTTCAGCTGGTGGACCAGGATCCCATCGGGCGTTCCTCCCGCAGCAACCCGGTGACCTACGTGAAGGCCTGGGACGACATCCGCCAACTGTACAGTGAACTGGAGGTTTCCAAGATGCGCGGCTACAAACCGGCCTACTTCAGCTTCAACGTGGACGGCGGCCGGTGCGAGGTGTGCCAAGGCGAAGGCCAGGTCCACATCGAAATGCAGTTCATGGCAGACATTGACCTGCCGTGCGAAGCCTGCCATGGCAAGCGTTTCAAAGAAGAGATCCTGGACGTGAAGTTCCACGACAAGGACGTGGCCGCCCTGTTGGACCTCACCGTGGACGATGCGCTCGCCTTTTTTATAGTGCACCAGGACGGGAATACCGCCGTAAAGCGCATCGTGGAGAAATTATTGCCGCTGCAGGAAACCGGTTTGGGCTATGTGAAGCTCGGGCAGAGCAGCAGCACCTTGAGCGGCGGCGAAGCGCAACGCATCAAACTGGCGTCATTCCTGATCAAGGGGCAGGAAACGCAACCGGCCCTCTTCATTTTTGACGAGCCCACCACCGGACTGCACTTCCACGACATCGCCAAGCTGCTCAAGGCCTTGAACGCGTTGATCGAAAAAGGCCACAGCGTGCTGGTGATCGAGCATAATCAAGAAGTGATCGCCTGTGCCGACCACGTGATCGACCTGGGGCCGGAGGCAGGGGATGCAGGCGGGAACATCGTGTTCGTAGGCACCCCGGAAGAATTGGTGGCCAGTGGCCAGGGGCACACAGCGAAGTACCTCAAGAACGTGTTGTAGCCGTATGTGCATCAAGGTCCGTTGAACGACCTTGATGGAGCTAGCGCCGCATCACCTTGCGGAACAACTGCTTGCCTTGCACCATCACCTTGAGGCGCCGGCGGTGAAGCAGGATGCTGGCCTCATCCTCGGTGTGTGCTTCCTGCTGTCGCCCGTACGCCTTGAGCACGGCGCCCATGGTGAGCAGGCCGATCACCGTTCCGTCCTCCACCACGGCCAAGGGCTGCTTGCCCGCAGAAGTCGCCAAGGCCCCGGCAGCGGTGCGCAGATCGTCTTGCGAACGCACCGTGTGCGGCATGGTGGTGAGGGTGCCTATGGCGGTACCGGCCGGCGCCGTGCGCAACTCGGCCACGGACACCATGCCCTCAAACGCCTCGGCTGCATCCACTACGAACAAGTGTTCGGGCAGCGTGGCCGGTGAGGCCAGCACCTCCCCGGCAGTAAGATGACCGGGAACCAGTTGTACACGCCGTACCATCACCTGCCCCACGGATACGCGTTCCAAGGGGTCCGGCTCGTAGGAGTCCGGCGCACGCACGCCGCGGCGCGCGATCTTCTCGGTCATGATGGTATTGGGCATCAGGAAGTACGAAACGAGGTAGGACGCGGCACACGCGCCGAGCAACGGTAGCAGTGCCTCAATGCGGCCGGTGGTCTCCAACGCGAACACCACGCTGGTGAGGAAAGCGCGCGAGGCCCCGGTGAACATGCTGGCCATGCCGACGAGCACTGCCAAGGGAAGCACCACGCCCACCGCCGGAAAGAGTTGTTGCGCCGCCATGCCCAGCAGGCAGCCCAGCGCACCACCTACCGTCATCATGGGTGCCAGCGTGCCGCCGGAAGTGCCGCTGCCCAAGGCAATGGCCCAGGAGAGCAACTTCCAGGTGGCCATGCCCACGATGAGCCCCAAGGTGGCCTGCCCGCTCAGGAGCTCAGTGATGTTCTCATAGCCCACGCCCAAGGTGCGCGGCTCGAAGTAGCCGATGAGACCCACGGCCAGCCCACCGGTGGCCGGCCACCACATCCAGTGCACCGGCAGCTTCTCAAAGGCGTCCTCGATCCAGTACACGGCCTTGGTGACCAGCAGCGACAACAGACCGATCAGCAAGCCCATGAGGCTGTATACGAACAATGCATGGTTGCCCGGCAGTGCGATGGGCGGCATGGCGAACATGGGATCGCTGCCGAACAGGAAGTGATGCATGGCCGCACCGGTGATGCAGCCCATGGCCACGGGCAGCAGCGACCGTGGTGAGAACTCGAACAACAGCAGCTCTATAGCCAGGAAGATCGCCGCAATGGGGCTGCCGAAAATGGCGCTCATGCCCGCCGTGGCTCCGGCGGCCAACAACACCTTGCGCTCATTGGGCGAAATGCGCAGCAACTGCCCCACCATGGAGCCCAAGGCCCCACCCGTGGAAATGATCGGGCCCTCGGCGCCGAACGGACCGCCCGTGCCGATGCTGATCGCCGAGGATACCGGCTTCAACCAGGTGATCGAGGGCTTGATCTTGCTCTCGTTGGTGAGGATCATCTCCATGGCTTCCGGAATGCCGTGGCCGCGGATGGCCTTCGACCCGTACAGTGCCATCAGGCCGATGATCACGCCGCCCACCACGGGAATGGCCACCACCCACCAACCGAGCGTGTTTTGGCCGGGTGCCACATACACCAGTGAAAAGGTGCCATGAAAGGCGATGTTGGTGATCAGGTCGATCAGCAGCACCATGCCTTTGGCCAAAAAGCCGATGATCACAGCGGAAGCCACGGCCAGCACGGTGATCCATAGCAAGCGGCGCTTGTCCCCCCCCGTGGCGCCCTTTACATTGGCTTGCTGCAGGGCCGCTCCAAGCGACACGGAGATCGGTATGCCACCCTCGGCACTGTTGCGTTCTCCCATTGAGGGGCGCAAATCTACCCGCCAAGGAAAATACCGGTCAATTCAATTGTCCAGCATAGCTTTCCAAGCAACTGATGGTGATCTGCGATCACTCTTTCAGAAAGCGCAAAGTTCTTGCACCTTCCGGCTGAACGATGCGCAGTACATACAGGCCAGCGGGGAGTTCTTCCACGGCCACCCCCGCTTCGCGGTACACGCCGTGCATCACTTCACGCCCAAGCCCGTCGAGGATGCTGATGGGCAGGCGCCCGGTACTTCCTGCACCGCCGATGAAAATCCGGCTGCTTGCCGGGTTGGGGTAAATGGCCGTTCCGAGCATGGGAACATGGAAAAATTCATCCGTTCCCATGTGAATATTGCCATCCTCCACACCATTGATCGATGAGGCAATGAGCTCGGTGCAACGGCTGCCAAATGAAAAATTCTCGCAATGCCGGATCAGGCCCGCCCGCGTGTTGATCCGCCATTCATAGCTCCAGTCCCAAAATTCATCCACGGTGCAGGGCGCGTCGAGGTAACTCCCCCACGCCTCGAACCCCAATGCCGTGATGGTATCCGTTCCATTCGTGTCCGGAAAGAGCTGCAACAAACCGCTGTGCCAGATGGTGGTCAGTTCCTCAGGGCCGGGAAATCCCATGCCCGTTGTGCCATAGCCCATGGCATGGTCATTGGGAGCGGCTCCCAACAGCCCCTGTACGTGGTCCCGCCGGAACGCCACTTGGTAGCCTTGGAAGGTACTGGTGGTGCTGTCTGCATAGAACTTGACGCCATCATACGTGTACACCACTGAGTCCGGTGTCAGCAACACGGTTACAATACTGTCCCGTTGGTAGGTGGTGGTGGTTGGATCCACCGGACTGGCGGGCACTTCAATGGTTCGCCAAAGCAGCACGTCACCTGCTGAAAGGTGGAAGTAGTCCGCAAAAACGGGTTGGCGGTACCCCTGTACGGTTCCGCTGTCCTCCATGCCGATCAAGCTGAAATGCCGGAACGGAGTCCATGTCGGGTGGTACAGCAGGTAATCAAAAGCCACGTATTCCAGCAGGCCGTGTCCTTTACTGAGCCGCAGTATAACGGTGTTGATCGGCGAGGTTGCCCCCACCGCTTCCATGGAAAAGGTTTTCACGCTGTCCGTAACCCCGAGGAACGTCTCCTGCGAAATGCCGGTGCAAGAAATGAGGACGTTGCTGAAGGGAATGCCTCCGTTGGTGGAGGGCACGGTCCAGCTTTGTCCTGGCGCGGCTTTCGGCAGGAAGAAGAACGGTTCAGTGCTCAGGCTGGAGAAATAGAAGGTCGTGTCATTGCGCACTAACAATGAATCCATGCGCTTGGCAAACCCCATTCCTCCATAGGTCTGTTCCATGTGCTGCAGTACCGGCCATGCACAAGGCCCAAAGATCTGCTCCCGGATGGTCGTCCTATTGTACAGCCATGTTCCTTGCGTGGAATCCACCCGCATTGAATCCATCAGTACTAGGTCCGCCTGCATGTCGGGAAGCGTAACATCCTGGAAGTAGCTGCGCCGCCCCAACGGGAACAGGTCCCACTGCGCCGCCAACGGGAATGCCATTGAACAAGCCAAGCCGAGCAGAAGCTGTTTCATGCCGTCCATTCCAAAGTTACACCAACGCCGCAGGAACAAGAAGACACCGTTGCTCCAGGGAACGCTGCCTCGCCCTTGCCCCTTTGGCAAATTGCACCCTGGGCGAATTGCGTCATTGGCGAATTGGCGAATTGGCAAATTGCCAATTGGCAAATTCCCCTTTTGGCGAATTGTCCCCCAACTCCCCCACCTTTGCACGCTCAGCCCTTTGGCGAATTGGCAAATTGCCCAATTGGCGAATTACGACGGAACATGCCCATCGACCAACAGCAGATCCAAGCCCTGAGCCAGTTGGAGTTCCACGCCCGGCAAGTGGTGGAAGGCTTTCTGGCCGGTCTGCACAAGAGCCCGTTCCACGGCTTCAGCGTGGAGTTCGCCGAGCACCGCGCCTACAACCAGGGCGAAAGCACCCGCCACATCGACTGGAAGCTGTTTGCACGCACGGACAAGCTCTTCACCAAGCGCTACGAGGAGGAGACCAACCTGCGCTGCCAACTGGTGATCGACGCCAGCAGCAGCATGTACTATCCGCCCGCCAAGGACCGCAAGGCCGGGCAGTTCAACAAGATCGAATTCGCCGTGCACGCCGCCGCAGCGCTCATCGCGTTGTTGCGCAAGCAGCGCGATGCCGTGGGCCTCACCGTGTTTGCCGACCAGGTGGAGTTCAGCGAGCAGGCGCGCAGCAACGCCGTACACCTGCGCCACCTGATGGCACAACTGGAACGGCTGCTCGCAGCCGAAGCCCCGGCACAGAACCAACGTACCAGTGCCGTAGATGCCCTCAACGACATCGCACGCCGCACCCACCGCCGCTCCCTGGTGGTGATCTTCAGCGACATGCTCGACAACAGCGCCCGCAGCGCCGAGCTCTTCGACGCCCTCCAACACCTGCGCTACAATAAGCACGATGTGATCCTCTTCCATACGGTGGACCGCAAGCACGAACTGGAACTGCAGTTGGAAGACCGCCCGTACACCTTCGTGGACCTGGAGAGCGGCGCCCAGGTGAAGGCCCATGCCGCCGAGGTACGCGATGCCTACAAAGCAGCCGTGGCCGCCTACTGGCACGAGCTGAAGCTGAAGTGCGGCCAGTACCGCATCGAACTGGTGGAGGCGGACATCAACGCGGGGTTTGAGAACGTGTTGCTGCAGTTCTTGCTGAAGCGGAGCAGGTTGTATTGAGGTGGAGGTTGGTTGTTGTCAGTTGTTAGGTAAGCCTCCGGCCAACTGCATCTTGTGAGGTTTAGTTCGCATGCCGTGGTTTGCGGCCATGACACGCACTGAACGGAGGACGGAGATGTTGGCCCATGTTTCCGCATGGAAGGCCAGCGGGCAAA
>JADZAC010000050.1 GCA_020852835.1 Flavobacteriales bacterium
ACAAAGACAAGGCCCCATGAACCGCGTGTACCCGCGCTTCCGCCGGTTGCAACGCCCCATTGATCAACAAGCCTGAGACCTTCACCCAACCTCGATAATCCGCCATGCAAGTGACCATCCGCCCCGCCGAGCCCCGCGATGTGCCCAATTGATCGACGATATCTTTCTGTCGGATGCGAAGGACTTCGACTTTCTCGTACAAACCATCAAGCAGGTTCTTGCATGATCGAACTTCGAGCAGCCCAAGGTTATGTGCGGTGCTGCTATCTTTGAAGCAATTCCTTCACCATGGTCCAGACAGTCACCAAACGCACCCCCAAGCGCAAGGCCAGTGCCATTGTGAAGAGTGCCATCAAGCGTTCCCGCAAGAAACAGGGCGTTGATTTCAGCGACCTGGTGGGCACTGCTCCTATGCACGGCGACCCGGTGAAGTTCCAGCGCGCATTGCGGGATGAAGAGTGAGCGGGTAGCGATAGACACGAACATCCTCTTGTACATCCTCGGCGGCGACGGTGCTGCCAATGAGTTGCTGAAGGGCCATGTAGTGGTGGCCAGCACCATGGTGCGAATGGAGGCCTTGGTCTACCACGGTGCCGACGACACGCACATGGAACAGGTGCACCGTTTCCTGGAGCGCTGTCATTTGGAGGAGATCCACCGGTCCATACAGGACCTTGCCGTGGACCTGCGCCTGCGCCACCGCTTGAAGTTGCCTGATGCCGTGATCGGGGCCACCGCCATCCACTTGGGCATTCCATTGATCACGGCGGACAGGGCCTTCAACAAGTTGAAGTCCGATTGCGAAGTGGTGCTTTACGGTAGATGAGCACCGTGCATGTCACCGTTGTCCCACGTATGCGTCCATGAACCCGACCATCCGCCCCGCCGAACCCCGTGACGTGCCCCGCATGCTGGAGCTGGTGCGGGAGCTGGCCCTCTTCGAGCGCGCCCCCGATGAAGTGACGGTGACTGAGGAACACATGCGCGATGCGGGCTTCGGAAAGGATCCGGTGTGGTTCGGCTGGGTGGCCGAGGCGGACGGCGTGATCCATGGCATGGCCGTGTGCTACGAACGCTACTCCACCTGGAAAGGGCGTCGCCTCTACCTGGAGGACATCATCGTCACCGAGGCGGCACGAGGGCAGCGTATCGGGGAGAAGCTCTTTCTCCAATGCGCGCGCCACGCCGTGGAGCAGAACTACAGCGGCATGCTCTGGCAGGTGCTGGATTGGAACACCGATGCGATCCGGTTCTATGAGCGGTTTGGGGCAGCTTTTTCCGATGAATGGCGCAACGGATCGCTTGAACGGGAGGGCTTGCTGAAAGTGATCGACGTTGGCTGAGCCGGTGGCTGGGCTCTTCGCTGGCACAAACCTCCACGCTCGTCCTAAATAGTGCGTCCGCTCCTGAACGCACGAGCAAGTTGAAGGCCCGACCATCCGCGTTCATCCCTTAGGTGTACATGGCAGGTTCGCCCATTCCGCCGCTCCTTCGCATCTTTCACCCGCCCATGTCCTCCAACCCGGCACAGATCCAGGCCTTCATCACCAAGTGGCAGCTCAGCGGCGCGGCCGAACGCGCCAACGCACAGCTCTTCCTGGCCGAACTGTGCGACATCCTCGGGCTGGAGCGCCCGCAGCCCAGCGGCCCCGATGAAACGCAGAACGCCTACTGCTTCGAGAAGGCCATCCCCAGCGGCAGCGGCACCACCAACTTCATCGACCTGTACAAGCGTGGGCATTTCGTGCTGGAATGCAAGCAGGGCGTGGCGGACGGGCCCGAAGACGCGCCCCTGAGCGCCGCCGGCAAGGCCGCGAGGAAGCAGCGCAAGACCGGCCACGGCAAGCACGGCACCAGAGGCTTCGACACCGCCATGATCAAGGCCCACGCGCAGGCCCAACGCTATGCGCGCGCCTTGCCCAAGGAAGAAGTGCCCGACGGCCGCCCGCCCTTCGTGGTGGTGGTGGACGTGGGCCACAGCATCAGCCTCTACACCGATTGGACCCGCATGGGCGGCGAGTACCTGCCCTTCCCCGATCCCGCCAGCTACCGCATCCCGCTCAAGGGCCTGCTGGCCGAAGCCACCCGCGCCACCCTGCGCGCCATCTGGACCGATCCCCTTTCGCTGGACCCCGGCCGCCGCAGCGCCAAGGTGACCCGCGAAATCGCCGACAGCCTCGCCAAGCTCGCCCGCTCCCTGGAAGGCAAGCACCCGCCCGAGGTCGTGGCCGCCTTCCTCATGCGCAGCCTCTTCACCATGTTCGCCGAGGATGTGGACCTGCTGCCCTTCGGCTCCTTCACCAAACTGCTGGGCGAGCTGAAGGACGAACCCGGCCACTTCAAGGAGATGCTGGAGAACCTCTGGGCCACCATGAACACCGGCGGCCTCAGCCCCATCCTGCGCAAAAAGCTGCCGCGCTTCAACGGCGGCCTCTTCGCCCACGCCGACGCCATCCGCCTGAACAAGGACCAGATCCAGCTGCTGCTGGAGGCCAGCGCCGCCAACTGGAAGGATGTGGAACCCGCCATTTTCGGCACCCTGCTGGAGCGCGCCCTGGACCCGCGCGAACGCCACAAGCTGGGCGCGCACTACACGCCCCGCGCCTACGTGGAGCGCTTGGTGAACCCCACCGTGATCGAACCGCTGCGGGCGCAATGGAAAGGCGTGCAGGTGGCCGCCCTGCAGCTGGCCGAAGAGGACCAGCCCAAGAAGGCCATCGCCGCCGTGGAACAATTCCTCTACGAGCTGGGCAACATCCGCGTGCTGGACCCCGCCTGCGGCAGCGGCAATTTCCTGTACGTAACGCTGGAACTGCTGAAGCGCTTAGAGGGCGAAGTGCTGAACACCCTGGCCGAGCTGGGCCAGCCCTACAAGCTGGAGTACAACACCCACACCATCAGCCCCGCCAACTTCTTCGGCATCGAGCTGAACCCGCGCGCCGCGGCCATTGCCGAGCAGGTGCTGTGGATCGGCTTCCTCCAGTGGCAGCTGCGCACGCAAGGCCACCTGCACAACCTGCCCGAGCCCCTCATCAAGGACCTGCACAACATCGAGAACCGCGATGCCGTGCTGGCCTACGACAGCAAATACGAGCAGCGCGATGCCCAAGGCAACGTGGTGACCCGCTGGGATGGGCGCACCACCAAGCCGCACCCCGTTACCGGCGAACCCGTGCCCGACCCCGAAGCCCGCGAAACCCTGTACACCTATACCAACCCGCGACCTGCCCAGTGGCCGCAGGCCGATTACATCGTGGGGAACCCGCCGTTCATTGGGGATAAGGCGATGCGGCTCGCCCTAGGCGATGAATACACCAAGGCACTGCGCGACACTTATACGAGCGTTCCAGACAGCGCCGATTTCGTGATGTACTGGTGGGATCGAGCCGCCGAACTTTCGCGCAACGGGAAAGCAGAACGCTTCGGATTCATCACCACGAAAGGAATCAACCAAACTTTCAATCGCAGAGTACTTCAAGCCCATCTTGACGCGACGAAGCCGCTATCACTGGTGTATGCAATTCCCAATCATCCTTGGGTCGATAGTAGCGACGGGGCGGCCGTGAGAATTGCGATGTCTGTCGGTGTCGCCGGAAAGAGAGATGGAGTGTTGCAAGCTGTTGTGGAGGAAACACAGGCGCTGGGTGAAGATGCAGCAGATGTGAAGTTCGGCGAGAGCCGTGGAAGAATACACGCTGACCTGAGCACGGGCCCCGATGTTGCTGGTGCCATTGCTCTGCGAGCCGGAGAGAATTTGCACTCGAACGGTATGATGCTGGCTGGTGCAGGCTTCATCTTGGACAGTCAAGAAGCTGCAGAACTTGGCTTGGGCAAGAAGCAGGGTATTGAATCCCTTGTGCGGCGGTATCGCAACGGCCGAGACCTTGCGCAGAACCCAAGAGACGCCTACTTGATCGATCTCTTTGGACAAGACATAGAGTTGGTTCGGACGCGGTTCCCTGAAATCTATCAGCGAGTCTTTGACAGGGTTAAACCGGAGCGTGATCAGAACAGGCGGGACAAGATGCGCGAGAAGTGGTGGTTGTTCGGGGAGAGTCGCATCACACTGAGAAAAGCACTGGTCGGCCTTACGCGATACATAGCGACGCCCGAGAATGCACGCCATCGCTTCTTCGTATTCCTTGAGACCGATATCGTCCCAGATCACAAACTCATTGCCTTTGCACTGGACGACGCCTACATTCTAGGAGTCCTTTCCAGCGGGATTCACTCGACATGGGCAGTGTCCGCTGGTGGTCGCCTCGGCGTAGGGAACGACCCTATCTACAACAAGTCACGCTGTTTCGACCCCTTCCCCTTCCCCGCCTGCACCCCCGCGCAACAAGAGAAGATCCGTGCCTTGGGCGAGCAACTGGATGCGCACCGCAAGCGCCAGCAGGCCCTGCACCCCGAGTTGACCATGACCGGCATGTACAACGTGCTGGAGGCCGTGCGCGCGGGCACCCCGCTTAGCGCCAAGGAGAAGAAGATCTACGAGCAAGGGCTGGTGGGCATCCTGAAGCAACTGCACGATGAGCTGGATGCCGCCGTGGCCGAAGCCTACGGCTGGTCAGGCTCCCTTCTCCCAGGGAGAGGGGCCGGGGGTGAGGGCGTATTCACAACGGAGGATGTGCTGGCGCGCTTGGTGGCCTTGAATGCCGAACGCGCGAAAGAGGAAGCCAACGGCCTAGTGCGCTGGCTGCGCCCCAGCTACCAAGCCCCGGAAGGCACCAAGCCCGGCAGCGGCAAGCAAGCCGCCCTGCCGGTGGACACGGTGGGCGCTGCGGGCAGCGCCAACGTGTCCACCGCGTCCACCCGCGCATGGCCCGCCGGGCTGCCCGCCCAGGCCGCCGCGCTGCGCGCCGTGCTGCACGAGGCCGAAGCCTTGTGTACCGTGGAGCAACTGGCCGCGCACTTCACCGGCAAGACCACCCAGAAGCGCCTGGCCGAAATGGAACGCCTGCTGCACACCATGGTGGCCATGGGCGCGGCCCGGCATTGGAACGGGAAGTGGGCGGGGGTGTAGGG
>JADZAC010000051.1 GCA_020852835.1 Flavobacteriales bacterium
TCGGTTTCATCACCCCGGATGAGGGTGGCAAGGACGTGTTCGTCCACAAGACCGGCACCCGCACCCACCTCAACGAGGGCGACAAGGTGACCTACGAGGTGGAGCAAAGCCCCAAAGGCCCCAACGCGGTGAACGTGCAGAAGGCCTGAGGAGCGATCCTCTTGGAACAAGGAAGCCCTGGCGAGAGCTGGGGCTTCTTCTTTATATTGTACCTGGAACGAGGTGCTGCTCCTATTCCCCTTCTCCCACCTCCTGCTCGATCATCGCCTGCAAGGCCAGGATGCGCTTCTCGATGCTTTTTTATCGGCCGATCATACAGCCCCGGAAGAAGCGAGGGCCTTGGCCGTGTTGCCGAACACGCGGTAGTCGTAGCCTAAGCAGAGCAGGCCGAGGGTCTGGCCCACTTTGTCGCCGGACTTCTGGCCGTAGGTGAGCAGCACATCGGCGTTGTGCATGTCGTCCACCGGGTTGGTCTCCGAGGTGGTGAGCCCGCTGAAGGCGAGGTAGAAGCGGGCGCTGTCGTTCTTCTCGGCGGCGATCTTGGGCAGCAGGTCTTCCATGCGTTGGGCATGGAGCGGCGCGAACGAAAGTACGCAGGCAAACGCGGCAAGAACGGACGATCGGGAACGCATGGCGATGGAATTGGTGCTACGGTTGGACAAAACTCCCTTGGACTTCCCGCAGGATACCTCGTGGAATTACCTGTTGTAGGAAATGAAAGAGCCGCCCCATACCGGGGCAGCTCCTTCCGCATGTTCGTGAAGGATCCGGTCACTTCACCAAAACGTCGCGCATCACCTTTTCGCCTTGGTAGGTGCGCATCGCCTCGAGGCCGGTGCGCATGGCCTTCAACTTGTCAGCCCCGCCCAGCTTGGCGGTGAGCCCGTCGCGGATGGCCTTCCACTTTGCCTCGGTGGCCGGATTGGGGTCCAGTGCGGCAAGGTTGGGGTATTCCACCAGGAACAGCACGTTGTAGTCGTCTTCATTGCTGAACGTGCCGCGCAGCACGCGGTAGCTCATAATGAGGCCCTGTGCCTTGGCGGCTTCCATCATCGGCATCCAATAGCCGGCAAGCTCATTCAGGTACTGGTCATCGGTGTTGGCCCCGGTGCGCACCATGCCCACGGTGAACACGGTGCCGTCCTTGGTCTTGGGTTCGTCCTGCGCCCGTGCGCCAAAGGCCATTAGCACGAGTCCGATGAAGAGGGCGATGGCGGGCCCTGTGCGGGAGATCCTGTGTTCCATTGTTCGTTGGGTGTTGGTTGATGGCCCAAAAGTGTTCGCGGCAAGGTGCCGGGCGCCTCGTGGAAATACCGGTTCTCCAAGGTGATAAAGGCACGTTCAACTACCCGGGAAGGATCTGCTCATCCGCGTGCAGATCCGTCTGGTGGCCGCCGCCCATCGCGCTTCCGATCGCCTCCGCCAGTTCCTCCTGCCGGAACGGCTTGGGCACGAAGCCGTCCATGCCGGCCTCCCGGCACTTGCGCACTTCGGCCTCCATCACGTTGGCGGTCATGGCCACGATGGGGACACGGCCTTTGTCGCCCGGCATGGCGCGGACGGCGCGCGTGGCCGCGTAGCCGTCCATCACGGGCATCTGCACGTCCATCAGGATCAGGTCATAGTGGCCCGCTAAGTGCATGTCCACGGCGAGCCGGCCATTGGCGGCCACATCGATCCGCGCGCCGGGCACGGCGATCTTCAGCTCTTCCTCGGCCACGAGCACGTTCAGCTTGTTGTCCTCCACCAACAGGATGCTCAGGTTTTGCAGCTGGTCGTTCGTTGGGCGTTGTTCGTTGCCCGGCCGCAGGGCGTCGGCAACTGCGTGTGCATACGGCAGCACGAAGGTGAACACGCTGCCTTCGCCGGGGTCGCTTTCGGCGGTGATGGTGCCGCCCTGCATCTCCACCAGGCGCTTGCTGATGGCCAGGCCCAGGCCGGTGCCGCCGAAGCGCCGCGTGTGGTCGCTTTCGGCCTGCATGAATTCCTCGAACACGTGGGCCAGCCGCTCCGGCGCGATGCCGATGCCGGTGTCCGCCACCTCGAAGCGCAGCATCACCGCGTCGGACAGGCGTTCCTGCACGGCCAGTCCCACGCGCACCGTGCCGCGTTCGGTGAACTTGATCGCGTTGCCCACCAGGTTCATCAGCACTTGGTTCAGGCGCACGGGATCGCCCGCGACCACGGCGGGAACATCGGCCCCCACCGCCGCCGCCATGCGCAGCCCCTTCTCCTCGGCCCGGTGGCGCAGCACGTCCAACACGCCGTGCAACACGGCGCGCGGGTCCATGGCCACCTTTTCCAGTTCCAGCTTGCCCGCCTCGATCTTGCTCAGGTCCAGGATCTCGTTCACGATGCCCAGCAGGTTCTCGCTGCTGCTGGTGATGGCATCGATGTATTGCTGCTGCGCCGGCAGGTGCTCGTTGCGCCGCAGCACGTTGCCCATGCCCACGATGGCGTTCATCGGCGTGCGGATCTCGTGGCTCATGTTGGCCAGGAACTGCTGCTTCACGCGTTCGCTGTGCTCGGCGCGCTCGCGCTGCTGGTCGGCCTCGTCCTTCTGCCGGCTCAGTTCGGTGGTGCGCTCGGCCACGGTGCGTTCCAGCAGCGCACGCTGGCGTTTCAGCCCGCCGGTGCGCAGGCGGATGTAGGTGACGATGGCACCGGCCACCGCCAGCACATACAGCGCCCAGGCCCACCACGTGCGCCACCATGGCGGCAGCACCGCAAGGGTGAAGGAGGCGCCCCGCGCTCCCCACACGCCGTCGCGGTTGTCGCCCATCACGCGGAAGGTGTAAGTGCCGGGATCGAGGTTGGTGTACACGGCGCTTCGCTCGGTGCCGGATTGGATCCACTCCTTGTCGAAGCCCTCAAGCTTGTAGCGGTAGTGGTGGTCCTGCGGTGCGGCGAACTCCAGCGTGGCGAACTCGAAGGTGACCATGTTCGCGTCATACGGGATGGTCATGCCCTTGCTGAGGTAGGCAGGTTCCTTCAGCGGGGAGTCCGCTGCATGGAAGTCCACCGGCTTGTTGATAAGCTTTACGCCGGTGATGTGGATCGGCGCGGACGTGGTGTCGGCGGTGAGCTTGCGGGGGTCGAAGTAGTTGAAGCCGTTGACGCCTCCGAAGAAGAGCGTGCCGTCCCGTCCCTTTGCGTAGGCATTGCGGTTGAACTCGTTGCTCTGCAGGCCGTCGTTCACGGTGAAGGTCCGGAAGGACTTGCTGTGCCGGTCGTAGCAGGCGATCCCCTTGTTGGTGCTCATCCACAGGCGGCCGTCCCCATCGGCCAGCACGCCGTACACCACGTCGTTGGGCAGGCCGTCGCGGGTGGTGATGCGTTCCACCTTGCCTGTATGCACATCGAAGCGGTTGAGCCCGCCGCCGTTGGTGCCGATCCAGAGCACGCCGTTGGGATCATCGGGATCGGCGCAGATGGAAAAAATGATGTCGGAGGCCAGCGAATGCGGATCGCTGCGGTCGTTCATGTACTGCCGCCGATCGCCCGTGGCGGGGTCGAGCCGCATCAGCCCTTTCACGGTGCCAGCCCATATAAGGCCGTCCCGGCCTTCATGCAGGGCCACGGTGAAATTGTAAGGGTCGTTCACGGTGGGCACGGGCCATGGATAGGGCGTGAAGGCATTGGTGCCGATGTCGTAGCGCCACAAGGCGAGGTTGCCACCGGCCCACAGCGTGTGGCCCGTGCCGAGCATCAAGGGGAACATCGGTCCGTCCTCCACCTTGCCCTCCACGTTGCCAGGCCTCAGGATGCGCGATGCTGCACCGGCTGCCGGATCGTACCGCAGCAGGTTGCCGTAGTTCAGGGACACCCAGAAGATCCCTTGTGCGTCCTGCACGGCCATGTCGCCGGGTTGATGTCGGGCCTGCTTCGCAGCGGGCATGGACAGCTCCTTCGTGCTTTTGATCACCCGGGCGTACCTGCGCTTCACGGGGTCGAATTCCGCGAGCAGTTCCCACCAGCGGCCTACCAGCACATTCCCGGCCGGAGTGGGCACCAGGGTGCGGATGCTGGAGTCGTCCCATTTGTTGAAGCGCGCGGTGCGCGGGTCGTATTTCAGCAGGCCATGGCCCGAGCTGCCCAGCCACAAGGTGCCGCCATGGTCCATGAAGCAGCTCTTGAGCGATCTCAGCACCTTGGCCTGCGCGGGGTCCAGGGGCGTCACCGGAAGGAGCTGTCCACCGGCCGGATCGTAGCGCCGCAGCCCGCTGCTCCCTGCCAACCACAGCTTGCCTTCCTCATCGCACACCACGCCGTTCTGGCTGACCGAACCTTTGCTGCCGGTCCGCAGGTCCACTTCCAGGAAGCGCCCCGTTCCACGGTCGATGGTGGCGATGAAATCACTCCCGATGCCGCGCAACGTGCCGCGCACGGTATCCTCAACGAACCGCATGCCGTTGATGCCCGCCGCGATGTCCGCATTCCATGGCGGCAGGGTGTCCACCCGGTCCTGCCCGCTGTGGCTTGGCGTGATGCGCAATGCGCGGGTCTGGTCCGTGCCCCACAGGCGGCCGTCGCTGAGCAAGGTGAGCGCCACATTCCCTTTGAACCATTTCAGCGTGCAGGAAGGCAAAGGCTCTTCAGGCACCGGGAGCCGCGCGAAAGTGACCTTGACGAACATGTCGTTGCCGCAGGCCCACAGGTCCCCGTTGGCGTCGGCAATGGCTTGGCGCACGGTGCGCAACAGGCCCTGCGGATGCATGATCGGCACATGGCGGAAGCGCTCCATGGCGGGGTCGAAGAGGTCCACACCGCCGTCGGAGACCACCCACAAACGCTGTGCATGGTCCACGTGTAGCCAGTTCACGGTGTTGCCGGCGATGGAAGTGCTGTCATCCGGGTCGTGGCGGAAGGTGGTGAAACTGTATCCGTCGTAACGGTCCAGCCCGTCCTTGGTGGCGAACCAGAGAAAGCCGTACTGGTCCTGCGCGATGGAGCTGACCATGCCTTGTGCCAGGCCATCGTCGATGGTGAGCGCGGTGAAGGGCAGGCGGAGGGTGTCGGTTTGTGCACGAAGGGCGGTAGTAAGAAGAAGCGCGAACATCAGGATGCCGGACCTGCATCTTTTGCTCTTGCGCACCCTTGCCCCCTGCATGGCCTTTTCCGCGCGTGTTCACGTTGCTTCCGGCACGAAGATCCCCTTGCTCATGGCGTACACCACCAGCCCGGCGGCATTGCGCGCACCGGTCTTCAGCAGCAGGTTGTTGCGGTGGAAGTCCACGGTGCGAGGGCTGATGAAGAGCTGCATGCCGATCTCCGCCGTGGTCAATTCCTTGCAGATGCCGCGCAGCACTTCGACCTCGCGTTCGCTCAAGGGGTCCACCGTGTTGAAGGCCGCGTGTACCTGCTTCTTCTTCACCAGGCCGTGCAGCATCACGCGGTCCACGGTATCGTTGAGGTAGAAGCCGCTCTGGGCCACGGCGCGGATGGCCGTGTCGATCTCGTCGGGCTCGGCGCTCTTGAGCATGTAGCCGTTGGCGCCCATGCCCATCAGCTCGGCGATCACCGGCTCTTCATCGTGCGTGCTGAGGATGATCACCTTCACCAGCGGGTGGTCCTTTTGGAGGTGGGCCAGCGTTTTCCGCCCGTCCAGCACGGGCATTTGCAGGTCCAGCAGCACGATGTCCGCCGGAGTGTCCTTCAGCGCGTTGAGCAGTTCCGCGCCATTGGCGCATTCCAGCACCACTTGCGCTCCGGCCATGTCGCGCAGCAGCATGGCCATGCCTTTGCGGAAGAGGCGCTGGTCGTCGGCGAGAGCAAGGCGGATCATGGGTGCAAGTTCCAACAGTTCATCGGCGCGGCAACCGGTATTTCCACCGGTTCAGGGGCTGAAGCGGCCGCGCAGTTCACGCTCCACGTCCGCACAGGCCTCCCGCAGCTCAAGCACTTCCGTGGCGCAGTCGGCGGGGCCGTCGCAGCGGGTGCGCTCCCCGATCCGCACCAGCACCTCGTGCATCCGTGCGGCCCCGAGGTAGTGCGCCTGCGGCTTCAGTTCATGGGCCAGGGCGGCCAAGGCAATGGCATCGCAGCGTTCCACGCATTGCGCCAGCTCCTCCATCCGCTGCGGCACCTCCTCCAGGAAGAGCTCCACCCACGCCGCGATGCGCACGCGATCGCCCTTGTACAGGCGCTCGAGGTAGGTGAGGTCGACACAAGGCATGGGCGGTGGGGCCAATGCGAAGATGGGCATGAATGCAACTATTCGAACGGGGATATGGGCCGCCCGCCCTCTGCAACAAGCACGGGCCTACACGCCGAACTGGGTGAGGTGGTGGTCCAAGTGCTTGTGGAACGTGGTGTTCCATTCATCCGCCGTCATCGGGCCGAAGGAGTGCGAATCCTTGCCTTCGAAGTGTGCTGTTCCCAGTGCCTGTACCTTGTTGATGTAGGCCACCAGCTTTGCGCGTTCGCGCTCGAAGTCCCGTGCATCCGCCACGACGAAGGAGGGAGCCGTGCGGCCATTGCGCGGGTAGGGCTTCGGCCCGGCCACGGTGGGCTTCACGAACAACTTCAGCAGCATGCGCTTGAAGCCGGTGGCAGGCGGGAACTGCCTGCGGTGCGCCTCGTCGTAGAGGGCATCGTACGCCCTGCTGCAATGCGCCAGCATCTGCGCGGCGTTCATCTTGCCCCATTGCGGACGCGTTTCCGGCGTGATGCGCTGGATGCGGGCGATCAGTTCATCGCATACCGGGCGGGAGAAGATGTCGGGGTGGTGCATGCGGCAAAGATCAGGGCGGGGAGCCGTAGATCGCACAATGCCGCCTGTATTCGCGCATGAAGCCGGGCACCAGCTCGTGCTGTTGCCGGTTCCCCGCGGCGAAGCCGGCGGCCTCCTGCACTTCCCGTCCCCAAGCTGTGTGCACTCCCGCAACCCGGTTCCCGCCGGTTTACCGCCTCCACGGGATCGGCGGCAGGACCATAGATTTGTGTGCCCACTGCAAGGTGCCGGGCGGAGTTCGGGCCCGGTCCGGGAGGCATAACACAAGGAACATCATGGAACACAAGCCTGCTGCAACGGAGGGTGGTGCTCCGGAGAATTGGGCGGCATACACGTCCATGGCCATGGCCTTTCTGGCAGTTGCCGCCGATGCCCGCGCCCAGATCGTTTACACCGACCTCGATCCGGATGTCGTGCTCAGCGGCGCGAGCTACGACGTGGACTTCAATAATGACGGATCGGCGGAATTGACCCTCACCCAAACGGAGCTCGGGTCCATGCATTACGTGGGCATAACGGAACTGGCGCCCGGGGCCAGCGTGTTGGGGACCGTCACGGTTTCATACGGCGACATGTTCCCGAACGTGCTGGCCGGCGGGGCCCCCATCGCCCCCGGCGATCCCGAGTGGCAAGGGGATCCGCAAGGCTGGCTGGTGGACTTTTACAGCTATGGGCAATGGTCCGGCCAAAGCGGTTTCCTCGGGGTGCGCTTCCAGGTCGGCGGCAGCCTCCACTACGCGTGGGTGGAACTGGAGATGGCCGACAATAACACGCAAGTGATCGTCAAGGGGTTTGCTTTTGAGAGCACGCCGGATTCGGCCATCCACGCGGGTGCGACAGGCGTGCCGGCAGCCCTTCAGGACCTGCATGGTGCACCCGCGGCCTTGGTGGTACACCCCAACCCGGTAACGGAGCGCCTGTACATTAAGGGCCTTGACGGGCCTGCCTCCGTGGTGGTGGTGAACATGGCCGGTGAAGCGGTGGCAGGCAACCCCGAAACCACCTTGCCCGGTACGGTGCCGGTGGAAGTGGGCGGGCTGCCGGCCGGAGCCTACATCGCCGAGGTACGGCAACAGGGCCGTACGTGGAGCATGAGGTTCATCAAGCAGTAGGACCCTCTCCGTTCGGCAGATCGGAATGTGACCAACGGTACGGTAGCGGGACAGGGAGTGATGTCGCCACGCCGTCGACCCGGTAGTTTTGCGTGCTGCCATGCCGCGTTGCCCCGATCGTGAAATCGCCCGGTTGTCTTTGACGGCCCGCGGGTACTTTGGCAATGGCCGCAGCTGCTCGGCGAACACAGGTTCATTCCTGTGCTGCTGCCGAAAAACCTTGTGTCCCACGCCGAGAGGGCAGCGCCCGGTCGATCCGCCATCCTTGCACACCCTAGCGGAGTGAACATCCCCACCACTGCCAACATGCACAGCTTCGCCATCGCGCATGCCCCATTGGTTGCATCCGCACTCCGCCTGCCGCGCTGGGCGTTTCTGTTGTGGCTTGTGTTCAGCGGTTCCGCCGCCTGGGCCCAACCACAGTTGCCACGGAGGGTTTTCCTGGGCATCCGCATGGAGAACCTTACTGATGAGAAACGGCAGGCCATGGAGCTGGGTGCCGTGCCTGCGGTGCTGCTCGGCGAGGTTTTGCCGGGCGGGTCGGCTGCGGTGGCGGGCTGGCAGCGGGGCGACCTGCTTGCCGAATTGCACGGAACGCCGGTGGGCTCCACTGCGGAGGTGATGGCCGAACTGGCCAAGCACCAAGTTGGCCAAAGCATTCCGTACCGCTTGGTACGCGGGAAGAAGTCCATCAAGGGCAAGCTCACCCTGCTCCCATGGCCCGAGGAACACTACGCGGACCTGCACGTGGCCTACACGGCGCACCCTACCGTGAACGGGGTGCAACGCGCCATCACCACACGCCCCAAGGCGAAAGCAGCGGGGCGGCTTCCCTTGGCCGTGTTCATCGGCGGCATCAGCTGCTACAGCTTGGATGCACCGCTGGACACCGGGCGCGGAGAACTGCAGCTGATGAACCGGCTGAGCCGCATGGGCTATGCCTGCGCGCGCCTGGAGAAACCCGGGGTGGGCGATGCCGCCGTGGCCTGCACGCCCTGTTCCGAGGTGAGCTTCATGAACGAAATGGCGGGCTATGCCGAAATGATCCGGCAACTCAAGCGACTGCCCGGAATCGACAGCACCGACGTGACCCTCATCGGCCACAGCATGGGCGGGGTCTTCGCCCCCTTGGTGGCCAAGCTTACGCCCGTGCAGCGCATCGTGGCCTACGGCACCATCGGCAGCAACTTTCCGGAGTACCTGGCCAAGACGCGCCGCACCATCGGCGAAGCCAACGGCTGGGATGCCGAGCGTACCGATGCCTACATCAAGGACTTCTGCGAGTGCGCCGTGTGGTACCTGGCCGACGGGCTTACCACGGCACAGGCCGCCGCCAAAAAACCGGCTTGCCAGGAGTACATGGAAGTCTTCGACCTGCGCTCACGCACCTACATCAACGAACTCTATGCGTTGAGCATTCCGGCGGCATGGAAGGACTACCGGGGCAGCACGCTGCTGCTGTGGGGCGAGGCGGACTTCATTTCGGCCAGGCACGACCACGAACTGCTGCGCGACATGCTGCAGGCCGAGAACCCGGGCAGTGCCACCTTCACCGTGGTGCCCGATGCGGACCATGGGATGGACCAAGCCGATGATTTCAAGGCCGCCGTGGCCGCAAGCGGGCCATACCAGCCGGGCGTGGGGAAGGTGATCGCCGATTGGATGCAGCGCAGGTGATCCCCGTGGAGGGCATGGAGCACGCGCATGGCGCGCAGCCAAGGCTTCACATTAAAGTGGTATTGCGGGGGCGCTTGGCGGCCGCGCACTTTTGCACGCACAACGATCCACATTGATCCCATGAAACTTGTTTACACCATCCTTCCGGTGCTTTGTGCCGGGTTGCTCTTCACCGGCTGCCAACAAGAAGAGGCGGAAGAACCAACTACGCAAAACAACGGCGGCACCGGCGGTACCGGCGGTACCTTCACCCCGCCCACAACGAGCTACTGGAAGATCAACGGCACGGCCAATTCCGAAAGCATGGATGCCGTGAGCGTGAGCCTCGATGGCACCAACCTGGGCGTTTCCAAGCCGTTCACCGACATGGGTTACGGCTACTGCCAATTGCGGATCTTCGCCAACGGCAACGACCTGAACATCCGCGACCTGGTGCCCGAGGGCGGCTACCGCGATTTTCCCGTGAAGACGGGCACGCAATGGAATTCCGGCGATACCGTGGAAGTGGAGATGGACGTGGAGGACGGCAACACCGGCACGCAAGGCATGTACTTCTACCGGGTGGACAGCGGCACCCTGCACGTCTCGAAACTGAACGGCAAGCTGCGCTACACCAGTGCGGGCGTCTACACCATGAGCGGGGTGAAGTACCCCGACATGCAGACCTACACCTACACGTGCCAACTGGAGTTCTCCCAAGTGCAGCCTTAGCAGGCGGCCGGCTCAGCGCGGGTATACCTTGTTGAGGGCGTCTGTGCGCGAGCTCACCTGCAGCTTGTCGTAGAGGTTGCGGATGTGGGTGCGCACCGTGTCGATGCTCAGGTGCAGCGTGTCGGCGATCTCCTTGTAGCGCAGGCCGCGTGCCAGTTGCTCCAGGATCTGCCGTTCCCGGTCGCTCAGCTTGCCGATCGCCGGGGCCGCTTGGCGCGGCGCGCTGAAGCTGGCCAGCACGCGCCGGGCGATGGCCGCGTTCATCGGTGATCCGCCGGCGGCCATGATCTTTACCGCTTCGGCCACGCGTGCGGGCGTTGCGTCCTTCAACAAATACCCCGTGGCCCCTGCGCACAAGGCGTTGAACAGGCTGTCGTCATCATCCTGCACCGTGCATACCAGCACCTGTGCTTCGGGCCAGCGCACCTTCGCCTGGCGGGTGCAGTCGATCCCGTTCATGCCGGGCAGGTTCAGGTCCATGATGATCACCTGAGGGGCCTGGTCTTGGACGGCCTTGGTGATCGCCTCGCCGCTGGCGTAAGCGCCCCAGAGTTCCAAGGCAGGGTCCGAACCCACGACCTCTTCCATGGCTTCGCGCAGCACCTCATCATCTTCCACCACTGCCACCCGGATGCGATCCCCTGTGTTCATGGCCCGAAAGATCGCCCTTGTACCCGAATGGTGGTGCCTTCGCCCGGTGCCGAAAGGCGTTCGTACCGCGCACCCATGTCCTGGGCGCGTTGGCGCATATTCGCCGATCCATGGCCCCCGCCCTGGGGAACGGAGCCGGTGATGCCCCGGCCGTTGTCTGTCATTTCAAAGAGATAACCGCTGCCATTCTCCGACCATCGCAGTTCGATCCGGTCGGCGCCGCTGTACTTATGGGCATTCTGCAATGCCTCCTTGGCGATCAGGTACAGGTTGCGTCGGAAGGTGCCGTCCACCGGGTGCGCAGGCAATGGGTGCGGGTAGTGGACCGCCACCTGGGCACCGCCCTCCTCGAACAGGTCGCGCGCATGGTCGCTGATGCGCAGCAACAAGGCATCCAGGGTGTCGTGCCCAGGGTCGTTCATCCACACCACATCGCGCAGGTTCTCCAGCAGTTCACCGCTGATGCCGGCCAGCTTGTCGAACCGCTCCGGTGCGTCCTGCCCCCGCTTGGTGGAACGGGCGAGCGCAGCCATGCGCGCCAGCCCGCTGCCCACGTCATCGTGGATATCCTTGGCCAACCGGGTGCGCAAGCGCAGTTCCTGCAATTCCCGTTCGGCCTCGGCCATCTTGCGCCTCGCACGCGCACGCTGCAACCCGTACACCGCATAGCCCACTGCGCTGGAGAGCAGGAGGATGCCACCGGTAATGGCCCATGGTGAAGCCCAGAACGGCAAGGGCACTTGTATGGTGAGCAATGCCTGTTCCGGGCCGATCACGCCATCAGCGTTTATCCCCTTGGCCAGCAAGGTGTAGCGGCCGTGGGGCAGGTTGGCGAAGGTGATCGGCCGATCGGCGGCCTGTTCGCGCCAGGTGCTTTCATAACCCTGCAACTGGTATTGGTACCGGTTGTTCTCCGGGGCGGTGAACTCCAGTACGGCCAGGTCGATGCGCAAGTCGTTGCGCGCGAAGGGCAGCCGGATGCCGGCGGCATGGGGCACCAGCGTGTCGCCCGCGTAGGTGCCCACGACCTTCACCAGGGCCGTGTCGGGATCGTCCGCCACCTCCGAAGGCCGGAAGTAGTTGAAGCCGTTCACTCCGCCGAAGTAGAGCAGCCCCCCCTGCGAACGAAAGGCCGCGCCGGAATTGAACTCGCGGCTCTGCAGCCCATGTCCGGTGGTGTAGTTGCGGAACTGCTCCCGCCCTGGATCAAAGTGCGACAGGCCCTTGTTGCTGCTGATCCACCAGGTGCCGTCGCCGGCCGGCGCCATCATGTACAGGTACTGGTCGGGCAGGCCGTCATGGATGGTGTACTGCCGCAGGATCCGGCGGTCCGGCAGCGACCACAGGCAGAGGCCGCTGCTGGTGGTCATCCACGCCCGGTTGCCTTCCACCGGGAAGAAGCCGGTCATCACCACTTCCGGGCGGAGCGGGCCGCTGGCCAGTGGCAGCGGCATGCCGTGGCGCCACACGCCCAGGGGCAGCAATACGCCAGAGGCCCAACATTGGCCCAAGGGGTCCATGGCCAGCCGCTCGGCCAACCGCCCGATGCTGTCCGGAAAGAGCGGGGCCAACACCGTGGCTTGCAGTTTGTCCCCGGAGAGCATGCAGCGCCGGTAGCGGCCCGAAGCATGCAGTACAGCTTGGCCGGCGCTGTCGCGCAGCAGCACCTGTGGCCCGGGCCTCATGGCGTGCACCACCGGCCGTTGCCCCTGCCGGGTGATGGCGTACACCCGGTGTTGCTGTTGCGCCCAAATGGTGCCCGCCGGGTCGTTGAAGAGCTTGGACCAGCTGGCATCCGGCGCGAAGCCCGGGAGCGGCAGGGGCTCCAGCTTCGCGGTGCGTTCATCAAACAGCGCCAGCCCCCCCTGGTGGAAGGCCACCACCACGCGTTGTGCATCCCATTGGGCAAAGCCGCGCACGAACCACGATGGTGGCTCCCACGCCAACCCCATGCCCGCCATGCAGCGCCCGAACTTGATGTGCTGGGGTGCCACCTTGAACACGCCCTGGCCGTCGGTGCCCACCCAGGTGTTGCCCTGGCGGTCGAAAGCGAGGGTTGTAACGGCCAGCGGCCCGGAACCCGGAGACTGCAGCTTGTACAGCTTTTCAATGGAAAGGTCTTCGCGCAGCAGCAAGAGCCCCACGTTGCTGATGGCCACCCGGATGCGGCCGTGCGGGTCGCGTGCGGCATGCTTGTGGCCCCTGGCCCCGCGCAACAGTGCTCGCAGCTCCACGGGCACCTCTTCACGCGTGCCGTCACCGCGCACCAGCCAGCCGTCGCTTTCGGAGAGCAGCAGCCATTTCGGCCCCACGGGAAGGATCGAAGAAACCGCCGTGGCCGAAGGCGCAGCGATCACCTTTGTGGCACCGTGCCCCAACGGGCGGATGATGAGGGAATCCGCCACGTACAGGGCTACCGTGTCCTTCCCCGGCCTGCGCAGGCAATACGAAGCGGGACTGCCGCTGCCTTCGCGGGTTGCCTGGCCATGGCGCATGCGCAGGAAGTCGCGGCTAACCGGTGAATAGAAGGTCGCCTCCCCATCGCTGGCGCCCACCACCATCCAGCAACCGTCCGTGCCCGGCCCCGTGTGCACCCTGCTGAACAAGCCCGTGCGGCGGTCCAAGCGGTCCAGCCCCGTGCGGGTGCCCACCCACAAGTGGTGCCCATCGGCCTCGGCCAGCCCCCAGATGGCATTGTGTGAGAGGCTTGTGCTGTCCTGGGGGTCGTGCTTGTACACGGTCATCCGCGAGCCGTCGAAGCGCACCAGGCCATCGCCCGTGCCCAGCCAGATAAAGCCGTCGCGGTCTTGCAGCACATGGTTCACCATGCTCTGCGGCAAGCCCTCCTCCAGGTCGTAGCGGCTGATGCCTGGCAACTGGGCGCTGGCGCACAGTGCCAGCCCAACCATCTCCACCAGGAGCATCAACGACCGCCGTATAGGCATAGGGGCGAAAAGTAGAGCGGGATGGGTGCGTACCCATGCTTGGGCTGGCAAGCATTCCCCCGGCTTACCTTTCCCACACCATGCCCACGCTCATCCTGCTCGCAGGCGGTAAAAGCACCCGTTTCGGGCGGCCCAAGCAATTGGAGCCGGTGGGGCCCGGTGGCGAAGCCCTGCTGGACATCACCCTGCGTGATGCATTCCATGCCGGTTGCACCGCTGCGGTGATCGTGGTGCGGCCGGAGCACATGCTGGCCTTTGCGGAGCGCTTCGCCACGCAGCCGCAGGTACGCTTGGTGGTGCAGGCGGAAGCAATAGGCACCGCACATGCCGTGATGCTGGCCCTGGCGGAAGTGCAAGGGACCGCCGTGATCGCCAATGGGGATGATCACTATGGCGCGGGCGCCATCCAACAAGCGGTCGGCCATGCCCTCCGCGGCGATCCGCTGCAACACGCGCTCGTGGCCTTCGAACTTGGAAAGACCCTTAGCCCCAGCGGTGGCGTGAACCGGGCGGTCTGTGCGGCCGATGCGCAGGGATTCCTGCGATCCACCGAAGAGGTAACAGGACTGCACGCCGAAGCTTCCGGCACCATTGCCGATGCCACTGGCCGGTCATGGTGTGCAACAACCTTGGTGAGCATGAACCTGTGGGTGCTGCGCCCCGCGCTGTTCCCGCTCTTCCGTGATCTGTTCGCAACACATGCCGCCGGCAACGGCGAATTCGGTCTGCCCACGGTGGTGGCAGCCGCCATGGCCAAAAAGCAACGGTTCGCGCTGCTACGCACCGAGGGCTCCTGGTGCGGGCTTACCCACCCGGCAGATGCCGATCTTGTGCGCCATCAACTTGCCATGCGCCCATGACCATCGGTGACAACGACCTCGTGCGCGTGCTCTGCGACGCCTTCGGCATACAACCGGTGGAGCATGACATCATCCCTTATGGCAGCGGCCTCATCAACAAGACCTTCCTGCTCAAGGACCGCATCGATGGCAACCACTGGCTGCTGCAACAGGTGAACACAGCCGTCTTCAAGCGGCCCGAGCTCATCGCCTTCAACAACTACTTGGCCGCGGAGCACCTGCGTTCGCACTACCCGGACTACCTGTTCATGCGTGGGCGGCGCACTGCCCAGGGCAAGGAACTGTTCTTAGACCCCGAACTCGGTGCCTGGCGCGTGTTTCCCTACTTCGCCAACACCATCAGTTACGATCAAGCCGTTTCACCCGCGCAAGCCTTCGCTGCCGCACAACAGTTCGGGCGCCTCACCCGCAAGCTCGATGGCGTGTACGTCGGTGCCTTCCAGACCATCATCCCCGGCTTCCACGACACGGCCGCGCGCTTCGCCGTGTTCCATCAAAGCATCGAAAGCGCCACACCCCAGCGCCGCGAACAGTCCCGGGAGGTGATCGACTTTTTCCTGGCCCGCCAGCACATCGTGGTTCAATATAACGCCGCCATGGCGGATCCCGGCGTGCAAACGCGCATCACCCACAACGACACCAAGCTCAACAACGTGCTCTTCGACAAGGACACGGGCGAGGCCGTCTGCGTGGTGGACCTCGATACGCTCATGCCCGGCAAGGCCATCTTCGACCTGGGCGACATGATCCGCACGTTCATTTCATCGGCTGCCGAAGATGATCCCGATCCCGCCCACACCCACATCGATGCCGAGGTCTTCGAGCAATTGGTGCGCGGCTGGACCAGTGAGATGGCTCCCTTGCTTTCCGACAGTGAAAAGGCGCTGCTCTATTGGAGCGGCCAGTTGCTCATGTTCGAGCAAGGCATCCGCTTCCTCACCGACTTCCTGCAGAACGATGTGTACTACCGCACCACCCGCCCCCTGCACAACCTGGACCGGGCGATGAACCAGATGCA
>JADZAC010000052.1 GCA_020852835.1 Flavobacteriales bacterium
CTGCCCATGGTGATGCTCCTGGGCTACTGGGGCCTGCTCTGGCCTTGATGGCCGGTGCGCCGCATCACGGACTTGCCGGACCCGCAAGTTCGTGGAGAACGGGCGCAATGCCCGTCCCCCACGATCCAGGGCTATCGCCGCTTAACCGATGCGTGTGCTGCTGCGTGCCGCGCGCCACTCGCGCGGGAGCGCTGAAGGCGCGACCTCATCCCTGCAACGGGCTGGTGCCCGTTGCAGGGATGCACCTGGGCATACCGAGGGCTGAAGGCCCGTCATCATCGCTCGCCTCCGATGGTCGGGCCTTCAGCCCTCCCGCAACGAAGGGGTCCGTCGCAGCCGCAGCCTTCGACTGCGGCTGCGATAAAGTCGCGCCTTCAGCGCTCCCATCCACGGCTGCCCCATGTCATCGCCAGCGCCCAAGCATCCGATCGGTCGTGGGCGCCAGAGGCGATAGCCCTGCCCCACGATCGAAATTGACGTTCAGATCAACGAGGCATTGCCCCTACCGGCGGGATCGGCGCGGGCACCACGTTCTCCACGGGCTTGGTGCTCTTCAGGTAGGCGAACATGTCGCGCAGGTCCTCCGGCTTCAGGTTCGCCAGGTTCTGCCAGGGCATGGGCGGCAGCAATGGGCGTGAGCCTTCCAAGCCTTTGTACAGGCCGTGGCGCAACGCGCGCTCGAACTGCTCCTCCGTCCAGTTGCCGATGCCGGTCTCATCGCTGGTGATGTTCGCCGCGAAGCTGGTGCCCCACGGGCCCACGGCCGCGGTGAGGTCCATGGCCATCAGGGCCCAGCCTTGGGTATTCGCCGGTACGGGCGGCAGCTGGCGATCGGCGGGGAAGCCGCTGAGCAGCCGCGCGGGGTCCAGCTCGGGGCCCTTCGGGCCCATGATCTTCGGGGAGTGGCAATCGTGGCAGCCCGTGATGCCCACGAGGTACTGGCCGCGTTCGATGCGCTGCGCCTCGGTGATGGCAGGCGGTGCGGCGGCGGGTTCCGTGGTGGCCTCGGCGGTGCCGCAGGCGCCGAGCAAGGCTACTAGGGCCAAGGGGGAAAGGGAGTGGATCAGCTTGGTCATGTAGGAGTGGTGTTTCATGTGAGCGGCTGGACGGTTGGATACCTCGCTTTGTTACAAGTGCGCCAAGTGTTTTGTGGCATAGCGGCATTTCTCCCCAGAACGATATGCGGCTCTCGCCGATCGGCTTCCATCGACCCGGAGGCCTACCACAGGAGGGCCCGGCCCGTTGGTCCTTGCAGCTTGTTCCGGAAGAAAATGTCGGTTTTCTTCAAACCGGGATTTCCGGGGCCTGTCCATCTTTGTATGGGGAAGAACCATCCTACCTCCTTCCCCCAGTGGTATCCGTGCAATAGCCAATGCAGATCTCCTACACCCACGGCCATGGCATGGCCTACCGGGAGCACGCCCCTTCCGAAGCGCTCAAGGGCGTGGTGGACCGCTACTGGTTCTTCCGCTCCAGCGGCCCCGGCGCGGAGATCCCCGTGCAGCAGTGCATCCCGCTGGGGGTGTCCGAGCTGATCGTGAACTTGAGCGGGACCACAAGTGCGCTTGTCCATGGCCAATGGGAACGCATGCCTGATGTGCGGGTGGTGGGCATGCAACGGGAACCGCTCTCGTGGCGTTCCACCGGCAACTGCCTGATGATGGGTGTGCGCCTGCTTCCCGAAGCCGCCATCGGCCTGTTCGGGGCGCCACTGAAGGTGGTGGATCCAATGTTCATGGGCGCGCGTGAACTGCTCGGTGCCCGCTTCTGTGAGGACCTCGAACCCCTGCGCGAAGTGCGGGATGAGGCCGAAGCCCTGGCCGTGATGGAGGACTTCCTGCTCCGCTTCGTGGTGCGTGCCGACAGGGCCACCGAACGCTTCGTGTCCGCCATGCGGCAGATGCGAGGCATGGGCCTGGGCTTCGACCACCGCGCCTTGGGCGACAAGCTCTTCGTGTGCGACCGCCAGGCCCAACGCCTCTTCAAGGAACACCTGGGGCTGAGCCCCGTGGCCTACCACCGCATCGTGCGCTTCCGCAAGGCGTACGACCATGCAACCGAGAATACCGTACACCGCTGGAGCGACCTCGCCTTCGAGCTGGGCTATGCCGACCAGGCCCACTTCAACCGCGACTTCAAGACCTTCTGCGGGGTAACCCCCGGCAACCTTCAGGAAGGCCAAGCGCCGTTCTACCTGCTGCGCAAGCGGTCCGGCGGTGCATCCGAAGGCTTCACCTTCCGTTGATCGGCAGCAATTGGGATCGCGTGGTGCCCCCCCGTACGGGCCCCTTGTGCATGCGTCCTGCAGAATGTCGCATTCCGACAAGGATCCGTCGCATTCGTACAATGATCAGGGCTGCGGCACATGGCTATTTCGCACCGTGGAACCAACGGACGGAAAACCATGGACCTCACCGCCTACAACCGCTGCGTGGACCAATGCGCGGATGCCTTGTTCCGCTTCGCGCTGAAGCACCTGCGCGACCGCGACAACGCCAAGGACATCGTGCAGGACAGCTTCCTGCGCCTGTGGATGAAACTGGATACCGTGGAGGAGGCCAAGTGCCGCAGTTACCTCTTCACCACCGCGCACCACCTGATCGTGGACCGCTCCCGCCGCCGCAAGTTCACGGCCCGCTTCGAGGACAGCTACGCGAACCTGCTCACCACGCACCAGCCACAGGCCGGCGCAAAGGAGGTGATCGATCGTGCCTTGGACACCCTGCCCCCCACGCAACGCTCGTTGGTCCTGCTGCGTGACCAGGAGGGCTACAGCTATCAGGAGATCGCCTCCATCACCGGGTTGGACATGACCAAGGTGAAGGTGTACCTCTTCCGCGCCCGCAAAGCCTTGCAGGCATACATCGGCGAAGTGGCGCTGGTGGCCTGATCAGCGGGCGCTGTAACAACCGGCCACCGTCGCGCGTCCGAGCCACCACCAACACCCGAACACCATGCACACCGACCAATTCCTACCGGCCGTGGAGCCTGGAATGACCTTCCATAACCCCCTGATCAAGGACCGCGTGACTTTCCTGGAGACTGCCGACAGCAGCGATGGGCAACGCACGCTGGTCCGCGTGGACCTCGCGCCCGGCGGAGGCAATCCGCTGCATTGGCACGAACGCTTCACCGAGACCTTCAGCCCCGTGGAAGGCACGCTCGGCATCCAGTTGGAAGACCGCACCTTGACCTTGGAGCCCGGTGAGCAGGCCACGGCCCCGCGCGGAAAACGGCATCGTTTCTTCAACCCTTCAGCCACCCGGGCAGTGAGCTTCCAGGTGGAACTGCGGCCGGCCAGCGCCGGCTTTGAACGCTGCATGGCCTACGCCTACGGGCTGGCCGATGAAGGGCGCACCACCAAGCAAGGCGTGCCCAGCCGCCCGGCCGACCTGGCGATCCTGGCCTACTGGGGCGATACCTACATGCCCGGGCCCATGGGCCTGGTGATGCGCTTGCTGCGCGGCTGGGGCCGTTCGCTCGTTCGCAAGGACCACCATCGCGCACGGCTCGAACGCTACCTGGCGCTTGCACGCCAACGCCGCGCCGAAGGCCTCGCCGCTTGACATGAAGTGACAGCACCTTGTCGCGGATCGCCACGAACGGCCTGCTAACACCACTTGACCTTTGCTCCCATAGAAACACCCTGATGCGCACCCTCCTCACCACCCTGTTCGCCATCCTCGCCCTCTGCCTGTTGCCACGCATCAGCCGCGCCCAGGACAGCACCTGCGCCATCCGCCCGCGCCTGCTGCTGGACCTCCCGCTGATCGACGCGCCATACGTATGGTACGCCGGGCAGATGGCCGCCAACAAACGTATGGGCCTCACCGATGGCAGCGATGCCACGATGAATGCCGGCGACCCCCTGCGCGGCTACGAGAACCCTTCCATGCAACAGGCCCTGGCCGTGACCAAGGACCTGCACGCCACCAACTACTACTTCACCAACAAGCTCTGGAACGGGATCCTGGAGCCCACCGACCGCAAGCGCTTCCTGCTGAACCGCCTCGCGGCCAACGCCCAGGCAGGCCTGGTGGACTACCTCCTCGCCTACCAGCTGATGGTCTTCGGTCCCGCCTGGATGCACGAGGAATTCCATCGCTCCGGCACCACGTTGCGCGGCATCCCCACCTTCAACGAAACCTACTACCGCTTCGGTGGTGGCATCGCCAGCGCCTCGGTATCCCACGTGAGCGATGCCGATATGGTCCTGTTCAAACAAGAGGCGCCCAACGAGCTGGTCCGCAGCTTCGCCTCAGGCATCGAAGGGCAGTATGCCCTGTTGCGCAACATGCAGCAGGACAATTTCTTCCAGCGCACGCAGTACCCCAGCGTGGCCATGAACATCCTGCTCACCAAGCAGGCCGTGGGCTACGTGCGACAGTTCCTTGCCCCGGACTACGACCAGAGCATCGATACCATGAACTTCTATGGCGAGCAGATGGCCGAGCGCGACTACGTGGGCTGGGATTTCACCGCGTGGGTGTACGACCTGCACCGCCCCGATGAGCCTTACGCCGACCGCGGCCAGCACCCCTTCGGCGAGGGCATCGACCGCGTGATCAAACGCGCCGACCTCAGCCCGGAGGAAGATGCCTACCTGAAACGCATGGGCGACCTGCAGTACCTCAACTTCCTCTCGCCGGAGATGCTCGGCATCCACGCGATCCGCCTCAACGCCAACACGCGCTTCAGCTTCGCCGTGCGCCACATCCTCACCTCCTTCGGCTACGACCTGGGCGGCGATCTGCTGCTGGACCGAAACGGCCGTGGATGGTTACTGGGCATCCACACCTACCACAACCGCGATCACGTCTTCGGCGGCCTTGAGCTGATGCGCAAGGGCCTTCACCTGGGCGCTGCGGAAGTGGACCTGCGCGGCATGCTGTGGATGCAGCCCGAGCACAATGGTTTCTACGATCAGGAAGGCGCGATCGGCGGCCTGGTCACCGTGCGCACCGCGTTCCGCTTGGGCAATGCGCTGAAGGCCTACGCCGAAGCCGAGGGCAAGAGCGACGGCTGGGTGATGGCCAACCCCTACCTCAAGAGCAACATCAGCGTGAGGGCCGGGATGGCGCTGGATATCCGGTGAGGGCAAGGCGGAAAGGAACTTGCCTTACCTACGCGCGCGTTGTTGTGCTCATCACATCTCCCTCGATCCAGGCATTCCCAACGCAGGGCCCACATTCGGAACATCACGTCGACCCAGTGCGAACGACCTCCGTTCATCCAGTGCACCATCCGTTCATCCATCCGTCGGGTTCCGCGAGTAACATCCGGCCTGTTCGTTCGTCCCAGCATACCAACAGACATGAACATGAACCAGATCTTCACGCTTCTCTCCTTCGGCATTGCGTCGGTCTCCCTGGCGCAACCCACATTGACCTTCAACGCCAACGCCCCGCAACCCGGTCCGGGCCACGAATGGCGGTTCAGCACCTACATCGCCCCGGGCCAGGGTGGTTCCGGACAGGTGTGGGACTTCAGCCAGCTCAGCACGGACAGCACCGCCATGGTCAGCTTGGTTGACCCCGCCACCACCACCTTCGGCGCACAGTTCCCCACCGCCACCGTGGCGGAAGTGAGCGATGGGTCCACGGTGTACTTCCGCACGGACGCGAACGGCGTGTACATGCTCGGCTATGAGGCCGAAGGCTTCCCGGTAGTGTACTCGAACGAGGGCCGTTTCATGTCCTTCCCCTGCACGCACCAGACCACCTGGAACGACACCTATGCCGCCTCCTTCCAGGACGAGGATGTGGAGGTGGGGATCTCCGGCAACATCACCGCTGTGGCCGACGGACATGGCACCCTGGTGCTGCCTTCCGGCAGTGTGGCCAATGTGCTGCGTGTGCATTGGACCCAGGAAGAGGAGACCCAGTTCGATCTCTTCACCTTCAGCACCGATTTCGACAGCTACCTCTACTACGTGCCCGGCCGCTCCTACCCCTTGGTGCAGACCGTTACCGCCACCACCAGCGTGTTCGGCAACTCGGTCGTCACGCAGTTCACCCAGTGGGTCAATGACCTCACCACCGGGATGCCCGAGGCCACCTTGGAACGCGCAGTGCCCGACCTCTTTCCCGTGCCGACCAGGGGCCACCTGAACTTCACCCTGCCCCCGCAGTTCAGCGGCACTCCGCTGGTCACCATCACGGATGCCACGGGGCGTACCGTGCGCGGTGTGGACAACCTGAGGACCAACGGCACCCAGGGCAGCGTGGATGTGAGCGCGCTGCCAGCCGGGGTCTACCAGTTCATCGCCACCGACGAACTGGGCCAACGGGCCACTGCGCGTTTCACTGTGGAGTGAACGCCCCGAAGGTGAACGGTGCGGCGCATGGGGGGACCTGTGCGCCGCATTGTTCTTCGATCGGTGCTCAACACGGCCAACCCCGTTCCTGTCGGTCACCCTTGGAGCAGACCTGAAGAGGCGGCAATCAACCAGCTCCTCGCGTCCTTTCGGTACATTCATTTGACCATGCGTTCATCAGCACCCGCCTACGCACTGCTGTTCTCCATGGCGGCCCAAGCCCAAAGCTGGTGCCCGCCGGGCTGCCGCTCCCATCCCTGGAGGACGAACGCACAAGCGGTTGATCCCATCCTTCCCATGCACCCACATGCGCCCGAACTCCAACGCGGTATCTCCGGGCAAAAGTCCTAGCCTCCGCAAGGCACGTTGAACAAGTTCCGTTCCACCACGCCCGCGACGGCCCGTTCCAGCTCCAACAACCTCCTTTTCACCCCCACCCCGCCCGCATAGCCCGTCATCTCCCCGTTGCTGCCGATGATCCGGTGGCAGGGCACGATGATCGAGAGCGCGTTCGCGCCGTTCGCGGAAGCCACCGCGCGGATCGCCGTGGGTTCGGCAACCTTCGTGGTCAGTTCAGCATAGCTCATCGTGGTACCAAAGGGAACCGCGAGCAGTGCCTGCCATACGCGTTGCTGGAAGGCGGTGCCCACCATGCGCAGGGGCAGGTCGAAAGTGGTGCGTTCACCCGCGAAGTAGGCGTTCAATTGCGCCTTTGCTTGATCGATCACCGGTGAAGCACCTTCGGCATATTCAGCCTGCAAGCCGCGCTGGATGCGCACATCGATGGTGGTACGCATGCGCCGGTAGCGCCAATCGCACAGGCACAGTTCGTTGTTGAACGAACCCAGCAACAGCTCGCCGAACGGGGTGTGGAAGGGGTGGATGAGGATCGGTTCCATGGCGCACCGGGGCAAGGTAGCGCGCTCCGCGCGCTACCTGCCAAGCTTTTAACCACTGATGAACACGGATGGACACAGATGGGTTTCCATTAGGGCGCCCCTCAATATCCGTGTTCATCTGTGTTCATCCGTGTGAATCCGTGGTTCCCTTTAACATGCGCCGACAGGCGCACGGACACTATAGGTTCCTCAGAGCTTCCCGTTCACTCAGCGGACTCAGCTTCCGGCCCCGCACAAAGTCCAGTACCGCACCGGGATCGGTCTTGCCGTATTCCCGCAGCGCCCAGCCGATGGCCTTGCGGATGAAGAAATCGGTGTGCGCCGCGTGCCGGTCGATGTTCGCAAAGAGCAGCGCTTGATCGGTGGCGTCCTTCCAACGGTTCTGGAAGAGGATCGCCGTGCGGGTCAACCACAGGTCATCGCTTTCGATCCAGCGTTCATTCCAACTGGCGATGTGGGCCGGGTGCCGCTTGAACACTTCGCCCACCGCATGCACCGCCAACGCATCCACCGTGTCCCACCAGCTCTTGGTGGTGATCAATTTCTCCAGCAAGGGCAACTGCTCCGGCGTGAGCTTCCGCGCGTGCTTCACCAGCAGGTCCACGGCGGCGTAGTGCAGTTCGCGTTCGGGCTGCGCGAAAGCCGATCGTGCCATTACCGGCAGCTGATCCAACTTCAGCATGCCGTGCAGCCTCACATGCTCTTGCTGCAACGCCCGCCGCTCCGTGGCCTTGATGCCGAAGAACGGGAAATGGTCCTTCATGTAGGCGCGCATCGCGGCGGCGTTGCCGGCATTCGCGTGATGCCGGAAACTGGCTTGCAGCGGTTGCAGGTAGGGGTGCATGCCGCAAAGATGCGTACCCGTGCAAGGCACCGCAGTATGCCATTTGTGCGGTGGCTCCTCCTGGTCCTCGGGGCTGCCTGCCTACCGCACCATGTTCAATTGGTGCACGCTGCTTTCGCCATTGATGCGCAAGTACACCAGGTACATGCCGTTGGCCATGCCCTCGGGCAGTGTTAGCACCGTGCTGAAGCGCTCCCCGCTGTTTTCAAAGGTTGCCGTCTGCACCTGCTTTCCGTAGATGTCCTGGATATCCACTTGTATGTGCTGGTCCGCCCCTTGCAGCCCGGTGATGTCCACGTTCAGCAGGCCATTCTCCACGGGGTTGGGCCACAGGCGTGTTTCGGCCGGCAGCAAGTTGTCCGCAGTGCCCGGGCTGCTTGCCAGTGCCATGCCCGGAGGGTCGGTGAGCAGCACTACGCACGCAGGCCCATACTCGGTCCATGTGCCGGAAACCAACGCGCGCACGCGCACGTTCATCCACCGGTTGTTGGGCAGGTTGAAGCCGGTCGGCACGGTGAACACGTTGCCGGGCTTCGTCACTTTTTTCTGCAGGCCGCCATGCGGGTCAAAGAACCAGAATTGGTAGCTGGTGGCACCTGGTACCGGGTCCACCACCACGCTGCTGCCGTTGGTGAAGGCCATGTTGTCACAACTGGCCGCACTCACCTGCACCTCGCTGGCCGGCAGGCAGAACTTGGCCCCGATGGCACTGGTGCCGGCAAAATCACCGTTGGCATCGATCAGCCGGTCGTTCTGTGCATCCAGCACTTGGTAGCCGCCGCCGGCAATGCCATCGCCACCGGCATCGGTCATGGTGAACTTGTAGCATCCAGCGGAAAGGCACACTTGCTCCAGAATGGAGGAACCGGGCGCCGCGCCGGGATAGGGTCCGCCGCTGCCCACCGTGCTTCCATTGGTCAGCGTTACCGCCCAGGTGAGCTCATCCCCATTGCCGTCAGGCGTGATGGCCACCCGCAGTGCCTCTTGCGGGCAAGTGCCCAAACATTGGCAGTTGGCGTCATACACATCGTTTGCCGTTGCGGGGTTGCCGTCATCACAGGGCGTGCCGGGCAGGGCAGGCCCGTTGGGCACGCCGGCGCAATCCAAGGCGCAACCGCCGGCGCTCACCGCCCCGCCCACCACGTTGCCGGTAACGTTCGCGCCGTTCATGGAAACGTAGAAGTTGCGGTTGTTGGCCTGCGTGTAGGCATCATTCACCAAACTGAACGCGGTGCAGGCGGTGCCGCCCACGGTGATGGTGGAAACGGTGAACCAGGTTTCCGGTGGGATGGAAACGGCACAGCCGCCGCCGCCGGACTGGTCCAACCGGCTTAGGCCAAACCCATTGTAGGTGCGGTATGCCGACCCATTGTCCACGAGCGCGGGCGAGGGTGAAAACGGGCTCCAAGCGCTGCAGAAACTGGTACCGGCGCCGAGGCTGGACCCGGATGCATCGTTATAGTGGATGCTGGCCGTAAGTGCACTGAACACACCGCTGAACGGTGCGGTGCTGTGCAACAGGACTTGTACCTGCACCTGGTCGGCGGCAGCGCCGGGCGCCAAGCGGATGTCCACGGACGATGGGAGCACGTCCTGCGCAAGCACGCCTCCGGCAAACAGCAACAGGGATGCGGGCATAAGAACGGCCTTTGGGGCCGCAACGGAGCAAGGCTTTGGCCTCTTTGCTGTTGTATGGTTTGCCATGGGTCGGCGCTGATTGGAAGGAATAGCCTGAAGAAATCCTGCTTGTTGGGCCGTGTGCCAAGGGCTCCTGCTTACCGCCATGCAACCCGGCGGGAATGCCCTTGTGAAGGTGTAAAACTAGGTATTTCACCCACCCGCTGCAATCCCTCGGGACGCATATGTACATTGTTCTTGCCCCGATGTATTCCAGGCCATGGCCGCCATGCGCGGCGCAGCAGCAACACTGGCTATTGCCGCTCGGTGAACTCGTGGCGCTCCGGCCCGCCCAAGGGATCCTTGTGGCGGGCGTACTTCGGGAAGGCCATCCGGTGCACATACAGCGCAACCACGCCAATGGCGAGTGAAAGGACATTGCCGGCCAGCTCGCTGTTGAACCCGCCGCCCGCCACCGTGCTGGCCACGGAACGAACTATGCCCAATGTTCCGAGCAGGTTCAGCCAACCTACGAACTGGAACACCTCCCCTTCCCATTTGTACAACCCATAACCCATCAAAAGTGTGAAGAAGGGCACCAGTTGGAGCACCTTGAACGTGTACCACTGGGCCGGCTCCAGTTCACTCCATACGGCCCAGGAACGCAGCAATGCGCTGAGCGCAACCAGCGCCAGCAACAACTGGTGCTCGGAGCGGTACCGTTGTTTGGCGCTTTGGGCGGGCTTGTGGCGCAGCCAGCCCGCTATGCGGCGCGGCTTGATCTCCGGGAATTTCACCACCAGCTGGTCGAATACCTGCTGGTGGGTGAAGCCCAGCTCCAAGAGCGCTTCCGTTTCTTGTTTTGCTTTTCGGTTGGACATTGGCTGCGCGAAGTTCGTTGGTGCGGCGGGCGTTGCCCGGCCGCCGGCGGAGGATCGGCGCCGTTCATCCCATTGGGTTGGCCGTGATCACCAACCGCCATGCACAAAGGCGCGGCGCTGCGGTGTGCCGCCTTCCGGTGCCCGCTCCAGCAGGTAGGCCGCAGGCGCCACGTCGGCCAGGTCCAACACCTGGGCGGCGGCGCCGCGCGGCATGCGCCATTGACGCAGGATCCGGCCGTCAAGGCTGAAGAGCCGGATGGTGGCGGGCTGTGCACCGGGTGCATCCAGCAACAGCTGCACCTGGCCGCTGCCCGGCCCCGGTGCCACCGTAAACCCGCCGCCGGGCGGCGCTATGGCCGCTATGCCCACGTTCAGGCATTCCGCCGGCACATCGAACGCTTCCTGCTGGTCGTTGCTGGAAAAGGAACTTCCCTGATCGGCGCTGAAGCCCAGCCCGCGCCGTGCGAAGGCATGCCAGATCAGGCAGGAGTGCGCGCCATCGTAGTTGAGCTCATCGGCCTGCAGGATGGCGTTGCGGCCGTCCACGAAGCCCGGCGAACAGGGCTGCAGCTTCATGCCGTCCATGACCAGCTGCATGGCGGTATTGTTGCCGCCGGTGCCGTTGTACAGGTCGGGGTCGAAACCCTCCGCATCCACCAAGGCCCAAGTGAGGTCCCACAACATGGTGGTCCACACCGAGCCCAGCGCGTGGGTCTCCTGGAAGGCGCCGGTGTTGGTGGTGCCGTAGGTCACCGTGTTCAGGTCCATGTCGGTGGTGTAGGGCATCAGGCGGATGCCTTCGCCCTGCGGGCCTTCCCCCGTTACGAAGTTGCCCACGCCGCGCGGCGTTTCGGCGAGGTCGCCCGGATGCATGCTCAGCACCAGGCCCATCCAGTCGCCCCAGCCTTCGCCCATTTGCTCATCGTTCCACAGGCAGTCCACATTGGCCGGGCCTCCGGTGAGGCGGTTGGATACGCCGTGCCCGTATTCATGTGCGATGATGCCGTTGTCAAAGTCGCAATCCATCAGGGTTTCCAGGCCGGCGCCCAGCAGCGTGGCGTTCACCGGGCCGTTCTGCATGGCGCTCTTGATCGTCTGGCCTTCGCTCAACGAGACCATCACTGAAGGAATGGTGATGTCGCCCGGGTCGTCACCCCCCATGGTGATCGGTGCACCGCCCACGTTGTTCACCACCACCACCGCCAGTGCTCCTTCGGCCTGCAACGCCTGCACCTTGGAAACGAAGGTGCAGGTACCGCGGTCCACCACGGCGATCTTGCCCGCCAGCGCGGCGCCGTTGGTGATCTGTTCGCACGCATCGGTGAACGGCGCCGAATTGTCCTGCACCAAGGCCAGGTCCGCAGTGATGCCGTCGGGGGGAAGCACCGGGCCGAAGCCTGCCACCTCAATGGGATAGGTGCCCGCCACTGCACCCGGGCTGTTCACGCGGAAGGTGTCGGCCTCGCTGGTGCGCCACAGGTACATCTGCATCACGCCGGGTTGGCCATCTTCGGGCGTGCCGAAGTTGGCATTGTTGGTGCCGCCGCCGTCCTGCGCCTGGGCGATCACGGCATCTTCCCCGCCGGGAGATCCGCTGTAGTTGAACGTCTGGAATGCGCCGTTCTCCTCGTCGAAACCGTAGTGGTACCATACATCGTGCAGTACGTTGCAGGTGTAGAAGAGGTTGGTGATGGCCGCATCCAGGTAGCTGGCCGGCCCCTGTGCCTGGTCGTAGGGGAAGTCGAACAACAGGTTGCTCCCGCCGTCGGGGCTATAGCCCATCACGTCCTGGTCGGCCAGATCTTCCGCAGCATATACGTTGTTGCCTTTGGTGATGGTGTGCTCGGCACCGGGCACCCCGTTGGTATCATGCCAGCCGAAGGGAGAGGCAGCGGGGTCCGCCGGCCCGAAGACCAGCTCATGTGCGCCGTACACCGGGCTTTCCGTGGGGTAGGGGAACACCCGGTACCCGGGTGCGCCACCTCCCACAGCGCCCTGCGCCGGTGCCGGAACTTGCCGGCACAGTTCGGCCATGGCGTTGTACTGCCTGGCGAATGCCCCGGCGGAAAAGGAACAATTCACCATGCGGTCGTTGCGCTGGAGCAGGTCTCCATTGGCGGCATTCACCACCACGCGCCACCAGTGCTTGCCCCCGTGCTCACGGATCTCCAGCTCCCAGGCCAGCGGTATGTGGTGCAGGCCTGGTACGGGCTGGTACACCAGTCTGGCCGGGATCGGATCCTGCGAAATGCCGCAGGGGCCCAAGCGCACCTGTGCCGCAGAGGCGCGTTCCTCCACCTTCACCACGCCCGGCACCAGGCCCAGTGCGCGGGCCGCCGCTCGCAGCGCCTGTTCGGGCCCTATGCCCGGAACGGCCGGTGCACTGCGCCCCAGCACATCCGGTTGCATCCGGTTGCCCGCATGCACCACCCGGCCGTTGCGCAAGGCGAAGTTGGCCACGGCCCCGGCCACCGGCAGCGCGTTGGCGGTTTGCCGCAGGTGCAGGATGGTGATGCCGCGCTGGTCGGTATGGCTGTCGGTTACCTCCCAGTCCGCCGCATCGTGCGCGGTGATGCCCCACTGGTCCCGGTGTTCCAGCAGCCAGTGGCGCACCGCTTCCACCGGGGTTTGGGACCGGGTTTGGGCTTGGCCATGCAGGAGCATGCCGGTGCTGGCGAACAGCACGGCAAGAGCGGAATAAAGTGGCTTCATGTGCGCTGAGGGAATGGGTCGAGGGGTCGGGGAAAACCAAAGCAAGGTACAAGAAGACGCCCTTGCCCTGCACTGCGTGGCCCGTCCCCGGCTTTCAGGCTACTCGGGCATGCCCTTGCGCAAGCCCTCGATCACGGCAGGGGGTACCTTGGAGAGGTCCAGCACCACCAGGCCGTCCAAGGCATCGTTGAAGTGGGGGTCGCGGTTGAACCCGATGATCTTGGCGTTGAGCAGCAGGTAGCGTTTGAGCAGCACGGGCACCGCCATGCCGCTGAGCTCCACGTCGGCGATCACCTGGTCGAGCTTCTTGAGGTCTTCGCCCGAAGCTTCCAACAGGGCCGAGCCGTCGGTCTTGTCGATGCCGATGTGGAAGCGGTTGCGCGGTTTCACGTGCCGGGCCATTTCCGCGTCGTAGTAGTGCTTTTGCACGAACTCGATGATCAGGCGGCGCGAGAGCTTGCTGTAGGCCCCGCTGATGCTCACCGGCCCGATGAGGTAGCGGTGCTCGGGATGGGAGATGACGTGCAGCAGCAGCCCGCGCCAGAGCATGTACAGCGGCAGGCGGTGGCGCTGGTACCCGGTGGCCACAAAAGAGCGGCCCAGCTCAAAGCTGGCCGCCAGCACCTGCCCCATGGGCCTGCCCAGGCGGAAGAGCGTGTTGAGGTAGAAACCGCGTTTGCCGTAGCGTTCCATGATCACCCGGCCGTCGCCCACCCGGTAGGCGCCGGCCAGCTGCTTCTTGTCACGGTCCCACACAAAGAGGTGGTCGTAGTAGTGGTCGAATTCGTCAAGGTCGATCGCCTTGTTGGTGCCTTCCCCCACGGCACGGAAAGTGACCTCGCGCAGGCGGCCGATCTCGCGCAGCATGTGGGGGATGCGGCCGCTGGGCGCCAGGTACAGGTCGAACTCGCCCTGGGTGTTGAGCCGTTTGTCGGCGAGCAAGGCCAACTCCCGCTCGAGCGTTTCCGCAGGCACGGGATCGATGATGGGCTTGGGCGTGCGGGGGAAGAACAACGGCCGGAAGTGCTCGCGGCGCACGGTGACGCCGCTGCCTATGGAATAGGTCTTTGCACGCAGGAAGCGGGCAAGGTCGTCCACCGGACCGAAACGGGCGAGTTCCTTTTCGGTGAGCGGATTGCCCACGCGCAGGCGCACGCTGCGCCCGTGCATGCGCAAGAGCTCGCGGGGCAGCTGCAGCGTGCGCAGGCCGGGGTGCACCATGCCCAGGATCTGGAACACCAGGCTGTTGGCACCATCGAACCAGAGCGGCACCACCGGCACCCCCGCATGGCGGATCAGTTTGATCACGGGCGTCTTCCAGCGCGGGTCGGCCACGGCATCAAGATCATTGCGGTAGCTGCTCACCTCCCCGGCCGGAAACACGCCCAGGGCGCCGCCCTCGGCCAAGTGCTGCGCGGCCTGCCGCATGCCTTGGAAGCTGCTGCGCGTGGAGAGCTGCTCAAAGGGGTTCACCCCGATGAAGCGGTCGCGCAAGGGCTCCAGTTGCTGCAGCATGAAGTTGGCCATCACTTTCAGGTCCGGCCGGCGGTCGCGCAGCACATGCAGCATGGCCAGTCCGTCGATGGCGCCATAGGGGTGGTTGGCCACAATGGCCACGCCGCCCTCCTTGGGCACACGTTCCAGTTCGGCCGGGTCCACTTCCAGGCGCAGGTCCAGGTGGGCGAAGAGCGCACCGATGAAATCCATTCCCGGCTTCCATTCGATCTCGTTGTAGAAGCGTTCCAAGCGCTTCAACCCGCTCACCTCGGAGAGCACCGCGATGCGCGGATCGCCCGGCCGCATGTGGCTGGCCTTGGCCAGCTCCGCGGGGCTCATCAATTTGCGTTCCTCCGGCATGCCCCCAAATGTAGGGCGGGCTTGGTGCCCGCTTCATCCGGATACTGGCCGGGCGCCGCCGTGCAGGCCCAAGAACAGCGCCTTTGCCCAATATAAGCCGACCTTTCAGTACTCATTTCGCATTATCTTTGAAATGATGGGAACACAACGATGCGATCGTCCTGTTTGCCTTGTTGGCCACCTGCTTTGCAGCGTGTAAAAAAAGAAAGTGCAACCCCGGAACCGCCATGTCCCTCCGGCCCGGTGGACAACGCCACGGCCATCATGGCCGGTGAACTTGCGGGCATGGTCTCCACCCCGATCGACACCGTGCTCTACTTGGCCAACTTGGGATACATCAATTGGACATTTGATCTGGACCAGGACGGGATCCCGGACGTCGAGATCTTCATGCAATCGTCCTACACACTAGGGGCAGGACCCTACCAGGCCACTTGGTTGAAAACGTTGGACCCTGCCATTTCCCTCCGCAGCTACATGGCCTCCGACACCACGTTCGTCGGCAGGGACACCCTTGGTACCCTCGTCTACGTGGACTATTCCTGCATGGCCAGCGAGGAAACGCCGAATGTCTCATACATCGACCCGGACAAGTCCCATCCTTGGTTCCTTGACGCGGGGGACTCCTTGTGGGTGCATGATGAATTCATCACCGATTCCGTGGCACTGTACTATGACTTTGGTCCTGGCCACCAGTACCAAGACGGAGACTATACCATCATTCCGAACTCCAACTTTGTCAATTGCCAGGGTCTTCCCCTGGGTACCGAAAAATTCTTGGGCTTGAAGTTCACTGGGGTGGAAAACGAAACCAGGTTGGCCTGGATCCGGATGAAACAGGTCTCGGCCAACGAACTGCACGTGCTGGAATTCTCCGTACAGGACTGACGCTGGCCTGGGCGGTGCCCCAACGGTCACACGTGGAGTATGCCGATGATCTTCTCGTTCATCACCGGCCCGCCGGGATAGCGCCGCGTGTAGTCCAAGTTGATCCAACAGTCGCCGTTGGCATCGGTGTGGTAGTGCAGGTCGGCGTAGCGCGCCTCGCCGGGAAAGAGCACGTTGCGGATCAGAAAGGCGGCACGCTGCATGCCTTGCGCGTTGCCCACGCACAGTTCGGGATAGATGTGGCCGGTGGTGCGCACCAAGCGCACTTTGCCGCCGATGGCCTTGATGGAGGCGGCCATCAGCACGGCGTGATCGTCGCAATCGCCCGCCAGCAAGGTGATGCTCTCGCGCGCCGACGCGAAATATTCCGCATCCAGCGGGTCGCTCACGTAGGTCCATGCCCCGTTGATCACCTTGAATATGGAGAACGACTGCACCAAGTTGCGGTCGCTCCCCTCCGCCTCCGCCGAGAACCAGGTGGTGGCGGCCCTTACAGCAAAGGTGCGTACCATGGGATCGCGGTGGTCCATGGCGGCCCGCAGTTCTTCGGCGCCTTTGAAGGGGTGCAGTTCCAGCTCATCGGGCATGCCCCGGGTGGTTTGCTTCAGACCCGCCAAGGCGGCGCCGCTGTTCACCAGCAGGTCGCGGAAACTGTGATCTCCGCGAAAGCTCCGCACCGTGATCACGCCCAACGCCAGGATGACCATGCCGTAGGCTGGCACCGGGAACCGCCGCAACAACACGAACAGCACCACCAGCACCACCAGCAGCAAGGCCAGGCGGTCCAGTCCGATGCCCCACAGCACGGGCCAATGCAGCACGGGCAGGTGCGGCCATAACCACAGGCACAGCGGCAGCGACACCGCCAAGGCCACCAGCAGGTGCACCGCCAGTTGCAAGATGCCGCCACCTGCCGCCGCCTGCTCCCGTTGATCCGCTCCGCCGCTCATGTGCCCGCCTGGTTGGATCAAGGGGAGGTGCGCAGGCCAAGTACGTCCAACCCTTGCTCAAATACCACATCCACGGGGATGTCCGCTTGCTTCAGCCGGTCGAGATCGGCTTGCAGCTCCTTCCCGATGGTGCCCCGTTCGCGCATCAGCGCCTGCACGCCGGCCAGGTCGCCGTCGCCCTGCAAGGTGAGGACCAGTGCGCTGAGGCTGTTCACGGCCAAGTGCATTTTCTCCGCGTCCACCCGGTAGGTGCCCGTGGCCGCATCGCGCACAAATGCGCCGGCCTGCATGAAGTAGTTGAAGCGCACCATGTTGGCACGGCCGTGGGCCGAGCTGGCGCCGAAACGCACCGAACGGAACACGCCGGCCATGAAGGTGACGTAGTTGTCCATGAGCTCGCCTTCGCTGAGCTCGCCTTGTTGCCTCAACTGCTCCACCATGTACAGGCCGAGGATGTCCGCCTTGCCCTCCTCCAGCGCCCCGGCCTCATCGAGCAGTGCGTCGCGCACGGTGCCCTTGCCGTTGATGGTGTTCTTGATGCCCAGCCCGTGGGCCACTTCGTGGAACATCACGTTCTGGAAGAAGGCGTCGAACGTGGTGTGCGCCCGTTGGTCTTCAGCAACGAGCACGTTGGCGATGGGCACTACGATCTTGTCGAATTTGGCCTGCATCGCATTCTTCAACTGCAGGCGGCGGGTGCCTTTCTGCAACTGGATGGCTTCGTCGTTGGGCAGGTTCACGGCGATGGTCTTGCCGCCCGCATTGCAGGCCCCGGCATAGTAGACCACATCATAGGCCCCCAACTGGCCGTCGCTCCCGGGCTTCTCTTTTTTGTAGGCGGCAGGCACGGGCAGCCCGCGCTGCAAGGCAGGCAACAATTGGGCGAAGCGCTCCAGGCGCCGGGTCCAACCGGTGTCCTTCACCACCACGTAGGCCTCGTGGGAGGCCTTGTAGCCCAGCAGCTGGTCCTCGTAGGTCTCAATGGGCCCGATGATGAGGTCGAGCACATTGGTGCGCATGTCCATCCAGGCCAGGTCGCTCGCGCGGTATTCATCCGTGCGCAAGGCTTGGGCCCGCGCCAGCAAATACCGCTTGAAGCCCGCGTCCGTAGCGAGCGCCGCGGCGCTTTCGAGCAGGTCCGCCGCACGCCCGATGGCCGCACTGAAATAGTGGTGGTATGGCACAGCGGCGAGCTTCCCTGTGCTATCGCGCCGCACCAGGGTATAGAGGCTCTTTTTCGAGCTGTCGTTCCATGCCTCGAACTCTTCCACCGTCATGTCCGGCGGATAGAACCGCGCGCCCTTGGGCTTTTCCCCCACGTTGTCCAGGAACGGCTTGTCCCCTTCCAACCGGTCCCATGGCCCGTAGTTCATGCGGAAAAATTCGCGCTGCTCCAGTGAGGGATACTGCACCGGCAAGCTGTCCGCAGCACCCCAAGCCTCTTGCCAGAACAGGCTGTCCATGATCTGCGCCGCACCGATCAACAAGGGCAGCATCTCGCGGTCTGAGGCGTGGAGCACTCCGAGGTCCGCGGTGAGCTTCACCGGCACGTAGATCTGCGGGCGCACCCGCTGGTCCACCGTGGCCCTGTCCACGTCCAGCCGGTCGGATCGCGGGGCTTGCTGCGGTGCATTGCACGCCACCGCTGTGAGGAGCAGGAGGGCGGATGATGAACGGAGGAACTGCATGCTTAACGATCCTTAACCGGAGGGCGCAAAGATGGTTGCCGCACGCGGATGATGCGCTGATCAAGGGTTTCTTCACAATTGATGATCGTCAACCACCGATCGTGCACGGCGGGCCGGCCGTTCCGGGTTGCAGGGCCCGTTGTGCCGGATAGCTTTGCCCGCCATGATGGAATTTGCTTCCCGCATGGCGGTGCCGCTGGTGCTCTGGGCATCCCTGCTTCCGGCGGCGTTCGCCCAGGAGGAGGGGATCGGCGGACCGGTGGACAGCAGCAGCTATGAGGAGACCGGCGCCGGCCTGGTGGTGGATGAGACGACTGCGCCCGATTGGACCGCGGCGGATTCCAGCTTCCATTTCCCGGCGTACGAAACCTATGGCGATTGGAACACCGACCAGATCTTCGAACGCCGGCCGGCCGTCACCGATACGATCAACCTGCAGCTGGGCTGGGCCAATTGCGACCATGCGATGCCCGTCCACGGGCGCATCACCTCTCCCTTCGGCATGCGCCATGGCCGGCACCATTACGGTACCGACATCAAACTGCAGACCGGCGATACGGTACTGAGCGCCTTTGAAGGGAAGGTGCGCATCTCCCGCTACCACCGCGATTTCGGCTATGTGGTGGTGGTGCGCCACCCCAATGGGCTGGAAACGCTTTACGGCCACCTGAGCAAGTGCCTGGCACAAGTGGGTGATGAAGTGCAGGCCGGTGATGTGCTCGGGCTGGGCGGCTCCACGGGGCGCTCCACAGGCAGCCACCTGCATTTTGAAACGCGCTACCTCGGGCACCCCATCGACCCGGCGAAGGTGTTCGACCTGGAAGCGGGCAAGCTGCGCAGCAATTCCTTCCTGGTGACCCCGAAGGCGTTCCAAGTGCCGGCCTCGGGCCCTGCGCGTTACCGCGTGCGCAAAGGGGATACGCTCTACGCCATCTCCCGCAGGTCCGGTGTTCCGGTGGCACGCCTGTGCAAGATCAACCGCATCAAGGCCAGCAGTACCTTGCGGGTGGGCCAGTCGTTGCGCTTGCGCTGATCGCGCAAAGACCCTTCGGTTCCCAGGTTGGCCGATCACGCCGACCAAGCAGCGTAATGCGGCTACAGGCGCATGGCGCAACTGCGTAGCAAGTCCGGGATACGCTGCTTCCCTGCAGCTTTGGTTGACCGGGCGCCGCCTGCCATGAAGCCCGGTTTCCACCGCCTCGGCCCAGGTGATCCGGCAGTGGCCCCAGCTGCGTTTGAAGCAGGTTGCCGCTGTTCGCGCGGCCTCCCGGGTGGAACCGGGGGTACTGAAAACGGCAAAGCGGCTCTCGCCGCTTTGCCTGTACCGGAGAAGGGACTCGAACCCTTACAACCTTACGGTCACACGCCCCTGAAACGTGCGCGTCTACCAATTCCGCCACTCCGGTATTTTCCGCGTCCGTTGCCGAACGGGGGCGCAAATATAGCCTCCCTTCCATGTCCGCAACACACCGGCGGCCAATTTTTGCGCTTGGTTGCCGGGCAGCGCGCTCAAGGCAGGAAACTGAACTTCTCCCCGTATTCGAGCATCTGGCCGATGAAGTCGTCCGGGTACTCCACCTTGACATCCGTGATCTCACCGTTGGCATCGGTGATCGGCACCAGGCGCGGCTGGATGAAGCCCGCATAGGGCGCGGTTTTGATGTGCTCGGCACGCTTGAGCACCTCGGCGTGCAGGGCGGGGTCGACCATTACGCCGTAGTTCTCCACCAGGTCGTGCCCGGCCTTGTAGTCGCCTTGGCTCTTGATGCGCTGCACTTCCTTGAGCAGTTGGCCGAAGAGCTCGCGCAGCTTGCTGTAGTCGCGGACATGGAAGAAGGTTTTGCCATCGCGCACGGTCTTCACCACCACACTGTCCTTGGCTCCTTTCTCCAGCACCCAGGCGCTCACCCACTGGCGGTTGCGCATGTGCGCCTCCTCCACCTGGTCGCCCAGTTTGAGCCGGCGCAATTGCAGCATCATGCCGTTGCGGATGTAGCTGTCGTATTCGGCCTTGCCCACTTCCAGGTTGGGCATCACGCCCAGCTCCACCAGTTTGGGGTCCATTAGGAAGTAGAGGGCCACCAGGTCGGCACGCCCTTCTTCCAAGGTGCTGGCATAGGTCTTCAGCGTGGCGTCCGGCCCGGCCACGCCCGGCTCCAACTGGCCGCTGGCATGGCCCACCACTTCGTGCAGCGCGGTGTGCAGGTTGCCCGCGAGCGATCCGTATTTCACCGCCCGGTCGATCTCGGCCTGGTCGTAGCAGAACTCCTGCAGGCTGCTTTGGCCCGTGCTCTTGTCGTAGGCCTCGATGATGTTGCCCAAGCTGATGCTCTTGCTGCCGTGGTCCTTGCGGATCCAATCGGCGTTGGGCAGGTTCACCCCGATGGGCGTGCTGGGCGCGGCATCGCCGGCCTCGCCCACGGCGTTGATGAAGCGGTAGGTGATGCCCACCACGTTCTTCTTCTTGTGCTCGGGCATCAAGGGCGAATGGTCCTCGAACCACTGGGCGTTCTTCTGGATCTCTTCCATGCGCTTGGTGGCCACCGGGTCGGTCACCTCCACGATGGCCTCAAAGGAGCCGCGCTTGCCCAAGGGGTCGTTGTACACCTCCACAAAGCCATGGATGAAATCCACCGTGCCGGTAGTGTCCTGCACCCAGGCCACGTTGAAATCATCCCAGGTTTTCAGGCTGCCCGTGCGGTAGTATTCAACCAGCAGGTTGATGGCCTTGCGCTGCTGTTCGTTTTCGGCCACGCCGGCGGCCTTCTCCAGCCATTTCACGCATTCGGCCAAGGCCGGGCCGTACAGGCCGCCCACCTTCCAGGTTTCCTCGGCCAGCTTGCCGTCTTTGCCCCGCACCAGCTTGCTGTTGAGCCCGTAGCTCACGGGCGTAGTGTCGCCTTTCACCTCCATGGCGGCATAGAAGGCCTCCACTTCCTTGGCATTGATGTCATCCCCGTAGAAGTTCACCGCCGAGGCCAGCACCACGTCCTTGTCCTTGTCCAGGCTTACTCTCTTGGCATCGATGGCCGGATCGAAGAGGATGTCGACGACTTCCTTGGGAAGGTCGGCGCCGCTGGCCGTTACCAGCGTGTCCAAATAGCTGCGCGGGAAGGCCGGGGTGAATTTCTGCTGGCCGTAGTGGTGGTGGATGCCGTTGGCGAAGAAGATCTCCTTGGCATAGACCATGAAGGCGTCCCATTCGGCGCCGGTGCGTTCGCCCTTGTATTCCTTGATGATCTTCTCCAAGGCCCGCCGCACCTTGAGGTTGTGGCGGTAGTTCTGGTCCCACATGATGTCGCGCCCGCTGAGCGAGGCCATCGTGAGGTAGTAGGCCAGTTTTTTCTGTTGGAGGGAGAGCTGTTCCCAGCCGGGCACCTGGTAGCGGATCACGCGCACGTCGGCGAACTGGTCCACCTCCCATTGGAAGGTGTCGGCGGCCACGGTATCGGCTGTGGCGTTGGCGCCGGGTGCGGGGTCCGAGCCTCCGCAAGCCATCAGCAGGGGAAACAACAACAGGGCGATCGCAGCTTTTTGCATGGCGTGGACATGGTTCAAGGCCGCGAATATACAGGCGGCCCGGGCCGATCACGGGCCGGTCAGGCGCCGGGCGTACCGTTGCGCGCCTCGCCTGCCAGCTTGCGCAGTTTGTGGTAGGCGGCGAGTTGCCGGTTGTAGCGCTTGATGTCCGCCGGGCCCAGTTCGTTCAGCAGGCGGATGTCCATCTTGTCGCTCAGGTCGTGCAGTTTCACGCGCACCGCCAAGCCGTCCAGCGCCACCCGTTCGATGTAGGCCTCATAGTCTTCCCCGGCCTTGCGTGAAATGTGTTCCAAGGCGTTGAGCACGCGCGGCGGAAAGCCTCGTTCGGCCAGTTGCGCAACGGTGAGCCCGGAGCGTTCCAGCACGTCGTGCAAGGCCCCCAGCAACTGCTCCTCCAGGTCGGTACCGCGCATCATCACGCGCATCACGTGCAGGATGTAGGGCTTCTGCGCGCGGTCCTTCTGGCCTTTGTGCACCTTGGCCGCCAAGCGTATGGCGCTCTCCAAGAGGTGCTCCTGCACCAGCTCCGTCATTGGGCCAGGGTGATCCGCAGGTCCAGCGCCTTGGGGTCTTTCATGATCACCGACCAGTCCGTGGCCAGTTCCAGCTTGTTGGTGCCCGGTGTTTCACTGGTCACTCCATCGGCCGTTTGCATGCCGGTGATGCCCTTGGCGAACTTGAAACTGTACTTGTAGTGCATGGCCTTGAGCAATTCCGCGGTGCCCGTGGTGTCGGTGCCGCCTCCCATCTCCTTGCCCAAGCCTTCCGCGTATTGGTTGTTGGTGCGCACCAAGGTGGTGCCTTCCCAGCGGAAGAAGGTTTGTTGCCCGCCGGTGGAATCCTGCATCAGCACGTTCAAGGCCCGGTTCAGGGCGTCCACGTCATGGAAGGCGAAGGAGATCCGTTGCACGAACCCGTCCTGCTCGGACTTGAGCTTCACCTTTTTTATCCCTTCCAAGTTCTTGAGCCGCGCCATTTTCGCATCCGCATCGGTGATCGGGCCGTCATTCTTTTCCATTCCGGATCGCTTGTCCCCTTTTCCGCCGAACATGCCCGCCATGTCCTTCATGTCGCTCATGTCCACCACGTATTCCATGGTACCGCTGCCGTCCTTCTTGAAGGTGTAGTTCTCTTCGATGGTAAGGCATCCGGAAACCAGCAGGAGGAGCGCCAATGCGGCCCATCGGCGCAGGGGGTCCAGGATGCGTTTCATTGTTGCCATGGTGGAGCTATTGCTTGTTCAAAGGTATTGTGCACGGGTAGTTCGATGGCGGGGAATATTTCGTGGATCGCAAGGAAGCGGATGTAATTGGCCTGGCAAGGCCGGGCGTGGGCCGCCGTTTGCTGCTGCACGCATCACCCGGGCCACGCGTTGGGACCAGTTGCGCGATCAAGGCAACTGCTCCAGCCGCCGGTCGGAGTAGACCGTTCCGATGGTATAGGGGATGATCCATTTCCGGTCGCTGTCCACCCCTTTGTAGCTGATCTTTCCGTCCAGGTTCGCATCCTCCGAACGATAGACACCTTGCAAAAGCCCTTCCGGGGTGCCACCGCCCACGGCCCTGAGGATGTGGTCGCGGTCGTTGCCGGCCCCGGTGTATTCCACAGCATGGTCGCCTGCGCGCACATTGCCCGGCCAGAGCACCATGGTGCCGTTCTCCTCCTTGCGCGCCTCACTGCCGTAGGTTGCGGTGCCCGGCAGCGTGAAGTCCACCGTTGCAGGCACGCCCGGGGCAAGGGTCACCGTTGCGGCGGTCATGCAGCCCAAGTGGTTCCGATGGCGGACGGCCACGCGGTATTGCCCCTGTGAAAGGAACTTCAGCGGGCTGCTCCCGTTGTTGGCCAACACCACCTTGCCGTCGCGCCGCACCAATCCGCAGCGCGATTCCACCACTTGGGAGGGGTCCGTGCCCGAACGCAGTTCCACCAGCACCCAATCCACAATGGCGGCGTTGCCTGAAACGGACAGCACACCGGAATGGGTGGTTTCGCCGCCACCGCCTCCCGTTGGTACCATGCCTGCACCCAGCGCGGTGTAAGGCTCGGTGAGGGGAAATGCCGATAAGCCCCGCAAGGCATCCGCCATTTGGCCGGTTCCCGCATCGTACGCTCCACCGAGCATGGTTTTCACATGCAACAGGCACCACGGATCGACCGCCACCAAGGTGGCCATGCTGCCCATGGACAAGTTCCAGTACGACCCGCTGGGCGTGGTTTCCAACTTCGCCGCCCGCACCATGAATTCCGTTCCTGCATTGTATGACCCGGCCACCGACCACGTGGTGGCGCTCACCGGGCTGCTGTTCAACAGGGTTGGCACCCCGTTGGCATCGAGTGCATAGAGGTGGTAGCCAGCGACCTGCGGGTCGGTGGATGCCGTCCAATTGAACTGCAAGGTCCCGCCGGCAGCCGTTGCAGTAAGCGCGGAAGGAGGTGCCACCATGTTCATGCGCAAGGTGGGGTCGCCCATCAGGCCCATGTGGATGTTTGCGGCATTGCCGATGCCGCCGATGCTTTGCGGAGTGTAGTGGTCGTCGGTATTGTTCATGCTCTGCACCACGCTACGGCCAATGGTTTCCCCCATGCCCATGGCGTGGAAATACCAGTGGGGTTTGCCGCTCCACACGTTGGTCAACGCATGGCCCGAGCCCAATGGCGAGCGCAACAGGTTGTTGGTGGTGTTCCACTGGCCCCAATAGCTGCCAAAGCCCATGTTGAAGACCCCTCCGTACTGGTAGCCGGGCTGGGCATAGTCCGCCGTGCTGCCGGAGAACCCGGCACTGGCCACGTTGTCGCCTCCGCCCGTGAACGTCCACAGGTAGCTGCCCTCATTGACCAGGCCGTTGCTGGCGGAAGTGACCCCACCGAGGTCCATGTAGCCCGCAAATGGGTACCAGGAAGGCCAGGCCTGGTAGAGGCCCGTGTTGGGCAAGGGCTGGTCCGGAGCTTGGTCGCTCACCGTGTTGCCCACCAATGGGGCTATGGATTTCCATCCGCCGCCGCTGTGGGCATCGCCCGTCCAGTACAGGGCATCGAAGATGATCCCGCGCTTCTTGGGCACGATCTCCCGGGTGCGGTAGGCGTGCAGCCGTTGCAGGTAGCCGTTCGTCAACTGGGCTTCAGAAGCGGTGAAGGCGGGCAGGTCCGAAAGGTCCACGCGGCCCACGGCCAGTTCGATCGCCGATGGGAAACCGGCCATGTTGAATTTGCCCGTATACGGCCCGGAGGTGTGCTTGGTCCAGGTGCCGTTCACATCGCCGAAATAGCCATCGGCAGGCCAAAGCCTGTTGGCGCTGCTGTGCCCGTCGGGCTGGAGGGAATTGTTCTGGGTGACCGGCACGGCCACATGGCCGATGAGCAGTACGGCCTTCACATGGGCGGGATCACTGTTGTACGCGTTCACGATCACCGTGTGCAAGGCAGCGGGATCGCTGGCACTGCTGAAGGTGATGTTCAGCACGGGGGCCCATCCTTCGGCCTTGAGGTCCGTGGTGAGCTGTTGCAGCGCCGGGCCGAGCGATCCCGCCAGGCCGCTCTCCACAAAGACCAGTACCTTGCCCATGTAGTGGTCGGTACTGCCGGTCCATGCCGAGGCCGGCACTTGAATGCCCGAACAGAGATAACCGTAAGCCGTGCCGGTGTTGGCCGTGCGCACCACTTTGTATTCGTACATCACCTGGGGCGAAACTCCGTTGTCCACGTAGTTCAGGGCCGTGGCGCCCGAAACGGGGATGGTGGCCAGCGGCGCAGCCGGGAAGCTGGCCGCGCTGCGCAGCTTGCGATACACCTTGTATTGGTTGGTGCCTCCGTAGGCCGGGGCCGTCAGGGTGATCGCATTCGCGCCCACTGTTGCATTCAGCAGCACGGAATTCTTCAGCGAGGCGGTATTGCCCGGCTGGGCACCGGCCGGAATGGCCGTAACCAAGCCCAAGCAAGCGCACCAGGCCGCGTACTTCAAGGGCCTTGAAGCCAGTTGATGCCCGGCACGGGACCGGGAGAAAAGTAAATGCATGGTTGTTGGTACTGATCAGCAGGAACTACCAAAAGTAATGTTCACCAGTGTACCGCGCTTATTCCCTTTTGATGCCTGCAGCAGCCAACGGGACTTATGCGCCAGGCGGGGTATGAGCACATCCAATAATGCGGAACAATGCACGCAACCATGCTCTGGCACATTTCAAAACCAGCACCCTTCCCGTTGAGCGGCGTGGCTCCGGTCCTTGCAATGATGCGCTGCAAGGCAGCTCGATCAGACCCAGGAGCTTGGCAATTCACAGGTGCTTGGGGGCACGCGGCCACCGGCGGATCACTACCTGCTGTGTCCCGGTCCTTTGCACTGCAAATTGGTCCCTGCGTACTCCCCCTCACAACGCCAGCCTCCCCTGCTTCTCCATCGCCATGCGCAGCTGGCCCACCTCCTTGCGCAGGTCCAGCACGCTGCGTGATAGCTCGTCGCGGCTCAGGTTAGGTTCGGGCAGCTCGTGGCTGATGAAGTGCACGAACTTCCAGATCTCCAGCACCTCGCTGATGGGCACCTCGTAGGGCTGGTACACGGGGTTGGTGCTGCACAGCAGCAGGTTGCCGGTGGTCTTCAACTGGTTGTACACCACCTTGAAGACGATGCCGTCCTCCTTGGTGATGATGATGTAGGGCTGGCCGTCGCGCAGGGTCTGCCAGTTCTGCACGTACTCGCCGGTGACCCACGAGCCTTCGCCCACGGGCGGCATGCTGTCGCCGCTGATCTGGAAGGTGCGGTACTTGCGGTCCCGGCTCAGGAACGGCATCTGGAAGGTGGGCAGCACGCTGATGTACTCGGGGTCGGCGTAGCCCAGGGCATAACCGGCCTTGGCCTTGTGGTTCACCAGCTCGATGTTCTCGCGGTCGCCGCGGTCCACGGTGGTGGCCAGCACGCGCAGGCGCCGCCCGCTGAGGTCCACATCACCGCCGCGCTCCAATATGCCGAGCTGGCTTTCGCTCAGCGCCGTGAGGTCGTCCTTTAGCAATTTGTCCAGGCCCACCTTGAAGTAGCCGCTGATGCGCACCAGCAGGTCCAGCGAGGGCTCGGCGCTGCCGTTCTCATAGCCGCTCCAGCTGGAGCGTTTCACCTCCAGTGCAAGGGCGGTTTCTTCCTGGGAGCGGCCGCGGCGGGTGCGCAACAGCTTGATATTGGGGCCGAAGTGGGGATTGGTTGCCATGCTTCACGGATGTTGGTGAAGCAAAGGTAATGACATTTTCCACGACTTGGTGTTGACGGATTATC